>CAUFWM010000001.1 GCA_959596505.1 uncultured Collinsella sp.
CATCAAACAGCACCGAGCTCTGCGAATCCAGCAGCTCAAAGGTGCGAGCGAACACGTCCAGACCGGCGATAATGCCGTCGGCCTTGGCGATGAGCTCAACGGTAGCGGGGCGCGCCGTGGGGCACACGCTCACCGTACTCACGTCCTCAAACGTGATGTCCTCGCGCAGAGCCTGCAAAATCAGGTCATCGACGACGAGCTTCATAGTAATGGGATTCATGGTCTACTCCTCCACGGCCTGCGTGCCGGCGGCACGGGCCAAATCATCGATTGCAAGGGCATCGGCGCTCAGGGCGCGGTGGCGCCCGTCAAGCGCGGGCTCACCGGCCTGCTCCACGGCTAGCGACTCGCCGGTGCGCATATACCACGCGGCGCGGCGGCCCCAAACCAGAGACTCGAGCAGGCTGTTAGAAGCCAGGCGGTTCTTGCCGTGCACGCCATTGCAGGCCGTCTCGCCGGCGGCGTAGAGTTCGGGCATCGAAGTGTGGCCGTCCTTGTCGACCCATACGCCGCCCATAAAGTAGTGCTGCGTGGGTGTGACGGGAATGGGCTCGTCCAAGATGTCGCGGCCGTCCTCCAGGCAGCGCGCGCGGATATTGGCAAAGTGCCCGGTCACCACGTCGCGCTCGACGGGAGCAAAGCTCAGCCACTCGTGCTCGGTGCCGTCCTGCTTCATCTGCTCGCGAATAGCGGCGGCGACAACGTCGCGCGGCTGCAGTTCGTCGGTAAAGCGCTCACCGGCGGCGTTGAGCAGAATCGCGCCCTCGCCGCGGCAGCTCTCGCTGATCAGGAAGGTGCGGCCCGGCTGCGGCGAAAACAGTCCCGTGGGATGAATCTGCACGTAGTCCAGGTGCTCCATCGTGATGCCGTGCTCCTGCGCGATGTAGCAGGCATCGCCTGTGAGCTGCGGGTAGTTGGTCGAATGGTCGTATACGCCGCCGATGCCGCCCGTCGCCCACAGCGTGTGGCGGGCATGAATCTTAAACGGCTCGCCAGCATGCACGCCCTCGGCGGCATTTGCCAGCTCGTCGGCGGGACGAACTGAGTTGCCCTCGTCCACGGAAACGGCGACGACACCGGTGCACACCGTGGCGCCATCGCGCTCGCCCGTCAGGATGTCGGTCATGGCCACGTGCTCCAAAATCTGCACGTTGTCCAGCTTGCGAACGGCCTGGAGCAGCTTGGTTGTGATCTCCTTGCCCGTAATATCGGCATGGAAGGCAATGCGCGGGCGGCTGTGCGCGCCCTCGCGGGTAAAGTCGAGGCTGCCGTCGGCCTTGCGCTCAAAGTCCACGCCCATGGCCAGCAGGTCGTTGATGACCGAGCGGCTTGAGCGGATCATGATGTCGACGCTCTCGCGGCGGTTCTCGTAATGGCCGGCGTGCATGGTGTCCTCAAAGAAGGCATCGTAGTCAGAACCCTCGGGTAGTACGCAGATGCCGCCCTGCGCGAGCATCGAGTCGCACTCGTCGACCGCGCCCTTGGAGAGCATGATCACGCGCGTGCTCGTCGGCAGATTGAGAGCCGCATACAGGCCTGCCACGCCGCAACCGGCAATGACGACGTCGCACTCCATATCGGGGTATTGTTTGGTTTCCACAGGAATCCTCTCCCTTGTAATGTGGCATAAGGGATGGTCCCTCATGTCACATTGGCTTAGCGCGCCGCGTACTCGAGCATGCGGTCGAGCGTGAGCTTGGCCTGATCGGCGGCCTCGTCCGACACGCCAATCTGCACCTCGACCTCGCCCGTCTCCAGGCAGTGCACGAGCTTTTCGAGCGTGATGAGATCCATGTTGACACAGGTGGGCTGCACCGCAGGGAAGTAGAACTTCTTGCCGGTGCCCTGGCAGCGGCGCTCAAGTTCGTAGAGCACGCCGCGGACCGTCACGATGATGAACTCGCTCGCGTCCGACTCCTCGGCATATTTGATGATGCCGGCAGTGGAGCCGATGTAGTCGGCCTCGGCCAGGACGTCGGCCTTGCACTCGGGGTGCGCCAGCACGAGCGCGTCGGGATGCGCCTCCTGTGCATCGACAATCTGCTCGACGGTAATAATGTGATGACGCGGGCAGTAGCCATTGTTGAGGATGACGTGCTTTTGCGGCACCTGCTCGGCTACGAAGCGGCCCAGGTTTTGATCGGGGATGAACAGGACGTGTTGCTGCGGCAGCTCGGAGACGATCTTGACGGCGTTGGAGCTGGTAACGCACACGTCACTCCAGCTCTTGATCTCGACCGTCGAGTTGACGTAGCAGACCACGGCAAGGTCGTCGCCGTACTCGGTGCGCGCCGCGTCGACCGTCTCGCGCTTGACCATGTGAGCCATGGGGCAGTCCGCGCCCGGCTCGGGCAGCAGCACGGTCTTGGTGGGATTGAGCAGCTTGGCGCTCTCGCCCATAAACTCCACACCACACAGCACGATGGTCTGCTGCGGCAGGCTCTTGGCGAGCTTTGCCAGGTAGAAGCTGTCGCCGACGTAATCGGCAACGGCTTGGACCTCGGGCGCCACATAGTAGTGCGCCAGGATCACCGCGTCACGTTGAGTTTTTAGTTGCTGAATGGCCTCGACGAGCTCTGTGGGCACCAGTGCCGCGCGCTCCGTTGCCGTCGTTGCCGATGCTAGGCCGGCCGCGATATCGCGTGCAAGCTCCGACGCATCCATGTTCGCGCTCTGTGCCATCAAGGCCCCTCTCTTTTGGCGAATCTTGGGGCTTTAGTATGACACCTAGGTTTACAGCTGACAAGACAGCTGTAAACCTAGGTGTAAAGTTGAAATAAAGATTCAATCATGCGGCAGGTCCATTTTCGAACTGGCAAGCTGAGGATAGTCGAAAATGGACCTGCCGCACGGTTCGAGCGGCCCGTTTTGCCTTGGCCCAAGAGGCGGTGGGCATAGAAGCGGGTCCGGATCGCTCGATCCGGACCCGCTGGGAACTGGCATGCAGTTAAGCGCGGCGCTTCATGGCCCACGCCAGCAGCAGAGCTGCCACACCGACTGCGAGTACGGCACCAGCCATGACATACGTGCTGTCGCCGGACTCAGGCAACGTCTCCTTGCCAGCCTTCTTCTTAGGCTTGGAAGTCGTAGTCGTGGTCGTAGTAGTCGTAGTGGTCTGGCCAGGAGCGGGCTTGGCAGCCTCGGCGACCGTAAAGGTCGTCTCGGCCGTGCCCGTGGTCGAGACCACGCTCAGCGTGTGCTCGCCCACGCCGAGCGTATTCAGGAAGCTCGCCTTGAGCGTCACAATCGTGGAGCCCTCTGTGAGCTCGTAGTTCTCGCGCGCGACCTCCTTGCCGTCAACCAGCACCTTCCGGAAGAACTCGAGCGGCGCGCTCGAGCGGAAGGTCAGGTCCTTGGCGGCCTCGACCACCATCGTCTGACCCTTGCCGTCGGTGATCTCGGGCGCCAGAATCGCGATCTCCTCAGTCTTGCCCTTCTCGTGGCAGACGGTGCACTCCTGATGCTTCTCACCCTTGGCCTCGACCGTCGCCGGCCAGTCGACGACCCACTCAAAGGTGTGCTCCGCCTTGTCGATGATGTCGCCGCAGCGGCAGACATGCCAATGATTCTTGGCATCGTGCGCCCAGCCCGTGCCGTCGGACTCGTGCTTGAGGACACCCTCGACCGTCACATTCACGTCGCCCTCGACATCCTTGAGCTCATAGGTGCCCTTGTCGGAGAGCTCGATGGCCTTACCATCGACCTTGACGGCGTAGCCCTTGCCCGCAAAGTACGCGCTGTCGATGCTCACGGTAAGCGTTGCGGAGCCGTGCCAGTCGAGCTCGGTTGCCGTCGCGGTAAGCGTGTAGCCCTGCTGGTTAGTCGGCAGCGCCACGACCAGCTTGCGGCCGGCAGCCACGGTGATCTCGGTAGCAGAGGAGGCATCGTAGTTGGCCTTGGCCTGGTAGCGCACCTCGTACACGCCGGCGGCGAGATCCTCGAGCTCGGTCACGCCCTCGCCCACGGCCTGGTACTCGGCGGCACCCTTGGCGCGCCACTCCATCGTCGCGTTGACGCCCGCGATCTTGCCGTCGTGCCTGCCGCTCACGGTCTCGGCCTCGGCCTGGACCTTCGGCGCGTCCTGGGCGGCCTTCTTGATGGAGAACTCGCAGGTCAAGCCATCGGCGGGCAGCGCGTAGTTGCCCGCTGCCTTGCCCGTCAGCGCGGTGAGGGTCGCCTTATAAGAGGTGCCGACCTCGGTCTGAGAGCCCTCGACGGTCGCGCCGAGGTCATCATTGCCGATAACATTGCCGAGCGTGGCCACAGGGCAGTGCTCCTTGCCGTCATAGGTGAACTCGGTGGTGCCCCACGTCACAGTGAGCAGACGCTGGTTGATGGTGAACGCGCCATCGACGAACGTGATGCTGTAGTTGGGGTTTGCACCCTCGGGCTGCGTCAGCTGCAGAGCATAGCCGCCCTCGCGCACGTTGTCGTCATCTTCGCGCTCGATCTCAATACCCTGAAGGCTCTCACCCTCGACAAGCTCGCCGGATGTGATCGTCCACGTAAACACGGGGTCGGCCTCGCCATAGGTCTTGGAGGCATCGTCGGCCGCAACCGTGATCGGGCACGGCTTGACCTCGAGCGTGACCTCGCCCTCGGCGGTCGTACCGTCGATCGTCACCTTATAGGAAACAGTCAGTGTGCCAACGTCGCGGATCTTGGGGGCCTCGGAGGACCAGTTCTTGCCGTCGGTGCTGTACTGGGCCGTCGCGCCCTCGGGCAGTCTCGTCGCATCGACCGTATGATACGCACCGTCGTACTCGTCGGAGTAGCCAGCGATAGCGGCAGCCGGAATCTCGACTGCAGGCAACGCATGTCCACAGACCGTGCACTGCTGATGCTTGGAGCCAGCCTCGGTTGCCGTGGGCGCCTTGTCGACAACCCACTCAAAGGTGTGCGCAGCCTCGTCGATCTTCTCGCCGCAGGTGCACTCGTGCCAGTGCGCGTTATCGTCGGAGAGCCACTTATCGTTCACGGCCTCGTGCTTGTGCACACCCTCGACCGTTACCCTCACGTCGCCCTCGACGTCCTGGACGGTGAACTCGCCGCGTTCGTTGGGCGTCACGGCGCCTCCGTTGACCTTGACGACATAGGTGAGGGAGTCGGCAAAGTAGCCATCCTCGATGCTGATAGTGAGGGTGGCAGAGCCATGCCAGTCGAGCTCGGTCGCGTCAGCCGTAAGCTTGTAGCCGACCTGCTTGGCGGGCAGCGTCACGACGAGTTTGCGGCCTTCGGCAACTGTGACCTTGGTCGCGGCAGAAGCTTCGTGGTCGTCATCGACGCGATAACGCACCTCGTATGTACCCGCAGCAAGACCGCAGAGTTCGGTCGCGCCCTCTTCCACGGCCTGGTACTCATCCGAGTCCTTGGCGCGCCACTCCATAGCGACGTCGACACCCGTGATCTTGCCATCAGCCTTGGCACTGACGGTCTCGGCCACACCCTGGACCACCGGTGCGCCCTTGGGAGCCTTCTTGATGGAGAACTTGCACGTCAGGCCCGTTGCTGGCAGCTTGTAGTTGCCCTTGTCGGCGCCCATCAGCTCGGTGATCTCCGCCGTGTAGGCGCCGGCCTTGACCGCAGCACCGTCGACGTACGCGGAGACGTCGTCATCGCCCATGACGTTGCCGAGGTCCGCCATGGGGCAGTGCTCCTCGCCGTCGTAGGTGAACTCAGCGGTGGCGTCCCACTCCACGGTGAGCTCGCGCTTGGTGATGATGAACTTGCCATCAACGAACGTAATCTCGTAGTTGGGGTTAGCGCCCTCGGACTGCGATGCCGTCACGGCGTAGCCGCCCTTGCGCACGGCCTCGCCGGCCTCGCGGGAGACGGTGATGCCCTCAAGGGACTCGCCCTCCACGAGTTTGCCTTCAGTGACCTCCGAGCCCAGCGCGGGATCATCGTCGCCGTACGTCTTGGAGGCATCGGACGCCGTCACAGTGACCTTGCGCGGCGTGACCACAAGTTCCGCCTCGCCCTCGATAGCGGCTCCGTCGACGGTCGCGCTGTACTTGAACGGCAGGGTACCGACGTTCTTGATCTCGGGGACCGTGGCAGACCAATTGACGCCACCGTCGATGCTGTACTGGACCGCCGTGCCCTCGGGCAGGGCCGAGACATCGGCAGTGTGGACCTTGCCGTCATACTCGCCGGAGTAGCCAGCAACAGAGGCTGACGGAATCACAACTTTCTCGGGAGAATCGTAACCACAGACAGAGCAATGCTGGTGCTTAGACCCAGGCTTCTCGACCGTAGGCTTCTCGTCGATTATCCACTCGAAGGAATGCTCGGCAACGTCAATCCGCTCACCGCACGTGCAAACATGCCAGTGAGAAGAACCGTCGCTCTTCCAGCCGGCACCATCGGGCTCGTGCCTGGCGATACCCTCAACGGTAATCACGGCATCTTTCTCTACCTTAGAAAGCTGGTAAACACCCTGTTCGCTGGACTTGATGGTCTCCCCGTTTGCCTTAACAGCAAGACCCTTGGTCGCGTAATAGCCATCCGCAACCGTAATCTTAAGCGTCGCGGAGCCATGCCAGTCGAGCTCGGTCGCGTCAGCCGTGAGCGTGTAGCCCGTCTGCTCGGCCGGCAGCGTTACCTTGAGCTTGCGGCCAGCGGCAATCGTAACGGTAACGATCTCGGAGGCTTCGTAATTCGTCGTCGCCCCGTAGCACAGGCGATAGGAACCGGGCGCAAGATTCTCAAGCTTGTCGCCATCGGCCAGATCACTTGTCTTGATGAACATCATCTGCTTGCTAGGCTTACCCAGCTGCATCGACGTATCGACACCTTCAATCGTGCCGTCGTGTTTGCCGCTCACGGTCTCCGCCGTCGCCTTTACATTGGGAGCGCTGTCTCGTTTGGCCTTGGCGATAGCGTACTTGCACTCGATGCCCGACGGCTTGCGGTAATTAGCGAGAACCTTATCCTCACCGACGAGCCCAGTCACCTTCGCCGTATACATACCGGCATTTACCTTTGCGGCGTCAACGACCTTGAGAGACACGTCGTCGTTGTTAACCAGATTGGTTATCTCTGCCGTAGGGCCCTGTTCTTGGCCGTTGTAAACGTATTGTCCAACCGTCCACTTCACATCGATAGTACGGCGCGTAATGGTGAACTCGCCCGCCTCAAACGTAATGTCGTAATTAGCGTTGGCGCCCTCTTTCTGAGAAGCCGTCACCTTGTACGTCTTATAACCGGTCAGAACACTCTCGCCCTCATCACGCTTATACGTAATATCAGAAAGCGTATCACCCTCCATAAGAGAGCCGGCCGTCACTTCATAGGTAAAGTCGGGATCCGGGTCGCCATACGTTTTAGATGCGGCAGCAGGCGCCACCGTGATCGCAAGCGGCGTCACCTCGAGCGTCACCTGACCCTTGATGTCGGAAGCACCAGAGGTGGTCACCTTATAGTCGACAGTGGTCTTGCCGACGTTTTTGATTGTGGGAGCATCCGTTTTCCACGTGACGCCACCGTCGATGCTGAACTGAGCCGTCGCGTCATCCTTAAGGTCAACGCTCACGGCATGCTCGTTGCCGTCATACACGCCGACATAACCGCCGATGCACGCCGGAGGAATCTCCTCCTCGCGCAGGACATAGCCGCACGTGGAGCATTGATACCGCTTTAGACCGGGCTTCTCGGTGGTGGGAGCCTTAACTTCCTCCCAAGAGAAGACATGCGTGTCTTCGTTGAGCTTCTTGCCGCATCGACACACCTGCCAGTGAGCGCCATTCGAACCCTCGGTCTTATACCAAGTACCGTCAGCGGACGCGCAAGGACCCTCCGCAATTTCGAAGACGTTAGCCCCCGAAGCGTAGTGGTTGTTGTCCGCTTTGAAGCGCACCTCATACTTTCCGGCAGGCAGTCCATCGACCGAAGTTTTACCGGCACCGATGGACTCCCAGTATGTGTCCCCGTATTTTCTCCACTCATAGGTCTTATTCAAGTTGGAGAGCGACCCATCCTCGAGCAAATGCGCACTTTGGTCCTTGACCTTGACACCCGTGCCTTCGCTAGCGATATAACGCCACGGAACAGGCTGCCTGGCCGGCGTGATCTTGATTTCAACCGACCCGCTCTTTGTCACATAGTCTTTCGCGGTGATGCGGTAATCGACCGTTACGGAGCAGATCTCGCCCTTACGGTTACGCTGAACGTCCGTATAGCTCTTCGCCTCCGTTGTCCAGCTGTCGCCCTCATCAAAGCTGTACTCGATCGTCATGTCGGCAGGGGCATTTGACACCGAAATGTTGACGCCGTGAGGCTGTCCGTCGTAGACGCCCTCGAATCCCTCTGCCGTCACGTTCTCAAACTGCGTACCTGTGATGGTCCAGTTTGCGTATGCCGAACCCGTATAGTTACCCGTACCCTTGATATAGATCTGATAGTACGGGAAGTAGGAATTGGAGCTGGGGGGATCGATCGCGCTCACTGTGCTATACGTCGAATCGCCGTCAATCACGTAGTCATTGTCCTTGACAAAGTACGACCAGCTTTGAGAGCCGTAGTTATAAATCTTGACAGAGAAACTGGGCTTGATCGTCTTACCCGTCCACGGGTACGCACGGGCTTTCTCACCATCAACCGTGGTGTCTGTTCCGCCGTCATTGAATTCAAACGTGAGTCCGCTGACCTTGCTCAACTCCAGCGGTCTTATTTGGAACTCGCGAGCAAGCGTCAGGTCGCCCTCCTGGCCCTTGACCTTAACCGTAGACTCGATACGGTAAATCCCCGCATCGGTAGGAACATGCTCCAGCGCCTCGCCCGCGCTGTCGCCCCACTTCGTAAGCTTGTAATACCTAGAGCCGGAGATATAGACGTCGCCCTTCGAGACGATATCGTCCCTAGCATAGCCGTCCTTATTCGACATCATCAGCGTTGGAGTGACTTCTCCGCCGCTGTATGTAACGCCCAGCTTTCCCTTATCCGGCGTTGCCCCATCGATACCCAGCTCGACGGCATAGCCATTTTTGTAGCTGCAATCGCTCGGGCGCATCTTGCCGGAGCAGGTGACCTTCAGCTGATATGAGCTGTTGGCAGCCTTTTCCACCGACCACACATGTTCGTGCGGCAGGCGCGAGGCGTACACATATCCGTCGTCTGTCCTTCCGATGCCAACGCTCGGGTCGTCCGTAGTAACACGAGCGCGCAGGTCGCTCTCTTCGATGCCGCAGGTGCCAAGCTTCCACTGCGTGCCTGCATAGGCGCCCAGCTGATCGTCCTTGAGCGACAGCTGGACCTTACCCGTGAAGGTGTCGGCAATGTTCAGTTTGCCGTAGTAATTAATCCCCGGCGTGTCAAGCGCAAGGCCTCGGGCGCCCTTCTCGCCGTTAGTTGTAATGGTCGTATTGCCAGCAAGCGTCACCGTTCCGCGGGCATACACAGTGTTTCGACGCGTGTTCGCATCGGAATGGTAGTACGTGCCCTCTGCATAAGTGTCGCTCACCTGCGTATTGTTGAGCGTGCATGTCGAATTTTTAGCCACCGCAATTGCGCTCGTCATAACCATATCTTGCGTATAGTTCGCCGCTTCTTGCGTCGATGTGATGGTGCAACCGTTCAGCGTAATGTCCGCATTATTGACAACAATGTTGCCAGCATGGGTATGCTCATTTTTATCCTGCACGTTAAGTTCTTTGCACCAGATCGATTCTTGTTGATTGTTCTTGAAGGTGCAGTTGTTGAGCACAACCTTGGGCCTGCACCCACGGCCTACGACGCTTAGCGCACCAGCGCAGTCATCTTCATTATCCGTAAATTCACAGTTGCTAAACGCGACGTCCAAACTCTTTGCACCGTTCGCCGAGCTGAGAATCGTTACCGGAGCCGGAGAGGCTTCATATTCTGTTGCGATGTTGCTGTACGCGTGACTGCTGCCATAAGTCGCACCGTTCGGCGTGCAATCCCATTTGCTGACCTTGACATTGTCGAAGGTCGCGGTTTCGCCATCGACCATCGTGCCGTACAGCGCAATTGGCCTTTTAGACACCCCTGAGCCTACCGTTATAAGCTCGATGCCGGAAACCTTAAGGTTCAGGCTGTTGGGGACCCTGTTTTTATCGGCACCATCGCCGTAACCGTCTTTTCTGCCGGCATTGTCGGACAAAAAGCTCTTGCCGTTGCAATAGACGGGAGTCCTGCCATTCCCGTTGGTTCCAATGAACTCGATATAGCCGCCGTCAAGCACAAAGAGCTCGTCGTAGCCGCTGCCTCTTTTGTCCTTAATGGAACCAGGCCAGTGACCAACACTTGCATTCCCGGTGAGATAGATGCGCGTCGGATCTTGCTCGGTACCGCCCTTTACGACGTAATGGTTGATCTTGATCTCTCCACCGACAACGTAATCCTCACCCGCCTCGAGCGTCACCGTGTCGGCAACGTAGGGGTTGGTGCTCTCTGTTTGGGCTATCTTCACATTCGAAGGAATATCCGCCGTAGTCGCCGCCTCAGCCACCCCCGGCGTCGCCACAAGCGCGCATGCTACGGTGGCGATGCCCAGCAGACGCGTCAACACAGTGCGCATCCCCATCTTCTTCTCCCTCATCATAGCTCCCCTTACCCCTATGCTTTCGCAATGTTCGTTATCGCTTGGCGCTGGCGGTCGGCATGGTCCCCGACCGGCCGCCAGCATCTGTTGACATGTTTATCCACGGATTATTTTGCTGCTGCACTTTCTAACGCCCTGCCGCTTGGCGCGAGTTGCACGCCTTGGGGCGCAAATGGGACACGCCTCCGCGGGCGGCGCGCACCCAATGTGACAAAATCGAACTACTAAGGGGGCTCGAATGCTCAAGATTATCGCCTGCGACGACGACGTCGCTTTTCTAGATAGACTGCACCGGATGATCGACCGCTGGTCGACCGAGACGAGCACGGCAGTCGACGTTGCGCTCGTCACGCGCGGCGAGGACCTGCTGGCCCGCCATGCCGCATCGCGTGCCGACATCATTCTGCTCGACATGATCATGCCGCTCGTCAACGGCATGGACACCGCGCGGGAGCTGCGCCAATCTGACACCGCCGTGCGACTGGCGTTCCTCACCTCATCGCCCGAGTTCGCGCTGGAGTCCTATGAGGTCCGTGCCTTCGACTACCTGCTCAAGCCCGTAACGTACGAACGCCTGGCGCAACTGCTCGACGAGCTTTCGAGCATGCGACCCGCTGTGACCGATGAGCTCGTAACCAAAACGTCCTTTGGCTACCACGCCCTGCGCCTGTCCGATATCGAATATGCCGAGGCCCGCAACAAGCACGTGGTATTCCACCTGCGCGACGGGCGCGATATCGAGGCGCTTGAGCCGTTCCGCAACATCGAGGACCAGCTAGCCAAAAACGCAAGCTTCTTTAAATGTCACCGTAGCTACCAGGTCAACCTGCGCAATATCGACCACTTCAACCGCACGGATATCGTCATGCGCTCGGGCGCTTGCATCCCGCTGGCGCGCAGCTGCAAGCAGGGTTTCCAGGATGCCTACTTTGCGGCACGGTTCGAGGGCGGGAGGCGCTAATGCTCCCCACGGCCGAGATGGTACTTTGGGCAATTCACCACGCAACAACCCTGCTTTTTGGCGTTTTTGCCTCGGCGGCGCTCTGCGGTATCGAGATCAACCGGCGTCATGCGCTTGAGCTGGTGATGGTCGGCGCCGTAACCGGATGCGCATTCGGCCTCGCCAATGCCGTCGGCGGCGAGCTTTTCGCCCGTCAGGTATATCCACTCGTCGTGCATCTGCCGCTCGTCATCTATCTGTGCGCGCGCTATCGCCTGAGCCCGCTGCTCGTTATGCTGGGCGTCACCAGTGCTTATCTGAGCTGCCAGTTCAGCAACTGGATGGGCATCGCCGCGCTCGCCGCCACCGACTCGCAAATCGCGTACTACGTGGCACGCATTATCACCACGGCCGTCGTCTTTGCGATCCTGCTGCATTGGGCAAGCGACATCGGTCCGCGCCTGGCGGTCAAAACCCCCACCGAGCTCGAGATTCTGCTCATCCTGCCGCTCGTCTATTACATCTTTGACTACGCCACCAACGTCTATACCACGCTCTTCCACTCGGGCTCCGTGGTGACGGTTGAGTTTTTGGCGTTTGCGCTTTGCGCGTTCTACCTTATGTTTCTTGCTGTGTATCTGCGCGAATACGAGGCGAAGGAAATCGCCGAGCGCGAGCGCTGGATGCTTGCGACCCGCGACAGCGCAGCCATCAAGGAACTCGAAGCTTGGCGCCAATCTGGACGCGAGCTTTCGGTCCTCCGCCATGACATGCGGCACTTCCTGCGCGGCCTTGCGGCTTTGATCGAGGAGGGCCACATCGACGAGGCGCTCGAACACATCGACGAACTCTGTGAGACGAACGACCGCACCGCCGTGCGCCGCTACTGCGCCAACGACACAGTCAATATCGTGCTTTCGTCATTTAGCTCCGATATCAACCGAAGCGGCATCACCGCCGATTTGCGCGCCGCCGTACCCGAGAGCGTCCATGTAGCCGACGTCGATCTGTTTAGCGTGCTCTCGAACGCCCTGGACAACGCCATCGTCGCCGCGAGCGCCGCTCCCCAGGGCAAGCGATTTGTCGATCTGGACCTGCGTTGCGAGGACGGGCAACTGCTCCTTTTGGTCTCCAACACGTTTGGGCGCCCGCCGCGCATGGTCGACGGCATGCCCGTAGCCGGGCACACCGGACACGGCTTTGGAACCAAGAGCATTAAGCTTGCCGTCGAGCGCATGGACGGCAACTGCCAGTTTCGCATTCACGGTGACCGATTTGAGCTGCGCGCCGTGATGTAGGGGCGCGACAAGCCGGCGCCGCGCTCGACCCGTCAGGACCGCCTTGCCGGCGCCAGTCCGCTACAGCGGCGCGGCCGCCGGGGTCAGCTGTTTGATGTAGGCCCACATGCGCTGTTTGGCGGCTTTGTCAGTGAGCGCCGCCTCAAAACCGTCGAGCGCGAGCACGCGACGACCCTGAACATGGGCGACCAAGCCGGGCTTGAGCATGGCGGTATCGAAGTCGTCGATTGCCACGAGCATGTCGGCATAGGTCTCGCGCATGGTATCGGCCGCGCGATCGTCCAGCAGCAGGACTGCCTCGGGGTCCAAAGCCTCGAGCGCCTCGCGGAACAGCTCGCACGGCAGGCCCTCGCCTGTCGCAACCGCTCCGTCGCCCGCGCCGGCGACGCTCGCCAGCACGCAAAAATCCTCGGGCGCGTAGCCGATGGCACCGAGCGCCTTGCGCAGCGCAGCACCGTCCGGACCGGCAGCCAGCTCACCGCCCGCACGCTCGGCATCGTCTAAATCACCTTTTACCAGTACAATCGGCGAGCACGCGTTGCCCGCGATGCGCACGCCGCGACCCGCGAGCGATGCGAGCTCCTGCTCGGTCGCCTGGGCGATAGCTTCTTTTTTCTGGCTTTGTGACGTGGGCATGCGCTCTCCAATCGTTTGCGTGCCCACCATTATATAAAAGAGCCGCCCGCGAGTGGTTGCATTGCGGGCCGTTGGGTATAAGCACGGTCGTACTGAGTTTTACGCGGCCGAGCCGCGTCGCACTATGGAGGTCACCATGGCTGACATTAAGCAGATTACCCCCGAGAACTTCGATTCCGTCGTTAACAGCAGCCTTCCCGTGCTGGTTGATTTTTGGGCACCGTGGTGCGGTCCCTGCCGCTCGCTCTCGCCCATTGTTGACGAAGTGGCCGACGAGCTGGCCGGCAAACTCGCCGTCGCCAAATGCAACGTCGACGACAATCAGGACCTGGCCATGAAGTTTGGCGTTATGAGCATCCCCACGCTGGTTGTCTTTAAGAACGGCGAGGAAATCGACCGCTCCGTTGGCGCGCTGCCCAAGGCCAGGCTGCAGGCGCTGCTTGAGAAGCACCTGTAATACGCCGGTCATGTGCTGCCGTCCATGAGCGGTTTTGCGCCGCTCACCGGAGAGCCGGGTGCTGCGCCCGCGACCACGGATAGTATGGTAATCACAAACAGCCCCCAGTGAACGGGTGCGGGTCAGACGGACTCGCACCCGTTTTCTTATGCGGCGATGCGCAAAGCGGGCGTAGTAGAATCTGAACCACTGAATAGACCCGTACAAAAGGAGATTTCCCATGCATGACGTCGGAATGAACATGAGCCAGCTTGCCATGAGCGTCAAGCAGGTCGACGACACGATCGAGCTCGCCCACGAGTGGAGCCATCAGCTGCTGCATGCAACCGAGAACTTTGATATGGAGCGCATTGGTGCCAAGCTCGAGGCCGCCATGGCGGCGCTCCACGAGGCGCACGACGCACTCGAGGGCTACGAGGAGGCCATCGAGGCCGACCACAACTCCGTTGGCTCCGTAAAGCTGGTGTAGCGTGGCCGAGCACGAGCACACCTGCGGGCACGAGCATTCGCACGGGCCGACCGGCGACGCGGGCTGCCGTTGCAGCGGCTCCGCCTCCGAGCTGGTCCGTTTTTCGGTCACCGCGCCCGACGACCTGCTGCGCCGCTTTGACGAGCAGATCGCACGCCGCGGTGACGTGGCCAACCGCTCCGAGGCCGTGCGCGACCTGATTCGCGCCTCGATTGCCAAGGAGCAGATGCGAACGCCCGACGAGCAGGTCATCGGATCGCTCACCATGATTTACGACCATCACACCGGCGACCTGACGCGCCGCCTGGACGAGGTGCAACACGACTACACCGACGAGATCGTATCGACCATGCATGTGCATCTGGATCACCACAACTGTTTGGAGATTCTGGCACTTAAGGGTCGCGGCGAGCGTGTCTACGAGCTGGCTGACCGTCTGCTGGGCCTGCGCGGCGTTAAACACGGCGAGCTCACCTGCGCCGCCACCGAGCAGAGCCTAGGGCTGTAACAGCACACATTTCAACGAAGGAGGATCGCATGCGACATGCGCATATCCATGTAACGGGCATTGTGCAGGGTGTCGGCATGCGACCGTTTGTGTATCGCGAGGCCATGGCGCACGGCATTTGCGGCTGGGTGCTCAACGCGGGCGATGGCGTGCATATCGAGGCGCACGCTCTCAACGAGTCGCTCGACGAATTTGTCGCCGCGCTTTCCGAGCATGCGCCTGCGGCGTCTCGCGTGGAGCATGTCGAGGTTATGGACCTAGCATCCGGCGACTGGGACCCCACCAACGAGCAGGGCTTTCGCATTGTGGCGTCGCAGGATCAAACCGCACACACGACGCTCGTCTCGCCCGACATCGCCACGTGCGACGACTGCCTGCGCGAGCTGTTCGACCCCGCCGACCGACGCTTTCACTATCCCTTTATCAACTGCACCAACTGTGGACCGCGCTTTACCATCATCCGCTCGCTGCCCTATGACCGAGCGGCCACCTCGATGGATCGCTTTCCCATGTGCCCCACCTGCGCTGCAGAGTATGCCGACCCACTCGATCGGCGCTTTCACGCGCAGCCCGATGCCTGCTTTGAATGCGGGCCGCACATTACGTGGCGCGAGGCGGATCGCGGCGTTGTGCCGACGGCGGTCGACGCGACACCGGCCGTCGGCTCTACGCGCGAGGCCAGCGATGCCATCATCGAACACTGCATCGAGCTGCTGGCAGGCGGCGGCATCGTCGCCATCAAGGGTCTCGGTGGGTTCCACCTAGCCTGCGACGCCGTCAACGAACAGGCGGTGTGCGAGTTGCGCCGTCGCAAGCGTCGCAGTAATAAGCCGCTTGCCGTTATGGTGCGCAGCCTTGCCGATGCCGAGCGCCTGTGTCATATCGATGGCATTGAGCGCAACCTGCTTGCCGGCAGTGTTCGTCCCATCGTGCTGTTGCGTCGCCGCGCAGCCGGCAACGACGCCCACGGCTTCCCCGACGCCCCCGAGCTCGCGCCATCCGTCGCTTACGATCTGCCCGAACTTGGCGTCATGCTCCCCTACACCCCGCTTCAACATTTGCTGCTCGCCGCGGCCGCAGCACACGGTATGCAAGCACTCGTCATGACCAGCGGAAACCTGAGCGAAGAGCCCATCGAGACCGACGATGCCCTTGCATGGGAGCACCTTGTTGCCGCCGGCATCGCCGACGCGCTGCTCGGTAACGACCGCGCGATTCTGTCGCGCTACGATGACTCCGTGGTACGCGTAGTCGACGGCGACGTCATGCCCGTGCGTCGCGCACGCGGATATGCGCCGCAGCCGCTGCCGTTGCCGGCGCTCGACGGCATCACGCCCTGCGTGCTCGCCTGCGGTCCGCAGCAAAAAGCCACGGTCGCACTCACGCGCGAGGACGCCGACGGCCATACGACCTGTTTTGTGTCGCAGCATATCGGCGATGTCGAAAACGGTGCGACTTTCGATGCTTGGAGCGCCGCGCGCTCGCGTCTGGAAAACCTCTTTGACCTGGCGCCTGCCGCCCTGGCATGCGATATGCATCCCAGTTATCTGTCGAGCCAATGGGCGCGCGAGCAGGCACGGGAGCACAATCTGCCGCTTATCGAAGTCCAGCACCATCATGCGCACATCGCGAGCGTCATGGCAGAGGCGATTGCCGCAGGCCGGCTTACGCCCGATGCACGCGTCCTCGGCATCGCCTTCGACGGCACGGGTGCCGGCACCGACGGCACCATATGGGGCGGTGAGTTTCTTGTCGCCCATCTCGCCGATTTTGAGCGCGTCGCGCATCTGCGCGCCTGGGCGCTTCCCGGTGGCGCCGCATCCGTACACGATGCCCGCCGCAACGCCTTTGCCCTGCTCAGCGAGCTCGACCTGCTCGAGCACCCAGGAGCCGTGGGGCTCTTGAACAGCCTTGACGAGCAAACGCGCAGCATAACGGCAACGATGATCGAGCGCGGCATCAACAGTCCGCGCACCAGCAGTATGGGTCGCTTGTTTGATGCCGCAGCCGCGATTTTGGGCATTTGCGGCCAGGCAACCTACGAGGGCGAACCCGCCATCGAGCTCGAAGCCGCCGCTTGGCGTGCACTGGACGGCAAAATCGCCCGTTTTCCCGACGACAACGTCGGCTATTCCACATCTGGCCCATCGTGGTTGGACGGCCCCGATGTGCTGGACCAGAAAGCACTCTTTGAGACACTTTTGGAGGGAATTGAAGCCGGAGCGCCCGCCGACAGGCTCGCACTCGACTTCCATGTCGCCGTCGCGCGCTCCTCGGCGCGCATCGCCACCGAAATCTGCGCGCGCGAGGGCATTGGCACCGTCGCGCTCTCGGGCGGCGTGTTCATGAACCGACTTCTGCTCCAGCTCCTCACCCGCGAGCTCAAATACGCGGGCCTTGCTGTCTTGGTCCCCCACACCGTACCCGTCAATGACGGCTGCATCGCCTACGGTCAGGCGGCGGTCGCAAGCGCTCGTCTTGCGCAGATTGCATCGCAGTAGCTCGCCCTCACACGCCGCTGTGCCCAGCCGTCTCACAGGCGTAACGCGTTTGCCCGCAAACCCCGCGAGCGCTACCATCAACTGATGGATTATTGAGCGCCTATCCAGCGCAAAGCGTCTAAAAGGGGAACAATATGTGCCTTGCCGTTCCCGGTAAAGTAGTCAAACGCGACGACGACCTCAAGGCCACCGTCGACATGATGGGCATCGAGCGCCCCGTGTCGCTGCGACTCGTGCCGACGGCGCAGGTTGGCGACTATATTCTCGTACACGCCGGCTTTGGCATCCAGATCGTCGACGAGCAGGAAGCGCAGGAGACGCTCGACCTGGTCAACGCCATGACCGAGCTGGTCGAAGAAGACCAGCTCGCCAGCAACCCGACCGAGGCATACTAGTGGCGGCCGGACAGCCGGCTCGCTCCGGTATCGACTTTTCGGCATTTCGCGATTCCAAGCTGGCCCGCGAGCTCATCGAACGCATCCATGAACTCGTCGGCGACCGCACCATCAACCTTATGGAAGTCTGCGGCACGCACACCGTGAGCATCGGCCGCTATGGCTTTCGCTCCATTATGCCGGCCGGGCTCAAGCTGCTGAGTGGCCCGGGCTGCCCCGTCTGCGTAACCGCCAACCGCGACATCGACCACGCGATCGCGCTCGCCAACATAGACGGCGCCATCATCACCACCTTTGGCGACATGATGCGCGTGCCCGGATCGTCCACCTCGCTCGCTGCGCAAAAGGCGGCAGGGCGCGACATCCGCATCGTCTATTCCCCGCTCGACGCGCTCGACATCGCCGAGCAAAACCCCGATCGTCCGGTCATTTTTATGGGCGTGGGCTTTGAGACTACGACGCCCACCATCGCCGCCGCCATCTTGGAGGCCGAGGCACGCGGGCTTTTGAACTTTTCGGTCTATTGCGCCCACAAGACCACGCCGCCGGCGTTGCGCGCCATCGCCAACGACCCCGAGACCGCCATCGACGGCTTTATCCTGCCGGGCCACGTCGCCACCATCACGGGCTTGGCGCCCTTTAGCTTTTTGGTCGACGAGTTCAATACCCCGGGCGTGGTCACGGGATTTGAACCGGTCGATATCCTGCAGGGCATCTGCATGCTGGTCCAGATGATTGTCGAGGGCAGGCCTGCGATCGACAACGCCTACCGCCGTGGCGTCAACGCAGACGGCAACCCCGTGGCGCGCCAGCTGGTCGAGCAGGTGTTTGAGCCATGCGGCACCACGTGGCGCGGGCTGGGGCCGATTGCCAACTCGGGCCTTTCTATCCACCCCGAGTTCTCGCGCTTTGATGCCCGCGCTCGCTTTGACGTGCCCGTTGAGGCGACGGTCGAGCCGCGTGGATGCCGCTGTGGCGACGTGCTGCGCGGGGCCATTACGCCGAGCAGCTGTCCGCTCTTTGGCCGCACCTGCACGCCCGAGCACCCCGTCGGACCGTGCATGGTGAGCTCCGAGGGCAGCTGCGCGGCGTACTACCGCTACCGTAACTAGCCTGGACGCACCCGCACACTGGCACCACCCACGATTGGAGTTTTGGATATGTCCCATAGCATCACCGATAGCACCGTCCTGTTGGGCCACGGCTCTGGCGGGCAGATGATGAAGCGCATTATCGATGAGGTCTTTCTGGATGCCTTTGGGTCGCCCGAGCTGCTCGAGGGCAACGATGCCGGCGTCGCTGCGCTGCCCGCGAGCGGGCGCATCGCCATGTCGACCGACAGCTTTGTAGTCTCGCCGCAGTTCTTCCCCGGTGGCAACATCGGCCGCCTCGCCGTGTGCGGAACCGTCAACGATGTCGCGACCTCGGGCGCCAACGTGCGCTACCTGTCGTGCGGCTTTATCCTCGAAGAGGGTTATCCCATGGATAAGCTCCACCAGATTGTGCAGACGATGGCCGAAACGGCGCACGAGGCGGGCGTGTCCATAATCACGGGCGACACCAAGGTGGTCGAACGCGGCGGGGCCGACGGCGTCTACATCAATACCGCCGGCGTGGGCGAGGTTCCCACGGGCGTGGCGCTCAGCGGCGCCAACTGCCGCCCCGGCGACGTCATCCTGGTATCGGGTACGCTGGGCGACCACGGTATCGCCATCATGAGCCAGCGCGAGGGTTTGGCCTTTTCGAGCACGATAGAAAGCGACGCCGCGCCGCTCAACCACCTGATTGCCGCCGTTCTGGCCGCAGCGCCCGGCACGCGTTGCTTTCGCGACCCCACGCGCGGTGGCCTGGCGTCCACACTCAACGAGTTTGCCCAGGCCAGCGGTGTTGCCATGGAGGTCGACGAGGATGCCGTGCCCGTGCGTCCCGACGTGCAGGCCGCCTGCGAGATGCTCGGCTACGATGTGCTGCAGGTGGCAAACGAGGGCAAGATGGTTGCCGTCGTGCCGGCCGAGCAAGCCGATGCCGCGCTGGCCGCCATGCGCGCCGCCCGCTACGGCGAGAATGCCGCCATCATCGGTCGCGTGCTGCCACTTGCCGAGGGCTCCCGTCCCGCCGTGCGCGTGCGCACCGGCTGGGGCTCGACCCGTATCCTCGACATGCTCGTGGGAGAGCAGCTGCCGAGAATTTGCTAGGGCGGAATCGCATGATTGGCGCGATGTCACCTGGTATCCCTGGAGATGTTCAGATTCCAACCACGCCCAACGCGGAAGCCCAGTATTATGAGGTGCGTTTTAAATCCAATGACGGGAGCTTTCATGGCAGCAGCTTTTTCCCATGTGATCTTTGACCTGGACGGCACCATCCTCAACACGCTCGAGGACCTGGCGGCCGCCGGCAACCATACCTGCGAGACGCACGGCTGGCCCACGTTTGCCGTCGACGAGTACCGCTACAAGGTGGGAAACGGCATGCTCAAGCTGGTTGAGCGTTTTATGCCTGCCGAGTATGCAGGCGACAGCCGTATGTTTGAGCAGACGCTTGCCGAGTTTAGGGCTTACTACGGCGAGCACAAGGAGGACCACACCGCCCCCTATGCCGGCACAATCGAGATGCTCGACCGCCTGCGCGCCGCGGGTGTGCAGCTAGCCGTACTCACTAACAAGGACCACGTCTCGGCGGCTCCGCTTATCGAGAAGTATTTTGGTCCCGAGCGCTTTGCGCTGGTACAGGGCCGTGCCGATGCGTTTCCGCCCAAGCCCGAAGCACCCGTCACGCTGCATGTGATGAAAGAGCTGGGTGCCGATCCGGCAACCACGCTCTATGTGGGCGATTCCAATGTCGATATCCTGACCGGTCACAACGCCGGCCTTAAGAGCGCGGGCGTCAGCTGGGGCTTCCGCGGCCGCGCAGAGCTGGAAGCCGCCGGCGCCGACTACGTGGTGGACACCCAGGCAGAGCTCACAGCGCTGGTACTGGGCGAATAACCGCCCATCCCCCCACGGGCAGCTAATGTGGGACGGGGCTCTTTTAGCTGCCCCCGCAACAAAGAAATGTCCCCGACTGCCGCACCATGGCAGCGCCGCAGGTAGAGGACGGACAGCGAGCGGCACCAGAGCGAACAAATTGGCATGAAAAGAGGACGGCATAGACCTTCTGGTCATGCCGTCCTCTTTGAATGACAAGTTGTCGCTCTGGTGCCCGCGCAGCGTCGAGCAGTTGCGGCGTTTGGTAAAACGCCGCAACGAACTACCGCGTAACCCCCTAGCTCATCATCGCATTCATCATCTCGGTGGTTGCGGAATCGTCGGCAGACCACTCGTTATCCTCGTTGGCGGAATATTTAAAGGTGACCTTGGTGTCCTTGGTCTTAGCGGCCTTGGTCACGTCGACCATGACCTGGCCGGCCATCTTGTACAGGTCATCCTCGGAAGGCATCGTATCGAGTGCGGTGACCTTCTCCTGATACTGGGTGGCGAAATCTTCGACGATCTTATTCATGGACTTGCAGGTGATGGTAACCTCGGCGGTCGCAGTGCCCTTGTCCTCATCGACCGTCACATCGCCGATCTTGTAATCAAAGCCCTCGAGATAGCTCTTGGCGTACTCCTTGGGATCGATGCCCAGTTGCTCAAACTCGTCGCCCGAAGCCTCTTCCAGACCGGAGAGGAAATCATCGCCGCCGTTCTTGATCTCGTCAAACTGGCTCGTAAGGTCGTTGGTGATGAGCTCTTCCACCGAAGGCCCTCCGCAGCCGGAAAGCAAAACCACGCACGCGACCAGGGCAGCCATCAGGGGCGCAAGCAGCAGCTTCTTTTTCATGACATTCCTCCAAACAAGCGGCGCCGCGTTCCCTGCGCAGCGCACGTCGTAACAGCAAGTCCATATTAGCGGCCCGGCCCAACCCCCTGCGTCGCAAAAGCGCAGGCGGCTCAATTTGACGAACGAATGGCCCGTAAAGCAAGCCCCTTGCAATAAAATGCACCTGTTTAGCCTATTAAAAAAGGGTGGCCGGACAACCCGACCACCCTTGCACATCCTTATGTTGCCGCAGACTACTTGCGGACGACCCTAACGATGGCGTCACCGGCGGCGACGGCAGACTCGGCCTCGACGGCGAGCTCGACGTCAGCGAACTCGGCGGTGTTGGACACGGCCACGACGACGCAGTCCTTGTAACCGGCGGCAGCGATCTTGGCGCGGTCGATCTTGAGTATGGGCTGACCAGCTTTGACAACGTCGTCGGCCTTGACGAAGCCCTCGAAGCCATCACCGTTCATGTTGACGGTATCGACGCCAACGTGCACCAGAACCTCGATGCCGCTATCGGACTGCAGGCCCACGGCGTGACCCATGGTGACGGTCACCTTGCCGTCGCAGGGAGCGTAGACCAGGTCGTCCTCGGGCCACACAGCGCAACCCTTGCCCAGAACCTCGCCACCAAAGACGGGATCGGGCACGTCGGCCATCTTGATGACCTTGCCCTTGACAGGCGAGCACAGCACGTCGGCGCCAGCAGAAGCAGAGATGGAGGCCGGAGCAGCAGCTGCCGCGGGCTCAGCCTTCTTCTTAAACATGTCAAACAGACCCATATGTTTTCTCCTCTTGATTAAGCGCAACGTTATGCGCATGCCTATGGTGATTATAGTGCCAAATGATCAAATTGCTAAGGTGAGGGCTCGAATCGCAAGCCCTTCCCGGCAGTGCTCGTGGGATGAGTATCTCCTTTGCATCGCGGGTCGATAAGCTGAGTATCGCCTGCGCACGGGACGGGCAGAAGCGGGCACGCCAAACCCGACACTTCTTTTCGCGCCCACAGACCGCCGCCGCCCCGCCCCTGACACTTCCTGATACCGACCGAAACGTACCAAAATAAACCTGTCCCTTTTTGGCAGGTTTGCCGAGTGTGGGAGTTCGGATGGATATCAAACGCAAGATCACCGAGGCGCAGGGCCTCACCCCCACCGAGCAACAGCTCGGCATCTCGGCCCTTGCCATGGGCGAGGACATCCGCGGGCTTTCCATTAAGGAATTTGCCGCACGCACCAACGTTTCGGTCGCGAGCGTGCACCGTTTTTGCAAAAAGCTCGGCCTCGAGGGCTTTAAGGACCTCAAGGTCGAGCTCATCCGCCTGGCAACCGAGGCGGGAAACCGGCGAGACGTGGACATCAACTTTCCCTTCGACGCTACGTCCACCCCTGCGCAGGTTATGGAGCGCATGGAAGGGCTCTACCAGACCACGCTGGCCGAAACGCAGGAACTACTCGACCCCACGCAGCTTGACCACGCCGCCAAGCTCATCGCAAACGCCCGACAGGTCGACATCTACACGGGCTCGCACAACCTCTATCCAGCAGGAATGTTCCGCGACCGCCTGCTCTCCGCCGGCAAAAGCGCAACGTGCCACGACGGCGCTGAGGCCCAGGCGCGTACGGCGCCCGCCTCGGGTCCCGACCATGCGGCAATCGTCATCTCCTACAGCGGCCTTGCCCCCAACCTCAAGGACATCTTGCCGATTCTCAGCAGCCGGCATGTCCCGGTCATCGTCATCGGCACGCCTTATTGCGCTCGCATTCACCCTGGCTTTGCCGCCTACCTCACGGTGAGTGACCACGAGAGTATGACGCATCGCATCACGCAGTTCGCCAGCCACATCGCCGTGCAATACGTGCTCGATTCGCTCTACAGCAGCTACTTCGCCAAAGACTACGCCCGCTGCTCCGAATTCCTGGAGCGCTCGTTTCCCTACACCCGTCTGCCCGGGCTCAAGTAGCGACGAGCGCGGATTTTCGGACGCTTATCTAACGAGCGTGGATAATCTCCCACTTTGGGCCCGCACACAGACCAAAACCGGGAGATTATCCACGCTCATTTCTGACTAGTCATTGGGGATGTTTTGGCAACGACAGCGCGCGGGGCGCATCCGGAGCAAGACGACGCCGCAGGTAGAGGACGGACAGCGAGCGGGCCGCATTTGAGACAAGGTGACGTGAAACGAAAGGGCGCTGACCTTCTGGTCGCGCCCTTGAAGTTGAACGTCAGATTGTCCAAATGCGGCCCGCGCAGCGTCGGCCGGTTACGGCGTTTGGTAAAACGCCGTAACCTACTTAACTCCGTACTGCTCGTAGTAGGCGTCGATAGCGGCCTTGAGCTCGTCATCGATGACGACCTTGCCGTCGATCTCGTGGTTGTAGAGGGTCTCGACGACCTCGGCCATGGAGACGATGCTCGCGACGGGGAAACCGTACTTGGCCTCGATCTCCTTCTGCGCGGTGGTCACGCCGCCCTTGCCGACCTCCATGCGGTTGAGGGACACGATCAGGCCCTTGATCTCGACATCGGCAGCAGCCTTGACCTTGGGATAGGTCTCATCGATGGACTTACCGCTGGTGGTGACGTCCTCGACCATGACCACGCGGTCGCCGTCCTGGGGCTCATAACCCAGCAGGTTGCCCTTGTCGGCACCGTGGTCCTTGGCCTCCTTGCGGTCGCAGCAGTACTTGACCTCCTTGCCGTACAGCTCGTGGTAGGCAATTGCGGTCACGACGGCCAGCGGAATACCCTTGTAGGCCGGTCCAAACAGCACATCAAAGTCGTCGCCAAAGTTATCGTGGATGGCCTGGGCGTAATACTCGCCCAGCTTCTTGAGCTGATAGCCCGTCACGTAGGCGCCGGCATTCATAAAGAACGGAGACTGACGACCGCTCTTGAGCGTAAAGCTGCCGAACTTAAGGACGTCGGACTCAACCATAAACTTGATGAACTCTTGCTTGTAAGCCTCCATGCGGGCTCCTCTCGTAATCGCGTACGTGCCTTCCAGTTTAGCGCAGGCAGGGCGTCGATGTGGGCGGTTCACGCCGGCCTTTATCTTTTTCGACTGCCTCGTTTGGGTCTCGCTACACCAGGCGCATGGCCTCCTGGACAGCACCGTAAAGGTTGGCGTCGTTGCCGAGCTCTGCCGCCTTTATCTGCGGCACAGGAATGCCGGCAAGGGTCCCTACGTAGCTCGCGAGGGCCAGCGGCATCTGCGCACGCAGGGCATCGATGAGCTCGGGATGGCACGAGATGCCGCCTGCGATCACAAAGACCTCGGGGTCGAGCACGGCCTGCAGGTTGATGAGCTGTCCGTCAAAGGCGCGAGCGTAGCGGTAGAACGCGCGCTACACCGCCTTGTCGCCATCCGCGATCCACTCAAAGACGCGGCGGCCGTCCACCGGAAAACCCTCAGGCAGGCCCTTCTCGGCAACGACGGCATCACGGAGCGCACGCCAACCGCCCGAACCCGCAAAGGAGTTTTCCGTGCCCGCGGCAGTTGTGACATCGTTGCGCAAGAAGCTGAACTCGCCTGCAAAGCAGTGCGCGCCGCGCAGGACCTTGCCGTCGATGACGATGCCGCCGCCGATACCCGTGCCAATAGCGAGCACCACGCCAAAACGCGTCCCGCGCAGGGCGCCAGCCGCATACTCACCGAGCGCACAGCACTTACCGTCGTTATTGACGGCAACCGGCACCCCAGTGCCTCACGCATGAGCTTTCCCAGCGGGCAGCCGTCCATAAACGTGAGCGCACCGCCGCGATGGATCGTTCCCGTGACGTCTCCCTCGTAGAGACCACTCGTTTAAGTACGTCCCCAATGACTAGTCAAAAATGGGCCATGTGTCCCAGTTGTGGAGACTCGTTGAGCCGTCTGGGTATCGTGAAAGATCGCGCGTTCGCCCATCATCAAAAGTGACACACGCTACCTGTTGATGGGAGGCAGCCATGGGCTTCTTTGACAAGATGTTCGAGAAGAAAGAGTGCGCGATTTGCGGTACCGAGCTGGGGCTTTTGGGGAAGACCAAGATCAACGAAGGCTACCTGTGCAAAGAGTGCGCCGGCAAGCTCTCCCCCTTCTTCCACGGCCATCGCTCCAGCACCGCGGACGATATCCGCGAGCAACTCGCCTACCGCGAGGCCAATGCCGAACGCCTGGCGTCGTTCAACCCCACGCGCACGCTCTCTGCCGGGCGCACCAACATCATGCTCGACGAAGACGCGGGCCTGCTGATCATCACTTCGCAGAGCCGCTGGCGCGACGCCAATCCCGACATCATCGAGTTCTCACAGGTACTCGGCTGCGATATGGATATCGACGAGCATCGCACCGAGATCTATCGCGAGACCAAGGACGGCGAGCGCGAGAGCTACAACCCGCCGCGCTACGACCTGGATTACGACTTCAATCTGACCATCCATGTCAACACGCCGTACTTTACCGAGATCAACCTACGCGTGAACGACTCCACCATCGATCAGCGCGGTTCCATCGAATACCGCGAGGCCAAGCGCCAGGCAACCGAGGTCCGCGACGCGCTGGTGCAGCTGCGCCAGGAGACGCGCGACAGCGTCGTGGCCGCTAAGGCCCCCAAGACCGCGGTCACCTGCCCCTTCTGCGGTGCAACCACCATTCCCGATGCCAGCGGGCGCTGCGAATACTGCGGCGGCGCCATCGGCGCATAATCTCCGGCACGGAAAGGACCGATTATGGCCTTCGAGAGCGTCAACTATCAGTGCCCCGCGTGTGGCGGCCCCCTTCACTTTGCCAGTGCCGAGCAAAAGCTCGTCTGCGACTACTGCGATTCGCGTTTTGAAGTCGAAGAAGTCGAGGCCCTCTATCGCGAGCGCCAGGACAAGGCCGATGCCAAAGCCGATGCCGCAGCCGCGGCCCCCAAGCCTGCTGTCGACGATGCCGTGCAGGAGCTGGCTCAAAACGCCGGCTACATCTGCTCGTCGTGCGGTGCCGAGCTGGTCTCGGACGGCACCGTCGCCGTTACCACCTGCCCATACTGCGGCAACTCCGCCGTGGCACCCGGCCAGCTCTCGGGCGACTTCTCACCCGACCTGGTGATCCCATTTAAGCTCGGGCGCGACGATGTCATGGCCGCGCTCAAAGACCACTACAAGGGCAAAATCCTACTGCCCAAGAGCTTTGTCACCGGCAACCATATCGACGAAGTCCAAGGCGTTTACGTGCCGTTTTGGCTTTACGGCGCCCGCGTGGACGGCGAGGTGTGCTTTGATGCGACCAACGAGACCGTAACCGAGGAATCCGACCGCACCGTCACGACCACCGACCACTACGATGCCTACCGCAAGGGAAATATCTCGTTTGAGCGCGTGCCCGTCGACGGATCGTCCAAGATGCCCGACGGCCACATGGACGCCATCGAGCCGTTTGACTACGACGCGCTGCGCCCGTTCTCGGTCGCCTATATGCCCGGCTACATCGCCAACCGCTATGACGAG
This sequence comes from uncultured Collinsella sp., assembly GCA_959596505.1. Classification (GTDB taxonomy): domain Bacteria; phylum Actinomycetota; class Coriobacteriia; order Coriobacteriales; family Coriobacteriaceae; genus Collinsella. Next base: position 27,051 of record CAUFWM010000001.1, read on the forward strand.
GATTGCGAAACCTGCAAGGCGCGCGCCGAGCGCCGCATGGAGGAGAGCACGATCTCGGCCCTGCGCGAGACCGTCGTCGACGAGTACGACGACGCCACGGTCGAAAGCAAGCAGCTCGACTACACCTGGGAAGAAAACGATTATGCTCTGTTCCCCGTGTGGATGCTCTCTACCTCGTGGAACGGCAAGAGTTACCTGTTTGCCATGAACGGCCAAACCGGCCGCATGGTCGGCGAGCTTCCCTGCTCCAAGCCCAAGCTCGCTGTCGCCTCGGTGCTGTTCTTTGCGATCGGATTTGTCCTTTCCCAGATTCTCTTTATGGGGGAGAACGCCTTCGATCCGGACTACCTCGCCTTTGATGTCGAGGGTATCCTCATCAACATCGTCGCGCCGCTGATCATCGTGATCATCGCAGACGTGCTGCTGGTGGGCCAGCTCAAGACGGCCAACGAGGCCACCCACGCCGATTGCTACTGCGGCGAGCTCGACCTGACCGAGAAGCACGACACCTTCAGCCACACCGAGACCACCGTTGTCATGAAGGGCAACAAGGACGATTAGCCATTCTGACCAATACCACCCGGCCTTTGACGAGAAAGGAAGATCACCATGGGACTCTTGAAAGCTGGATTGGGCGCTGCCGGCGGCGTCATGGCCGACCAGTGGAAGGAATTTATCTATTGCGAATCGATGCCCGCTGACGTCTTGGCCTGCAAGGGCAGCAAGCGCACCGGCGGCCGCAGCTCCAACACGCGCGGCGAGGACAACGTCATCTCCAACGGCTCCGTCATCGCCGTCAACGACGGCCAGGGCATGCTCGTGGTGCAAAACGGCAAAATCATCGAGGTTGCGCTGGAGCCTGGCGAGTTCGTCTTCGACACCGGCAGCGAGCCGAGCGTCTTTAGCGGCAACCTGGGCGACTCCATCAAGGAGACGTTCGCCAATATCGGCAGCCGCTTTACCTTTGGCGGCGACGCAGGCAAGGACCAGCGCGTCTACTTCATCAACACCAAGGAGATCATCGGTAACAAGTACGGCACCGCCTCGCCCGTGCCTTTCCGCGTGGTCGATAACAACATTGGCCTGGACGTCGACATCTCCGTTCGCTGCAACGGCGAGTATTCGTACCGCATCACCAACCCGCTGCTGTTCTACACCAACGTGTGCGGCAACGTGACCGATAGCTACACGCGCGATAAGATCGACAGCCAGCTTAAGTCCGAGCTGCTCACCGCCCTGCAGCCCGCCTTTGCCAAGATCTCGGAAATGGGCATTCGCTACAGCGCCATCCCCGGTCACACCACCGAGCTCGCCCGCGCGCTCAACGAGGTCCTCTCGGCCGACTGGCGCGACCTGCGCGGTGTCGAGATCGTGAGCTTTGGCGTCAACTCCATCGCCGCTTCGCAAGAAGACGAGCAGATGATCAAGGACCTGCAGAAGGCCGCGGTCATGCGCGATCCCACCATGGCGGCCGCCAACATCGCCAGCGCCCAGAGCGATGCGATGCGCGCGGCAGCCGCCAACCCCAACGGCGCGATGGCCGGCTTTATGGGCATGGGCATGGCAGGTGGCATGGGCGGCATGAATGCCAGTCAGCTGTTCGCCGCCGGCCAGGCACAGCAGCAGGCTGCCCCGCAGCCGTCTCCGGCTCCCGCCCCCGCACCGGCACCCGCTGCCGCACCTGCGGCCGGCGCATGGACCTGCAGCTGCGGCGCCACCAACACCGGCAAGTTCTGCTCCGAGTGCGGCAGCCCCGCACCCACCCCGGCACCGGCCAAGTGGTTCTGCCCCAACTGCGGTAGCGAAAACGGCGGCAAGTTCTGCAGCAACTGCGGAACACCCAGGCCCTAACCCCTTTATCTGGTAATTGGCGGGGGTTCCGCCACCCCCGCATTTGCTTCTATGGGTTTCGTTCGATAAAGGAGGACACCATGAAGACAACGTTCAAAAAGTCCGTACTCGCATTCCTGACATGCGTCCTGGCGCTCGCCTTTGCCCTGACGGGCTGCAGCGGCGGCGGCAAGGACCCCAAGGCCAACTTCGTCGGCAGCTGGCAGTACTCGGGTGGAACCTTGGACGGCGAAGAGCTCACCGATGAGTACATGGATATGCTCAAGGAGTGGGGCCTCAACTGTATCCTGATCCTCGACGAAGACGGCACGGGCGTCCTCGACATGTTCCTTGAGGTCGCCGACCTGAAATGGGAGGCCAAGGACACCACCACCGTAACGATTACCGCCGAAGATGAGTCGCACGACCTGAAGCTCAAGGACGACAAGCTCGTCCTCGAGGTGGAAGGCGACAAGCTTATCTTTACGAAGTCCGACAAGGATCTGTCCGGTACGGTGAAGAAGGATCGCGAGAACGCCGAGAAGGAAGAAGAGATCGATGAGGCCGTCGAAGACGACGACGTCCAGAGCATCGAAATCTCCCCCGCCGTCACCGTCGCCGATGACGACCTGTGCACCATCACCATCACCGAGAAGTTCAAGGACGACTGGGGCGACATCGGATTTGTCGTCAACATCACCAACAAGAGCGACAAGGACCTGACCTTCTACGCTCCTTCCGGCAAGACCAACGTCAACGGCACCATGAAGGAACCCTGGTTCTCGGCTCACCTGATGCCCGGCACCAACGCCACCGAGGAATTCACGTTCTCGAGCGGCGAGCTTGACAGCCTTGACGACCTCGTCAATACGACCATCGGCATCGACGCCTACCTGACCGATTCCTACGAGGACGTCGCCTCCTACAGCGCAACCCTCGCGTAACGGCACGTAACATCAGCCGCGGATTGGCGGACACATCCGCGCACTTGCCAGGCGGGGCCGCAGGAGATAATCCTGCGGCCCCGCCGCTTTATGCCGACAGCACTGCCCATACAAGCAGGCCGCCCGCCGTTTTCTGATGCAAAACGGCGGGCGGCCTATCTTTGGCGTTGGAGCATGGGCGGCGCACCGACTACGGGCGCTCCATATTGGGGACGATGCTGCCCTCGGTCACCGCATGCACGGCCAGGCGCATGATGTTGTCGTAGCCGGTCTTGCTTAGGATCTCCGAGATGCGGCGCTTGATGGTGCCCTCGCTCATAAACAGCTCGGCCGCGATCTCGCGGCGGCTCTTGCCCTCGCAGGCAAGGCGCAAAATCGACAGCTCGACATCGTCGAGCGCCGCCGTACCCGAAAAAATGCTCTCGGGCGGCTTGGGAAACGTGCAATAGCCCGCCAGCGTGGAGCGCATCACGGCGAACAGCTCGTCGATACCGACGTTCTTGTACACAAAGCTATCGACGCCCGCCTCGCGGGCCTGATCGACAAAGGTGATCTCGGGCATGCCGGTCATGATAATGATGCGGCACTCGGGCAGCTGCTCCTTGATGCGCGCCGCCGCCACGATGCCGTTGGAATCATGCTCGGTGCATACGTCCATCAGTATCATGTCCGGGCGCTCCTTGAGCGCGACACCCAAGGCCTCGGAGGCATCGGCAATGGCGGAAACAACGGTCATATCGGGCTGGTCGCCAACGGAGCGCGCCAGGCTCTCGCGCAGGATGGCCTGGTCTTCGACTATAAGGACGCGGATCATGAGCTTCTCCTTTGGACCGTGGCGTTGGAAGCGAGCGGGATGGATACCGTAAGCGTAAAGGGTGGGGCGGCGTGGACCTCTAGGCTGCCACCCAGATCTTGCGCGACATGCCTCATACCTGGGATACCCGTTCCCTCGCGATACGATACGGGGGCCGGCGCGCCGTCATTAGAGATGGTCATGCGCGCGATGTCGCATCCGTTCGACTCCTCCTGCCACAGGTGCACATGGACCTGGTGGGCCTGCGCGTGCTTGGTGGCGTTGGTCGAGGCCTCGCGGATAATCTGCAAAAAGGCCGCCGCGACACGCGTGTCCTCGGGAAGCGACCCCTCTACATCAATCTGCACGCTCACCAGACCAAAGGCATGAATGATATCGCCGAGCTGCTCCGCCGGCTCGCTGTCGCCGCCGCTGCGTAAGTCGTCGGAGATTGTGCGCAGCAGCGGATCGATCTGCTCGAGCGATTCGTCGTCAAGGCGACCCTCCTCCAGATAGCGATGGAGGATGGACAGGCGCTGACCGATTACATCGTGCACGCGGGCGCGCATGCGCAGGTAGGCAGCATTGTCGGCGACCTTTTTGACCTCTTCGATCTGGGACTGGAGCTCTTGACCCGCAAGCTCAAGCAGGTGGTTGGCTTGCGCCAAGCGGTCATGAGCATGCGCGTACTCTGTCACATCAAGACCGATAATGCGCTCGAACGAACGGCCCGAAACCATAACACGATCGCACACAAATAGGCGAATCTCGGCGGGAGAGACCTCGACCACCGCACGCGCCTCACCAAAGCGGTCCAGATTAATCCGCACACGGTTCCTGCTACTTTCGGGCATTTGCATGCTAAGTTTGCGCAGGTCGTTCCATGTGCTGCTCATGTCGCGCAGATCGGTTGGCATATGAAGTTCCACCAGGTTTTTGCGCATGCAGCGGTTCATGAGCAGCGAACGGCCCCTCGGGTCTAGATACAGGATGCCCACGGGAATCACGTTGATGGTCTCGATCGTCGAGAACGTGGTGATATCCTCCTGGCGGTTACGGACGTCCATCAAGAGCGCCGCGATGGAACGGAACAGGAAGAACGCTCCCTCTGCGATAAGGACAACGGTCCATGCCGAGCCCATGGCAAAAACCACCGGTGGTGTAACGGCGACAACAAGCAGCAACTCGACCAGCATGACGGGGCGACGATAGTGCACCATAAGTACCACGCCATAGGCAAAAATCGCGGCATTGAGCCACAACGCTCCGCCCATTGCCCTGGCGCAAACGTCAAGCGGCGCCACCAGATACGAGCCAGACGACGCGAATAAGATGAGCGCCGAAATCATCAGGTGAAGCACAAGGCTCGCCTCGTAGGCGCAAATCACCTTACGGTTATAGGACGAGCGGCGCGATGCGATGAGCGGGACGTGGATCGTCTGCAGGCACGCAGCCAGGGCAAAGACAACATCGAGCGCAACAATTTGGGGAAGAATGAGCGAAATCCGCATCGTCACTCACCCGCCCTCGGCATCAAGACGATCATGCGCAGCTGGCCGGGCTCGCCCTCAAAGCGGTATGCCACGTTGCGCCCTTGCAGAGCGCTTTCGAGCTCTTGCGCAGCGGGCGTCTGCGAAAGATCTTCATCATCGTTGGAAAAAAGCGTGGCGCGCAGCTCGACACTGCATCGGTCATGGTCGCCCAAGTGATACATAAGCGCCGGATGGTCGGTGGTGTAGGCGAAAAACGCGAAGTCATACACGCAGTCGTACAGGGCGCTTACCGTACTGGCGTGCAACGGGCGCCGTATGGCGATAATCGAGGCGCAATCGATATCGATGGTGCGCAGGTCACTTGCGAGCTCGTTGGCGATGAGCTGAATGCGATCGCGATCAAAACCGCTCTCCCCGTGCTGTGCCAACGTGAGCGACCCCTTGCGCTTGCAATAGGCGACGAGCATCTTGGCGCGCTGCAGCATGCGGTAACGCTCGTGCGAAGATGCCTCGTCGGTCAACGGCGGCAGCGAGCTCAGCAGGTCGTACATCCCTTCGAGCGCGCGGGCAAGCGCCTGGTCCACGTCTTGGACCAGCAAGGTCTCGGCCTCTTGATCTGCCAAATGCGTCTTAAGGTCGTAGTCGGCGGCGAGCAGCTCGTTTTGACGCTGCAGCTCCATGCGACGATGTGCCAGTTCACGGTTAAGCTCGTCGAGCTCCGACACGTCTTGGGCAAGCAGCGCCGATCCACCCAGCAGCGGAAAGGCACGATACATTACATCGGGATCGGACGCCACGGCAAAGGCATGGGCGCGGCCGTGCTCCTGGGTCCGCAACTCCTCGCGCACACCTACCGGCATTGGCTTTGACACCGGCGTGGCATAGACCTCCTGCAGGTCGCGCGTTAGAACTTTGAGGTCAAGCGGCAAGGTGTCGAAGATGCCGGCGATGTCGTGATACGACGGAATGACACCGCAATCGAGACAGATTTCCATCGCCACCACGCACAGGACGCAATAGACGAGCGAAAAGTTGAGCCTCCATGCCCAGGGCACGCGCAACGCATACGAGATGGCAAAGAATGCGCCACCCAGCAGTACGAGCGCCGCCGTGCCCGAGAAACGCTGGATGCGAAAGGATGAGGACCGACCAACCAGGATAAAAAAGGCCACAAAGTCAAAGGCCGTCCACACGAGGACGGCGAAATAACCCCAGCCGTACGTGTAATCGTTGCTCCAGGTGTCGCTTGTGCGGTCAAAGCGGAAGACCTGCTGGTGAAAATCGTTGGTGAGCACAAATCCGATAAGCAGGATGGCCACAATCCACAGCGCAGCGCAGTAGCGGCGACCCAGACGGTGTTGCTCCAGGCCCGCAAGGCGCAGACCACACAACTGGTAGAGCAGCGGAATGAGCGTCATGGGCACGTAGTACAGGTACCACAGCACGGTGGCATAGAACGGCGTGAACGACTTGTACTTGAGAATGACTTCGATCATCCACAGGGCGCAAATGGTGGCGACGGCAACAAGGCGACGGCGCAACACATAGTCCAAACAGCGCAGATAGACCGACACGCCCCAGATCGAAAATACAATTGCGGCGACAAGCAGCGGGAGAGAGCTCGAATGGACGAGCGCATCCACGACCTCTCCGGACACCTCGCTATAGGCGGGCACGGCATTGGAAAGCTTGGAATCGGAGGCGAACAACGCCGGCAAGACTGCCAAAAGCATGAGGAACAGCGCGGTGATGGCGCCGGCGATAGCAAAGACGCGATGACGGTACACCTGATGTGTTATGCCAACAAGGAATCGCGGCATGGCGAAGAGCCTGCCACCCCTGGGATCCGCAACCGGCGCGGTCCGGGCGGCCGCGTGGCCGATATGTCGCTCGCGGGTACCCATAGTCCCTTTAGTGTACCGACAGATGGGCCGAAAAAGCGGGCCGCATGTCCCAAAATCCGCAGACGGCAAGGCACCCGGCGAGCACATACTCGCCGGGCGCCTTGGTTAGGAGACTATGAGGATGAGCACGCGAAATTCACAGCGGTCAGGCCCGCCCCCCCTAAGGGCCTGAGGTGCTCAAGATTGGGAGCGACAAGCCCGACGAAGCGTACTTAGGTACGCGAGGAGGGTTGGAGCCCCAAGGTTGAGCGCCTCAGTGCCCTTAGGAAAGGTCCTCACCATTAGAAGCAATAACCTTCTTGTACCAGTCGAAGCTCTTCTTCTTGGAGCGCTTGAGGGTGCCGTTGCCGGCGTCGTCGCGATCCACATAGATAAAGCCGTAGCGCTTGGACATCTCGCCCGTGCCGGCCGAGACCAGGTCGATCGGGCCCCAGGTGGTGTAGCCCAGCAGGTCAACGCCGTCCTCGGTCACCGCATCGCGCATCGCGGCGATGTGCTGGCGCAGGTAGTCGATACGGTAGTCGTCGTTGATGGAACCATCCTCCTCGACAACATCCTTGGCGCCCAGACCGTTCTCGACCACAAACAGCGGCTTCTGATAACGGTCGTACAGGTCGTTAAGGGTGATGCGGAAGCCCAGCGGATCGATGGCCCAGCCCCACTGGCTCTCCTGCAGGTAGGGGTTCTTGGCGCCGGCGAAGGCGTTGCCCTGGGTGCGCTCGACATCGGGGTTATCGGCACTGGCGGAGCAACGGGTGCTGTAATAGCTAAAGCTGATGAAGTCGACGGTGTTGGCGGCCAGGATCTCACGGTCCTCATCCGTCATGCCCACATCGATGCCCAGACGCTCGAGCTTCTTGACGGCATAGGCCGGATAGTAGCCGCGGCTCTGGACGTCGACGAAGAAATAGTTGCTCTGGTTGTCAATCTGCGCCTGGCGCACATCGCCCGGACGGCAGCTGTAGGGGTAGTAGCTACCTGCGGCGAGCATACAGCCGATCTTGATCTCGGGGTCGATCTCGTGGGCAATCTTGGTTGCCCAAGCGCTGGCGACGAGCTCGTTGTGGGCGGCCAGGTACTCGACGGCCTCCTTGTTCTCGCCCTCCTCAAAGACCAGACCGGCACCCATAAACGGCAGGTGCAAGATCATATTGACCTCGTTGAAGGTAAGCCAATACTTCACCAGACCCTTGTAGCGGGTAAAGATCGTGGTCGCGAGGTTCTTGTAGAAGTCGATGAGCTTGCGGTTGCGCCAGCCGCCGTACTCCTTGATGAGGTGAATCGGGCAGTCGAAGTGCGTGATGGTCACAAGCGGCTCGATGCCGTGCGCCTGGCACTCGCGGAATACGTCCTCGTAGAAGGCCAGACCGGCCTCGTTGGGCTCGGCCTCGTCACCGTTGGGGAAGATGCGGGTCCACGCCAGACTCATGCGGAAGGTCTTAAAGCCCATCTCGGCAAAGAGAGCGATGTCCTCTTTGTAGTGGTGATAGAAATCGATGCCGGTCTGCGCAGGATAGTAATAGCCGTCCTCGAAGTCGAGCATCTTGCGCTGGCCGGAGACCACCGCATAGCGCTCGGGGCCGTGCGGAGCCACGTCCACGTTGGCCAGGCCGCGGCCGTCCACGTTGTAGGCGCCCTCGCACTGGTTGGCAGCCGTCGCGCCGCCCCACAGGAAGTCATTACGGAAAGCCATGCATCAATCCTTTCATACGCTGCTTGTCCTAATTTCAGGATCCCCGCAAACGGGGTGCCACTCAACGACAACAGCGCGGGTCGACACTTCTTTTCGCGTGCAGGCGCCCGGCAGCCACCCCACCTGACACTTTTTGATACCCACCTGCCCAATCCACCACAAAGGGGACAGGCACCTTTGTGGTGGATTGGGACCGGCTTGTCTCGATCTGTAACAGTTAGGCAGCCAAAACCGGGCCTGGTGTTACAGATCGAGATTTTCGGGCGGCCCCCTGCAGTTTGTCTAAACCTGTAACAGGTAGAGACGATTTAGCCCGCTAGATGTTACAGATCGAGACAGAAGATTCTAGTCGCAGGTGATGTCGAGGTTTTTGCCGATGAGGCCTACGTAGCCGCCCTCGGCAGCTTTGGGGCTGTCAGCATGGCAGAGAACCCACTTGTCGGCCTTCCAATAGCAGTAGCTGTCACCGGCGGTAGGCATATCGGCCGCAGCCTCGGGACGCGGACCGTTGGTACCTGCCGGCAGTGCGACCATCACCTGGAAGCCACCGTCGTCGACCATGCACGGCGTGTAGTGAAGCGTGGTGTTGAAAACCTCGACAACCTTACCCGCCGGCACGCGGAACGCCTTGACGCACGCGGTGTCGAGCCCGCCGTCCTCAATCTCCCAGCGATGCGCCACGAGCAGGATAAAGTCGCGCGCGCCCAGGTTGAACTCACTCGCGCGGTGATACTCCAGACAGTTGAGTCGTGTATTGTGGCCGTTGCACCAACCCAGCTGGAAGGGACGGCCGCCAAACATGAGAAAGCCAAGCTTGTCGGCATTCATGACGCCCTCGAGCTCCGGCGCGCTCGCCACGTATTTGCTGCCCTCGGGAATGGGCGTGGCAGATAGCGCCTCGAGCACAGGCGACGTGAGCTCGGACGGAACGTTATCCCAAACGTTGCCATAGGACTTGAACTCGGAATCCTCGACAGAATAGATATGCATGTTCACTCCTGTTCGTTTATGTGACAGTATGAACATTCTAGAACAAACATGAGCGATTTTGAACGCTCGTCCCGACTACTCAACAAAAAGGCGCCCCCGCATAAGCGAAGGCGCCCAATGCGCACGTTTTAGGCGATAAAGCCCTTACGCCTGCTGATAATGCAGGTGCTTCTCGTCGATATCGGCCAGATCGCGGTCGAGGTAGCGGCGCGCGAGCCAGTTAGCCATGGGAAGGTTCTGGTCCAGGTAGTTGCCGCACTCCTCGGGAGCGGCACCGGGGACATCGCCCTCAAAGTCGGCGACAAACTCGAACAGCTCACGCACGAGCGGCAGGATCTCCTCGCTCGTCACTTCGCCAAAAACGACGAGGTAAAAGCCCGTGCGGCAGCCCATGGGACCAAAGTAGACGATACGGCTCGACCACTCGGCATGATTGCGAAGGAACGTCGCGCCCAGGTGCTCGATGGTGTGGCACTCGGCGGTGTTCATGACCGGCTCCTTGTTGGGCGTGGTTAGGCGCAGGTCAAACGTGGTGACGGCAGCACCGGTCGCCGGATCGCGGTCGATGCGGCTCACATACACGCCAGGCTCAAGCAGCAGATGGTCAACGGAAAAACTCGCGATACGCTCCATGGCAGTTCCTCTCGGTAGTTAAATTGGGACGAGACTCTTTTAGCTGGTTCGAATGGTCGCACCAATCATACCAGTCAAAAAAGCCCCGTCCCAAATGAGCTGCCCGGGACAGGGATCAATGAGTTTTTAATCCCCGTCCCAGAAAAATCATTACCGAGGTAGCTAAAAAGCCCCGTCCCAAATTGACTACATGGGACGGGGCGTGAGAATCATTTAGCCAAGGACACGGGCCATGCGCGCCTTGAACTCGGACAGGAAGCGCGGGGCGTCCACGGTCAGTGCCACAAGCGCGCTCTTGTCCGGATCGGACAGGCGGTGCTCGTCGCAAATGGTGCGGCCGCGATACTCGCCCAGCAGATCAACACGCAGGTTGCAGCCGAGCGCACCTACGAGCGTGGGGTCGACCGCCACGGCAACGGCCAGCGGATCGTGCAGCGCACAACCACCCAGGTAGGGTGCGTTCATCTCGTACGAGCCAATGTAGTGCTCGACCATGCTCGCAAATGCGCAGCCCGCCATGGTGCCCGAGCCCGTCCAGCCGGCAATGTCACGGCGCGTGAGCACCACGCGATGCGTCACGTCCAGGCCCACCATGGTGAGCTTGCGGCCCGAGCGCAGCACGGCATCGGCCGCCTCGGGATCGCTTGCCATGTTGGCCTCGGCACCCGCACTCACGTTACCGGGCACGGTCAGGGCGCCGCCCATTACCACCACGCGGCCGATAGACATCACCGCCGCCGCATCGCGCTCCAGGGCAAGCGCCAAGTTGGAGAGCGGGCCGGTCGCTACGTAGACCAGATCGGGACCATAGGTGCGTGCGGCATCAATCAGATAATCGACCGCAGCGTTGCCATCAGCCGATGTCGCCCCCACCGGCTCGTAGGGCGACGCGGGCACGCTCGCGCCGCCGATGCCATTCTTGCCGTGAATGAGCGCGGTGGACGCCGGCGGCGTATAAGGCTCAGTCGCCTGCAAAGGACGGTCGGCACCCAGGTACACCGGCACCTCGGGACGACCCAACAAGTCGAGCACCGCCAGGCAGTTATGCGCCGACTGGTCGACGCGCACGTTGCCAAAACACGTGGTGATGCCCACGAGTTCCACCTCGGGGCTCGCGATGGCATAGGCAAGCGCCATCGCATCGTCCACACCCATATCCAGATCAAGGATCAGCTTCTTAATTGCCATTGTTCTACTCCGCTTCTCCGTCTTGTACCAAATCGTCTAAATCAAACACGCGCTCAACTTCGGCACGCGTGGGAATCGACTGCTGTGCGCCCAGGCGCGACACCGTCACCGCCGAGGCGCGTGCGCCCGCCGCCATACACTCAAAGAGCGGCAAGCCCTCCAGACGAGCTGCAGCAAGCGCACCGATAAATGTATCGCCCGCGGCCGTCGTATCGACCACCGCACTCGAAAGCGCCGGCATGCGCAGCAGCTCGCCGTCATCGCCGAGCGTAACCGACCCGGCGCCGCCCAACGTGATGACCGCAGCTCCGGCACCCTTGGCGAGCAGGGCATTGAGCGCCGCGACACAGCTCGCATCATCCGCGGGCAAGATGCCCGTCAGCACCTGGCACTCAGTCTCGTTGGGGCAGACCAGGTCGACCGCAGGCCAGGCCTCCGCAGGCAACTCGCAGGCAGGCGCTGGATTAAAGACCGTATAGAACCCCAGCTCGTGAGCGCAAACAAGCGCCTCGGCCGTCGCTGCAAGGTCACATTCGCCCTGGGCGATAAAGACGCTTCCGGCAGCCGGGGCAATCTTGCTGGCGTCACCGTCGAGCTCATCGGCCACCAGACGTCTCAGCGCGCAGGCAACGTCCTCGCCCGCGAGCGCATGGTTGGCGCCCGGCGACAGCACGATGCGGTTGTCTCCCTCACAGCGAATGATGGTCGCCGTTCCCGTCTCCACATCATCGCGACGCGCCACAAAGTCACAGTCCACGCCAGTATCTTGGAGCCCCGCCACAAGCGACGTGCCAAATGCGTCGCAGCCGACCGCGCCGATCATGTGCGTGCGCGCGCCCATGCGCGCGGCGGCTACGGCCTGGTTGGCGCCTTTGCCGCCAGCGTTGGTGATAAACCCGCTGCCGCCGACGGTCTCGCCCGCACGCGGCATGCGCTCGCACGCCACCGAAAGGTCCATGTTCATGCTGCCGAACACCGCAACGATGCCGCAATCCGCCATGGAAACCTCCTCGTCCGCGGGCTCTGCACCCGCTGTTGGCCGTCAATCGTGCGCTCTCGCACCTCTATAACTTTAGTTCACTTTGATGTGGACGCGCGCTTGAGCTTGCACCGGCAGCAAGCATTCACAGGAGCAGGCGGCTACAATGAAGGCGTGCTGATTATTCTCGTCATTGGATGAAGTTTTATGGAACAATTCCCGCGATCGAGTTCGCGCAGCTCACGCCACGCGAGCGATCAACAAGCGCCGCACGAACGTTCGCGCGCTAACCGACAAGCCACCGAGCCGAACCGCGGCGCAGGCTCTCGTCGCACGCCTGCCAACAAGGGTACCCACACCAACAGCGCCGCAGAGGAACAGGCGCCTGCGCGCCCCAAATCTCGCTATATCCCCGCCCTCGACGGCCTGCGCACGCTCGCCGTCGTCGCGGTGGTGCTCTATCACCTCAACCTCACGTGGGCACAGGGTGGCCTGCTCGGCGTCACGATCTTCTTTGTGCTTTCGGGCTATCTGATCACGCGCTTGCTGCTCAACGAAGTCGCTAAGACCGGCCGCATCGACCTTAAGAGCTTCTGGATTCGCCGCATCCGTCGCCTGGTCCCCGCCGTGGTAACGGTAGTGTTCGTGACCTGCGCGCTGTGCACCATCTTTAACCACGTGATGCTCACCAAGATGCGCCCCGACATCCTGCCGTCGCTGCTGTTCTTCAACAACTGGTGGCAGATTGCCCAAAACGTCTCGTACTTTAATGCTCTGGGCGACCCCTCGCCGCTCACGCACTTTTGGTCGCTTGCCATCGAGGAACAGTTCTACCTGATTTGGCCGCCACTGCTGTTTGCCATGGTATCCATGCATGTGAGCAAGCCCAACACGCGCCGCGTGGTTCTGGGCCTTGCCGCAGTATCTGCCCTCGCCATGATGGTACTTTATAACCCTGCCGCCGACCCCAGCCGCGTGTACTACGGCACCGACACCCGCGTGTTCTCGCTGCTGCTGGGTGCCTGGATGGCCTTTATCCCCGATCGCGACCTAGCGCCGGTGCGTCTCGCTCATCGTTTGGGGCTCAATCGCCTGGCTGGCGCCGCCAAGCACGGCAATAACGCCGAGGGCAAGCCTGGCAAGAAGGTCGACGAATCAGGCGATACCGACCCGGCGCAGCCGAGCGCCCTCGTGCGCTTTTGGTCCTCGCCCGCATCCATCGATGTGTTGGGCGTCGTGGGTCTGGTTGGCCTTGCCGCCATGGTCGCACTTACCAACGGCTATACCGCGTTTCAGTATCGCGGAGGCACGCCGTTGTGCTCCATCCTCACGCTCATGGTTATTGCGGCCTGCGTGCAGCCCCAGGGCATGATCGCACGAGTCTTGGCCGCCGAGCCGCTCGTATGGATCGGCAAGCGTTCCTACAGCATCTACCTGTGGCACTATCCACTGCTGCTCCTCATGAACCCGGTCGCCAACATTAACGACACGCCCTGGTGGCAGTACATCCTGCAGGTACTTGTGGTGGTCGCCGTGGCAGAGTGCTGCTATCGCTTTATCGAAACGCCGTTTAGGAAGGGCGCCTTCGGCCGCACCGTCGCCGAATTCCGCAATGGCACCACCACGCCCGCAAGCTGGGTGCGCGCGCATATTCCCGTGTGCGCCACTTGCGGCGTCGTGCTTGTTGTGGCGCTGGGCGGCCTGGTCTTTGTGCCCGACACATCCGCGCTGAGCGGCGAGGGCGCCGAAATCCTAAACAAGGAAGCCAAAAATGCAAAACCCCAGGACCAGCAGGCGGCCGATGACACCGACAAAGATGACGACGGCTTCCCCGACGGAGCCTACGACCTGCTAATGATTGGCGACTCCGTGTCCCTGCGCGCCGTTGATTCCTTTGACGGCGTGTTCCCGCATAGCCATATCGATGCCGAAAAGGGCCGCCAGTTTGATGCGGGCCGCACGACATTTGAGGGTTATATCCAGCAGAACCTCGCCGGCAAGATCGTAGTCTTTGCGCTGGGCACCAACGGCCTAGTGACCGACGCCCAGATTGACGCCATCATGGCCGACGCCGGCGAGCAGCGTATTGTCGTATTTGTAAACACGCGTAGCCCGCAGCCGTGGGTCGGGTCCACGAACCAGGCCATCGCCAACGCCGCCACGCGCTACAAGAATGTACGCGTTATCGACTGGTACGGATATAGTGCCAACCGCAATGATCTGTTCGACGGCGATGGCACGCACCTCTCGAACGCGGGTGTGACCGAGTACCTTAAGCTCATCCACGATGCCGTCAAGAAGGGCCTGCCCGTGCATCCCGAGGATCACGTTAACGATCCGCAGCCGGCGGCTGTCAAATCCGCTGCCGATGCACTCGTCAGCGCCCTCGCCTACAAACCGCACAAGCTAGGTACCGACAAGTAACGCGCAGCCAAATCTGCTTCCACCCGCAGCAAACAACCCAAAATCACTCTTTTCGAGCCGACTCCGGGAGGCCGTAGGCAAAAAACAGGCCGCAGCCCATGGCGGCGGCCTGTTAAGAATCCAAAAGAAGCGCTACGCGCTGTAGCCCATCGCCTGCAGAACAAACATGACGACCGTCAGCACCGTAATCACACCGATAGTCGCCCACGTGAGCACATTCCACACGCGGCCGTTGCGGTTGGCGCCCATAATGTGTCGATCGGCGGCAATAAGCACCTGGAACACCAGGACCACAGGCAAAAGCACGCCGTTGATGACCTGCGAGGTCATCATAATCTGGAACAGGTCGACGCCGGGCATGAGCACCAGCACGGCAGAAATGCCAATGATGGCCGTAATAATGCCGCGGTAGACCGGGGCCTCGTCCCAGCTGCGATCGGCACCGCGCTCCCAGCCAAATGCCTCGCAGATAGCGCTGGACGTAACGCCTGGCAGCACGCAGGCGGCCAAGAAGCTCGCCGCGACCAGGCCCGAGGCAAACAGCACCGTGGACCACTGGCCCGCGATGGGCTCCAATGCGCGGGCGGCGTCGGCAGCATCGCTGATCTGAATGCCCGCGGGGAACAGTACCGTACCGGTCGTTATGATAATAAAGCCGGCAATGACATCGGCGGCGATCGAGCCGCTCACGGTATCAATGCGCTGCAGCACGATATCGTCCTCACCCGCATTCTTATCGACCACGTTGTTCTGCGCCAAGAAGATCATCCACGGCGCGATGGTGGTGCCGATCGTTGCGACCACAAGCGACACGTAGCTGGGGTCGTTTTGGATGTTGGGCACAACCAGGTCGACCGCCACCTCGCCCCAGCTGGGACCAGCCATAAATGCAGCGACGATGTAGGTCACAAACACGCAGCTCACCAGCAGCAGAATCTTCTCGATGCGCTGGAAGCTGCCCGACATGGTAAGCATCCAAACCAGCAGCGCCACGAGCGGCACCGAGATGCTCGCCGGCACGCCAAAGAGGGCAAGACCGCTCGCGATACCCGCAAACTCCGAAATGGTCACGGCCGTGTTGGCGATCAGCAGCGCCGCCATGGCCAGCACGCTCCTGCGCACGCCAAAGCGCTCGCGGATGAGCGACGCCAAGCCCTTGCCCGTCACGCAGCCGCAGCGCGCCGCAGTCTCCTGCGTCACGATGAGCAGCACGGTCATGACGGGAAGCATCCACAGCATCTTGTAGCCATAGCTGGCACCGGCACTGGAATACGTGGCGATGCCGCCGGCGTCATTGCCCGAAAGCGCCGCCAGAAGGCCAGGGCCCATGGCGCCAAAGATGGCCGCGATGGTCAGCTTTTGCTTGGTGCTCGCCTTTTGCTTCGTGTTTTGCACGCGACCACCTAACCCATGACCGACATGGTGAGCAGCACCGCGGCGATGCAGTACGCCACGCATGAGATCATGACGGCAATGACGTTCATGGCGGTACCCGACGTATTGAGGTCGTGCTCGTCACGCCAGAACAGCACCATCAGGTAAATCACGGCGCTCATGTTGCCGACCAGACAGATGATGGCCGCGATGTTAAAGCAGCCGGTAAAGAGCTGCTCCTCAAACATGGGCGCGTCGGGGAATGCGGCGGTGCGCACCAGCTGGGCGCACAGGTAGGTCACGAGCGACAGAATCAAGCCCATGCCCGTACTCTGGAAGAAAAATCCCAGATACGGCTTGGGCTCATCGTCATGGCCGTCGTACTCCAGGAAGTAGTTCTTGACGAACGACACCATACGCGAGGCAGCCAGCAACACGAGCGGCATGGCGCACATGGGGAACACCACCAGATGCGCAGAGCCCAGCGCCGTTCCCAGCACTGTTGCCATGATGCACGAGGCAATACCCCACACGACAACCCAGTACTGGCGATGCACAAACCAGCTGAGCACATTCGTCGAGTCGTCGGACGCGCTATCGCCCGAGCCGACACCTGCGATCTGCAGGTCCTCCTGGTGCTCCTCGGCGATAACGTCCATGGCGTCGTCAAAGGTCACGATACCCAAGATGTGACGGTTCTCGTCGCAAACGGGGATGGCAACCAGGTCGTACTTGGTCATCTCGTCCGTTACGTCTTCCTGGTCATCGTCGGGCGACACATACACCAGGTCGCGATAGGCCAGCTGACCCAGTGTGGCGTCGCGGTCGGCGACGATCAGCGTGCGCAGCGAAAGCACGCCGGTGAGCATGCCGCTCGGGTCCTCGGTATAGACGTAGTAGACGCTCTCGAAGTCCTCGTCGAGCTTGCGGATCGCCTCGATGGCGTCACCGACCGTCGCCGTGGCGGGCAGAGAGACAAACTCCGAGGTCATGATACGGCCGGCGGTGTTGTCCTCATAGCCCAGCAGGTTACGAATCGCTTTCTCCTCCTGAACGCCCATCAGGCGCAAAAGCTTCTCAGCCTTCTCGTAATCGAGCTCGTCGATCAGGTCGGCGGCGTCGTCCGGGTCCATCATGGCCAGCATCGACGATGCGTCGGTGTCGGACAGACCCTCGAGCATCTCGGTCATAAGCTCGTCGTCATCGAACTCCGAGATGGCCTCGGCGGCCTGGGCAGTGTCGAGCTGCGCGAACACCTGCGCACGCAGGCGCGGGTCGAGCTGCTCGATAATGTCGGCAATGTCAGCAGGATGCAGCTCGCCAAGCGTCTTGTGCGACACCGACAGCTGAATGTTTTTAGTCGAACGGTCGAGCAGGTCCATGTAGGACCAGGCGATGATGTCCTCGCCGAGCGGTTTGCCCAGGTGCTTCATAAAGCTCTCGACGACATGCTCGAGTGCGGGGCTGATCGCGCGCAGCAGACCGCGGGCACCAACTTCGGCACCTAGCAGGCGCAGCTGATTTTCGCCCGACATGGAAAACTTGATGTCGTTTACGCGCACGACCTTCATACCCTGCGTGTCGACAATCTGTTTGTTGAGCACGTCGCGCGCGAGCAAGAGCTCGGTCGGCTGCAGGTACGAAAAACGGATTTCGGTGGCCGGCGACTTAAGGTGCACACCCGTCTCGTCGATACGATCGACCCATTTGCGCCAGCTGATCATAAACGGCGTCTTACCGGGCCCGCGGAACGCGAGCGACGTTACGTGCGGAAAAACTTCGCCGGTAGCAATGCCAAAATCGTTCACAACGCCGAGCTTTTCGCCATCGACGTCCAAGACCGGCAATTTGAGCATCTCACTCAGATAATTCACTGGTGCTCCCCATCATTATCCCTTCGAACTGCGGCCATGCCGGCACGCCGTCCGTGGACTTTTAGATATGTATACGCATGCGCGGGCGGCACGCCGCTCGGCGCTCACACCCCGTACATGCGCAAGAAGCACCTGCATGGGGTCATCGACTGTATGGTCGAGGTTTGGATTTCACCTGCAGCCTTTCTCTTGACCCTTGTTATCCGCAGTAACTATAGCATCAGCATCGCGCCGTGGCGTCAAATTTTTGCTCCAAACATCGCAGGCATATCAAACGCTGACGTATCCGTGACATAGTCATTGGAGACGTTCTTACATGACTAGTCTGTGGTGTCGTCATCTTCGGCGAGCTGGGGGAATACGGCGTTTTTGGGCATGGTGACCTTCGTCAGCGAGGTGAGCTTTTTGCTCAGCGATGTATCCGTCTTGACCAGATCGCTCAATGTCACGATTTTGTAGCCGTCGGCAATAAGCCCGTCGATAATCTGCGGCAGCGCCTCGAGCGTCTGCTCGGCGCATTCATCGTTATCGGTCAGCAACACAATGTTGCCCGGCGTCACCGAATCGAGCACCGTCGAGACCTGCTCGTCGGCACCGTTGAGCAGCCAGTCGCCCGAATCGATATTCCACGAGACCACGGCAGACACCAGGTCCATCGCATCAATCCAGTTTTGCTCGTCAAAGGCTGCGTAGGGAGCACGCAAAAGCATCGTCGACGTTCCGGTCGCGGACTTGATCGCCTCGGTGCCCTTCGAAACCTGTTCGCGCACTGCATCGCGATCCTTGCCCTTGAGCGATTCGTCGCTGTAACTGTTGGAGCCGACCTCGCAGCCGGCATCGACAATCGCCTTGGCCGTGGCGGGCGAGGCCTCGGCCGCATCGCCCGACAGGAAGAACGTCGCGGTGACGCCCTTTTCCTTGAGCACCTGCAAGATCTGCTTGGTCACGCCGCTCGGGCCCTCATCAAACGTCAGCGCCACGTACTTTTCGTTGCCTTTGGGCGCCACGCTCGCGCACTCGACCACGCAATCGGTGGCGGGCACGACCTCGCCGCGGTCCTGCGTCTTGCCCGATTGCTCGCCGACCCACACCTCAGAGCGACCCTGGATACCCCACGTCTTGACATACTCGATGGCACCCGTGCCCTCGACCTTAAGCTTGGGCTCGATAACCGTCGCCTGGACCTCATGCTTCTCATACGTGTCGCGGCCGTCTTTGACCGTCACCTTCTCGCCGCCCGTAAGCTCGCGGCTTTTCCACTTGCCCTGTTTTATGCGCTTGCCGTCCACTTTTACCGACAGCTTTTCGCCGCCATGGCGAGTAAGCACGCTGTCGTCAACGGCCAGCAGGTCCCCGGCGTCGTAGGTATCGGTCAGCTCCTGGTCGTCGATGAGATTTTGAAGCGTAGAGCCGACGCGCACCGCAGTCTCCTGGCCGTTGAGGACGACATCCACGCTGCGGTTGACGTAGCCCACGACAGCAGCGATGAACAGCACGAGCGCGCAACCCACGGCGATGAGCGCATAGGGCAGGCGAGACGGACGGCGGGGCGTGCGGCCGTTGCCGATGCGAGCGCTGCGGTCGCTAAAGCCGCGGCTATGGTTGAGATACATCGCGCCGGGCTTACGGTGACGCTTGCGCTGACCGCTGGGCAGCTGCCCCAGATCGCGGCGCGCCGTCGGACGCGAGCCCGAGCGTCCGTGTGAATATGATCCGTTTTGGCGCATGTGCCCTCCCCCATAAACGCAGCAAGCCGGAGCAACAGGTCTCCGGCTTGCCTCCCATCATTTGGTACGTCGCTATTTGCTAGCTTTCGACGAGCCACCGCTCGCCTTTTGATATTCGTCCTTAAAGGCCTTGAACATACCGCGCGTCTTGCCGAGCTGCTTGCCCAGCGCGCGACTGCCCTTGTCCACGGCGACCGAACCCTTGTCATCGAGCACCTTAGCGCCCTTCTTGACCTTATCGCCCACCACGACGCTTGCCTCGGCAGCCTTTGCGGCGGCGCCGCCCGAATACCCGAGCGACTTGACCTCGTCCGAAACGATCATCGCGCCGTCCGCATAGCCGCGCAGCATCGTCGGCGGCATCTGCGTGTCGCCCACCAGCACACTCGAGGCAGTGCCAGTGGTCACATAGAATGTCTGCACGATACCCGAACGCGGCTTGAACTCCACATCCGAGCAATAGCCCACGACATCGCCCGACTCCGTGCGCACGTCCATGCCAACCCAGATAATGCAATCGTCCAGGTTGATGTCGAGGCGCTTGGCCGCAGCGGCATCGTAGGTGCCCTTGACGTCGTCAACTGCGATGGCGCCCTCGTAGACGCCAATGGCATCGAGCGCCACAAAGCGGTCGGGGCGCTCGATCATACCCGCGATATCGGACTGGCGAACCATAAAGCCCACCACGCGTGTGCCGCCCGGGGTAAAGACCGGAAAGTGAATCTTGCCGAGCTTTTTAGGGCTGCGCGGCGTGCCGTCCTTTTTGGTGCGCTTGTCCTCGGTAGGCTTGCGATAGATCTTGGCGCCGACAAAATCCCCGGCGCGCATTATGCCTCGGTCGAAGGCTCCGCGGCCTCGGCGTCGGCCTCGACGGCGTTCTCGACCACGACATCGGCGGCGGGCGTCACGTTGCCGCCCGAGATGGCGTCGTTGAGCTGCTCTCGCAGCTGGTCCATGCGCTCGCGGGCAAGGTCAACCTTGGCACGCAGGTCATCGGTCTTGGCATCGACCATCGGGCCAAAATCGTTGACCGCAGCGCGGGCCTCCTCGGCACCGTGCTCGTAGGTGTCGCGCATGTTATCCCAGGCGTCGTTTGCGATATCGGCAGCCATGGCGCGGGTCTCGGCGCCCGAGCGCGGAGCCAGGGCAACGCCGATAATGGCGCCGGCGGCGGCACCGAAGAGCGCACCCGAGATAAAGTTGAAAGTCTTACCCATGTTCATTCCTCTCCTGCGGGCACCTCGGCGCCCACCGTTTGAATGCTGTCCATTATACCCGCAGCACAGCGCCTGCCGCTTTGCTCATCTGCGTACGGTAAAGGCGCAGGTACATGATGGTGATAAGCGGGTGAGCCTACTCCTGCGGCATGGCAGGCATGGCCACCGTGGCGGCCGGGTCCTCGCCGGCGCCGTCAACGAGCGGCAGCGCTCCCTCACGCGCAGGGGCAACCGGAGCCGTCGCCGCACCACCGTAGACGGCAGCGGGGGCCTCATGGCTCTCGGCGGTCGCGCCCTCGGTATCGATTACTTCCTGCGGCTCGTCGTCAAAGCTCGGGACGCCCTGGGGCTCCGCGGGCTCGACCTCGACGGCCTCCTCGGCAGGGGCATCGTTGACAGACTCGGCGGCAGCCTCGGCAGGCGCCTCGCCCTCGGTCGTGTCCCCGGCCTCGCCTTCGGCGTTCGCGGCGGCGACGGCCTCGTGCGGGTCCTTGCCCTCGGCCTCGGCGCGCATACCCAGCACCAGGTTGCGCAGGCCCGCGACCGTTCCTTCCACGTCGGGGGCAGGCTGGTCGGCGTGCAGGTACGCCCAGTCCATCATAAAGGTCGCCGAAGACAGCGCGCCGATGGCCAGCGCGTCGTCGGGACACGAAAGCTCGACCTCAAAGACACGCTCGTCGTGCTCGCTTACGCGGGTGCGGCCGCACGAAATGCTGCCAGCGAGACCGGTCTCGTTCATGAGCTCGACTGTCACGTGCTCCAGCAGATGGCAAAGCTCGGTCTGGCCCATGCAGTCCTGGAATTCGCGACCGGAATCGCCCAGGCACAGATGCTTGGCAATCGCGGGCACCAGGTAATACACGCGCGCCGTGGCCTCGATGTCCTCCGAGGTCATGAGCGGCATGCCGGGGTTCACCAGCACGTGCGCGCAGATCTTGTCCTCGCTGACGGTGACCTTAAGGATGTTGAACAGGCCTGCCATAACTCTCCCCTACTCTTCCTTGCCCTACTCGTCGCCGTCGTGCGGGTCCGCAGAACCCGCGTCCGACGCCGCCGGCTTATCTGCCGAGGACTCGGAATCCTTCTTATCGGTTTCGGCCGGAGCGATCACGCGAATGAGCGAGATGCGCTGGCCACGCATCGACTGCACCTTAAACTTGTACCCCGCAACCTCAAACACCTCTCCGATGTCGGGCACCGAGTCGCAAAGCTCCAAAATCCAGCCGGCGATGGTCTCATAATCATCGCTTTCCTCGAGCGGCCAACCAAGCTCAATCGCGTCATCGCACGAAAAACGCCCATCGACAAGCCACTCGCGGCGCGAAAGGCGCGTGAGGTACTTGTTGTCGGGGTCGAACTCGTCCTCGATCTCGCCCACGATCTCCTCGACGATGTCCTCGATGGTGATGATGCCGGCCGTGCCGCCGTACTCGTCCACGACCACCACGATCTGGTCGTGCGAGGTCTGCATCTCGGACAGCAGCGGCAGGATGTCCTTGGTGTCGGGCACAAAGGTGGCGTCGCGCAAAAAGTCGGCGATGGGCTGGTCGCCCTTGCCGTCGAGCGAAGGCTGGATCAGGTCCTTGATGTGCGCGATGCCGGCGACGTTGTCGGGATCCTCGTGATAGACGGGGATGCGGCTAAAGCCGGTCTGGCGCATGGCGGACAGCACGTCGGCGACCGTCTCGTCGTCCTCGCACATGGTGGTGTCCACGCGCGGCACCATGACCTCGCGGGCAACGGTGTCGCCCAGGTCGAAGATCTCGTGAATCATACGCTTTTCCTCGTCGAGCAGGTCGTCCTGCTCCGAGACCATGTACTTGATCTCTTCCTCCGAGACGTTCTGGCGGTCATCGGCGCTCTTGATGCGCAGGATGCGGGCCAGACCGTCGGAGCAGGCACCGGTCAGCCACACGAGCGGGCGGGCGATCTTTTGGAACACCGAGAGCGGTCCCACGACCTGCTTGGATACGCCCTCGGCGTTAGCGAGGCCGATGCGCTTGGGCACGAGCTCGCCAATCACGATGGACACGAAGGCGACGGCAACGGTGATGATGACCGGCGCCAGGCCGCGCGCAATGGCAGAGAGCGGCGCGATGCCAAAGCTCATGAGCCACGTGGCAAGCGGGTCGGACAGGCTCGTCGAGGCGACGGCGGACGAGGCAAAGCCCACGAGCGTGATGGCGACCTGGATGGTGGCCAACAGCTGATCGGAGTCTGCGGCGAGCTGGACGGCGCGCTCGGCGCGTTTGTCGCCTTCCTCGGCATCGTGCTCCAGCACAGCGCGCTTTGCCGTGGTGAGCGCCATCTCGGACATAGAGAAGTAGCCGTTGATGAGGGTTAAAACGAGGGTAGTGATAAGGGAGATGGTTATGTCCATCGGGAGTTTCTCGAACCTCCAAGATTCGGGACGTTAGGGTAAAACGTTGATGGCGGATACGGCAATTGTGCCAGCGCCCAAACGAGGACGCGGGCGCGAAGGCGTGGTCGCTAGATTACGAAGAGGATCACCGCCATGAACTGGAAGATGCTGCCGGCGAGCACCCACAGGTGAAACACGCTGTGCAGATAGCGTACGTTTTTGGCGATATAGAACGGCACGCCCGCGGTGTAGCACACGCCGCCGACGGCGAGCAGGGCAAGTGCCACGGGGTTGAGCAGCACCACAAGTTCGGGCAGCTTAAAGACAACGAGCCAGCCCATCAGCAGGTAGACCAAGCCACTTACCCAGTGCGGTTGACGCTCGCGCATAAAGCACTCGAGGGCGATGCCGCTAATGGCGATGGCCCATACGGCAAAGAACAGCGCAGGACCGCCGTCGTTTGCGAGCGTGATGAGGCAAAACGGCGTATAGCTGCCGGCTATGAGCAGGTAGATGCAGCTATGGTCGATAATGCGGAACACGCGCTTGGCGCGCGCGGGCTGAATCGCGTGGTAGAGCGTGGAGGCCAGATATTCGAGGATAATGCTGACACCATAGACAATCGCCGCGGCCATGTGGGCCGGGCCTCCGCCGCGCAGGGCGGCGAATACGATCAGGAGCACCAGACCCGCGATACCCAGCAGGCAGCCGACACCATGGGTGACGGAGTTCATGATCTCCTCGCCCACCGTGTAGTGTGGAACGGCCGCGGTCTTGGGCCGCGGCTTAGAACTGTCGCTCGAATCGGACATGCCGGTTACATCCTCCAACGTAAAGAGTTCTCAACACTATATCAAAGCGTCTGGGTACGTGCGAAATTTGCACCATACGTGACCCTTTGTTTACCCATTCTTTGCCTGTTGACGCATCAACGGCGAACGTCCATAATGCGCTTGCATTAAATGTTGATGTATTAACATCTTATAGGAGAGCTTCTTATGTCTCAAAACGCACGTTCCCATCGAAAGCTCAAGATAGCCGGCGTCGTTGCACTGGTGCTCGTTGTCGCGCTGCTGGGGTTTGCCGGCAACTTTCTGTTTGACTTCGCGCTGAATCCCCGCGCGCCATACACCATGAAGATGATGCAGGATAGCAAGAACGACAAAGAAGGCGAGCAGCCGGATGCCGAGGAAACCGAGGCGCGGGCATGGTTTAAAGAGAATCGTGAGAGCAGCAGCCTCACCGCAGATGACGGAACCGAGCTCGCCGCTTGGTATTTTGCCGCCCCAGAGACCACACACAATTACGCTGTCTGTCTACACGGATACACCAACGAGCCCATCGGCATGGCCCGATACGCCAAACGCTTCCATGACCGCGGCATGAACGTACTCGCGCCCGCCGCCCGCGCCCACGAGCGCTCCGGCGGCGACTATATCGGCATGGGCTGGCCCGAACGCCTCGACATCGTCGCGTGGATCGAGCGGATCGTTCAGGCTGACCCCGAGGCGCGCATCCTGGTCTTTGGCGAGTCGATGGGTGCGGCAACCGCCATGAACGTCGCGGGGGAATCTCTGCCCGCAAACGTGAAATGCATTATCGAGGACTGCGGTTATACGAGTGTTTGGGACGAGTTTTCCTTGCAGCTTAAGGATGTATTTGGGGTGCCCAGCTTTCCCTTGCTCGATGTAGCAAACTTGGTGTGCAACGTGCGCGCGGGCTACGACTTTCATACGGCGAGCAGTGTGGAGCAACTCAAACACGCGACGGTTCCCATGCTGTTTATCCACGGCGACCAGGACACCTTTGTGCCGTACAGCATGCTCGACCAAAACTACGACGCGTGCGCCAGCAAGGTCAAGCAAAAGCTCACCATCCATGGCGCCACCCACGCCAAGAGTGCGCAAGTTGACCCCGAGCTCTACTGGAACACGGTCGACGACTTCCTCGACGAGTATTTTTAGGCAAAAAGCAACGTCTGGGGCTTTATCTGACCCCCTATTTTCGGAAGTATGCGACAAAATCTGGAACTGCCGACCAGACCGCAGTTTTACCAACAATTTATCAGGGGTTTTGTTGCCAAAAAATGTCGTGTGCTCGGCGGTCTCGAAATTTGCCGCATACTTCCGGAAAGCCGCCCGCGAGCGCTGTGCTCACGGGCGGCTTTTGCTAACGTTGCGCTACAAAAGCGCTTGATATGTCCAATGGACAGGTGCTACTTGACCTCGATGAGCTCGTACTTGCTCGTGCCCAGGCCGATCTTCTCGGCGTGCGCGATGCAGGTGCGCCAGTCGGTGTCGGGATGCGTGATGCAGAAGGGGTCCTTGGCCTGATCGCCCTCCAGATGCTCGTGGTTGTGCTCCATCTTGGCCGCGCTATCGGTAAGCTCGGTGTTGGGCAGCGGCTCGGATGCCATGACGGCATCGGCACAGGCCTGGTCGATGGCGACCGGGTCGAAGCTCGCGAACATGCCGATGTCGTTGACGATAGGCGTATCGTTTTCGGGATGGCAATCGCAGTTGGGGCTGATGTCCATGGCAAGCGAAATGTGGAAGCTCGGACGGCCGTCGACAACGGCCTTCGTATACTCGGCGATCTTGCAGTTGAGCACGTCGGCCGCAGCGTCATGGCCGGGCTTGATGGCGTCCTGGTTGCACACGCCGATGCAGCGGCCGCAGCCCACGCAGCGATCATGGTCGATAGCGGCAACGTGAACCGTACGGGTGTTGCCGTTGGCGAGCTCGCGCTCACGGGTGTCGTCAAACGAGATAGCGCTGTGCGCACAGACCTTTTCGCAGGCACGGCAGCCAATACAGTGCTCGGTCGCGACGTTCGGCTTGCCGGCGGCATGCTGCTCCATCTTGCCGGCGCGGCTGCCGCCGCCCATGCCCAGGTTCTTCATGGCGCCGCCAAAGCCGGCCTGCTCATGGCCTTTAAAGTGCGTGAGGCTGATCACGATATCGGCATCCATGAGTGCCCGACCGATCTTGGCCTCGCGCACGTACTCGCCGCCCTCGACCGGGACGAGTGCCTCGTCGGTACCCTTGAGGCCGTCGGCGATGATGATCTGGCAACCCGTGGCATACGGGGTAAAGCCGTTCTGATAGGCGGTATCGATGTGCTCGAGCGCGTTTTTACGGCTACCGACGTAGAGCGTGTTACAGTCGGTGAGGAAGGGCTTGCCACCCAGCTCCTTCACGACATCCGCGACGGCGCGGGCGTAGTTGGGGCGCAAAAAGCTCAGGTTGCCCAGCTCGCCAAAGTGAATCTTGATAGCGACGAACTTGTTCTCGAAGTCGATCTGCTCGATACCGGCGTGGCGTATGAGGCGCTTGAGCTTGTCGAGCTGGCTCTCGCGAGCATGCGTGCGCAAGTTGGTGAAGTATACCTTAGCGGGTGCTGCGGGTGCAGTTGCGGTCATAGATCTATCCCCTCGGTCTATATGGCGTTACAGACATAGAGGATGGTACCCGTTAAAGTAGGGTCAAAGTCAAGCGCGAAACCTAGTCGTTGGGGAGGTTCTTAAACGACTACTCTTGGACTTTGAGGGCCTCGGCCAGGCTCACGCGCGTGATAGAACGCGTGTGTAGCAGCGCCACGACCAGGTAGGTCGCAAAGCCAATGCCGACGCATGCAACCATGGACCAAGCGGGCACGTAGATCTCGATATTGCCGTTGTAGGCGAGCAGCATCGAGCGGAAGATGGCCGTGAGCGAGCCGATAATGACCGGCAGACTCAGCACGAGCGACGCCACCACGCACAGCGTGATCGAGCGGATGTACAGATGCGAGATCTCGCTATCGCGATAGCCAAAGACTTTCATGTAGCTGATCGAACGGGCGCTGTGGTCGATCACCGCCTTGGTCAGCAGGTACATAAACAGCAGGAAGATAAACACCGCGAGCCCGATCATCATTCCGATCATTTTACTCATCATGCCGATGAACTGGTCGCCCACGGCGCGCATGTCGTCGGGCGTGGTGTCGCCGGCAAAGTAACGAGCATCGAGATCGAGCTTCTCGTCGCTCACATAGCCGTTAAAGTAGGCGGCGTCGTTGTCGAACAGCTCGTTAAAGTCGTCGATACTCATATAGATATTCATGTCCGACTTGGAGCCCCAGGCACAGTCCTTGCCCGCGTACTCAAGGGAATAATGCTCGCCCTCGTACTTGTCGCCGAGCGTGACCTTCTGGCCCTTGCTCCAGCCAAACTTATCGAGCAGACCGCCGCCAAAGACGACGCGTCCATCGCCGACGTTGAGGTCTTTCCAATAGCGCGAATCGGATGAAATGCCGTAGACGAAAATCGTCTCCTCGCCATTACCATCGCCGCGGTCGTATTGCAGCTGGTAAACGGCGTATTTCTCGGCCTGCGCGATTGCGCCCGCGCCGTTGTCGGTCGTATTGACCGGGTGGATATCGTCGTTGTCAGTGTCGAGCTTAGAGGCCTTGTCGATCAGGTCGATAGCCTCGTCACGGTCGCAGCCGAGGGCATCGGCAAGATCGTCAAGGCGCGCGTAGAGCGCATCTTTCTTGTCCTGGACCTTGGCAAGCGCGTCCTGCGCTGCGGTCAGGCTCTCGGCAGACGGAGATGCGGTCGCAGCATCGGCTGCCGCCTGCGCCGCATCAGCCGCGTCGTCAAGCTCGTCATCGGCATCCTGGGCGGCAGAAAGCAGTGCGCCGTCAACCGACTGCAAGCGCTCGAGTGCCGACCACTGCTCACGCTCCTCGGCAGTGCCCTCGAGCTCCAGCGGCACCTTGAGCGTGTACTGGTGCTCGGCGACCAGGCTTGTCTCGAGGTTGTCCGCGTAGTGCGTCATGGTGGGCAGAATCGCCAGGCCAAAGAGCATCAGCAGCGAGGCAAACGCAATGCCCACGAAGAGCGTGGCGAAGTTGCCCAGGTTGCGCAGGAAGATACGCAGGCGGAAGCGGGAAACAAAACCCATGCGCTCCGGCAGTTGCATACCACGCTTGGTGCCAGACTTGCCGCTCGCCTCGTGGCGAAGGAACTGCAACGGCGTCTTGCCCATTTTGCGAAGCAGGCCCACCAGCGTGATGAGGATGAGCGCGGCGGCGGGAACCACGGCGCACTTCACAAAGATCTCCCAGCTCCAGTACACCTGGAAGGGCGGCAGACTGTACGAACCGTAATAGAGGCTGCGCATGGGCTCGGTAAAGAACACAACGCCGAGCGCAGTGCCCAAAAGCGCCGCGACCACGCCCACGATGGCGGGAAGCGCGAGGTAGTGCAGCACGATCTCGCGTCGACGATAGCCGCTGGCGAGCAGCGTGCCGATGATGGCGCTCTCCTCCTCGATGGTGGCGTCGGTAAGGACCACAAAGACGAACGCCATGATCACGATGATGATGTCGAGCAGCGTCATCCACATCATGGAGTCGCCGTCCACGTCGTCGCGCGCATAGCCAATGCCTTGGTTGGAATCGGCATCGATCAGATCGTCCACACGCGCATCGGCATCGGTCAGCGCCACGACCATATCCTGCTCCGCATCGATGCGATCCGCGGTGGGGAGGTCGCAATCGGTAAAGATAAAGGAATAGGTGTAGGCAGGCGCGCCACCGGCGTCCTCAAGCGCGGCAAAGCCGGCGTCGGTGACCTCGGCCACGCCGTACGTGATGGTGTTCACCGTAAAGTCCGAATTGTTGAGGAACAGCGCCTGGCTATCGGGCTGGGTCATGATGCCGCAGATGGTGTAGGTGCGACCCTCGAGCTCGACTCTATCGCCCACGGACAGGTTGTTATTGGTGGCAAAGACACGGTCGATGGCCACCTCGTCGTCCGTCTTGGGTTCCCTGCCCTCACAGTAGGACGCGATATCGACCTTGGTGCGGTGCGCATAGGTGCGCAGCGTGCGCTTGGTGCCGTCGTCGCCGTTCGCCTTTTTGATGATGGCGTCGATGGAGAAATTCTTGTAGAGCGTGACGCCGCCGACGTCGTCGGCCGCGTCCTCGGCGGCCTTGAGTTGATCGTCGGTAGCCTCGAAGGAGGTGGTCACGCGGCCGTCCTCAATCGTGTACGCATTGCGCATGTCGTCGATAAGGCAACCGATGGAGTGGGCCGCGAGCAAAAAGCCCGAGGTGAGAGCGATGCTTCCGCACATAAGCAAAAAGATTCCCAGGTACTTGCCGATATTGCGGCGCAGCTCGCGCGGGAGACGTTTTGCGAGAGGTGTCATGGCGCCGCCTACCAATCGAGCTCGGCGGCTGCGACGGGCGACTCGTTGAGCTCATCCTCGACGATGCGCCCGTCGCGCAGGCGCAGCACGCGATTTGCCATGCGCGCGATGGCGGCATTGTGGGTGACAATGATGATGGTGCAGCCGTAGGTGCGGTTTACATCCTCCATGAGCTGCAAGATTTCCTTGGACGTCTTATAGTCGAGCGCGCCCGTGGGCTCATCGCACAGCAGCAGGCCCGGGTTTTTGACGAGTGCGCGGCCGATGGCGCAGCGCTGCTGCTGGCCGCCCGAGACCTGGCGCGGGAACTTGTTGCGGTGCTCGTAGAGGCCCAGCGAACGCAGCAGGTCATCAATGTTGAGCGGGTTTTTGGACAGGTGCGCCGTGACCTCGATGTTCTCCTTGATGGTGAGATCGGGCACCAGGTTGTAGAACTGGAAGACAAAGCCCAGCTCACGGCGTCGGTATTCGCCCAAGTCGGTAGGCTTGAGCACGGTGAGGTCGCAGCCATCCACCAGAATAGAGCCGGCGTCGGCGTCCTCCAGGCCGCCAATCAGGTTAAGAAACGTGGACTTGCCCGAACCCGAAGGCCCCAGCATGACGCAGATCTCGCCGCGGTTGATGGACGTGTCGATGCCGTCGAGCACCGTCAGGCATGCATCTCCATCGCCGTAGTGCTTTTTGAGATCCTTAACCTGGACGTAGGCTTCCTGCGTTGCCATGGTATCCCCCATTGTTAGCCTTGTACTACTTTATGAACGTAATAGTAAACCATGGCGAACTATTTTTGGGCGAGAGCGGGGATTTGTTTCAAGACTAGTCATTGGGGACGCTCTTAAATGACTAGGCGGTTAGGCGCGGGATTTGTTGTGGGCGAGGGCTAGGCCTACGGCGGCGATGGCGGCGGCGAAGAGCACGGTGACGCCCAGATCGCAGGCGATGTCGCCCAGCACGGTGGGCGTCAGATCCGCGGCGAGCGCCTTGCCGATTGCGTCGTTCACCCAAAACGTCGGCACAAAATGCGCCACGGTCTGCACGGCCGAGCCCATCAGCGACAGCGGCATCCAGGCGCCGCCCAAAAACGTCATGAGCATGCCGAGTAAGTTGCCCACGCCGTTGAGCAGCTCCTCGCGCGCGCCCAGGCTCGAAAGGGTAAAGCCAACGGCCAGCGGCGTGCACGCCAGGGCAAACGTCGCCGCCAGCGCCAGGCACACGCGACCCACACCGACCTCGGCGACCGCGCCGGCAAAGCCCACGACACCCATCATGCTCGACACAAACCAGATGCAGACGGTAAGCACCGCGGCAGCCGCGAACACGGCAAGCGAACGCTGGCGCTCGGAGAGCGGGGCGGCCTCCATGCGGCGCACGCGCTCGGGCTCGTTCATGCCCGAGAACACCAATCCCACCGACACGATGACCGACGAGATGATCGCGTACGCGCCAAAGTTGAAGTACGACTCGAGTGGGGCGACGGCAGTCGATTCGACCTTGACCTGCTCGATCTGGACCTCGGCGCGCTTGGCGGCAGCATGCTCGGCAGCCTTGGCGACCTCGCCGTCGGAAGCAGCTGGCTCAAGTGCCGCCGCAGCACCCGCGAGCGAGATCCACCGCGAGGCCTCGGCAGACGAAAGCGCCGCCGCCATGGTGCCGGAGCCGTAGGTCACATCGAGCCTGGGCAACTCCTCCCCCGCGCGGGCGGCGGCAACAAGATCGTCCTCAAACCCCTCCGGGATAAAGAACACGCAGTCGGCGCTGCCCTTGGCGCTGTTGCTCTTAGCGAGCGCATCCGCAAGGTCGTACGTGTCGTCGCCGACGCCCGTGACCAGGTCAAAGCGTGAGCCCAGGTGCTTGGTAAGCGCCCGCGAAAGGTCGCTATTGTCGCGGTCGACCACGATCACGTTGGTGTCGTAGGGCTTGTACTCGGTAAGCTGCGACGAGTTCCAGCTCACCGAGGCCGCGATGAATACGCCCATGAGCGAGATGAACACCGTATAGATGAGCAGGTAGAGCGGGTGCGCGAGCGCCATGCGAAGCGCGGTCTTAAAGGTGCTCATAGCGGCTCCTTCCAAAGATCAGCGTAGCGGCGGCGACAAACACCAGGGACATGAGGACGAGCGCGCCGGCGCGGACGGCGAAGGGCCCCAGGTCCTCAAAGAAATACAGGCGATTGAACATGTCGCAGATGAGCTTGACGGGGTTGAGCCAGCACTCGGCCGGGCAGGCGCGGGCGACGTCGT
Organism: uncultured Collinsella sp.; assembly: GCA_959596505.1. GTDB lineage: Bacteria > Actinomycetota > Coriobacteriia > Coriobacteriales > Coriobacteriaceae > Collinsella. The sequence continues at coordinate 58,913 of CAUFWM010000001.1, forward strand.
CGGCAAGCGCCATCGCCGGCTCGCCGTAGAGGCCGGCGAACAAGGCACACGTGGTGGCAAAGCCCGTGAGGATGCCCGACTTGGACGCCTTGCCGCCCTTAACGGGCAGCGTGCCCACAAAAAGGCCCAGGCCCGTGGCGGCAAGCGCGGACACGGCGCCGCCCACCAGACACAGCCCCTCGCGCCCGCCAAAGTCGACGCCAACGACTAGGCGCACGTAGCCAATCGCAACCGCCATCGAGGCAAAAGAAACCAGCCACGAGCCGACAAAGATGCCGGCCAGCGACGCCGTCTTGGAGAGGCCGCCCACGCAGCGGCGCGCACCAAGGCCCGACAGATTGGGCTGCAGGTCGACGACGCTCAAGGCGGCAAACTCGGCAGACATCATCGCGACCAGACCAAAGAGCGCGTAATAGTAGATGACCGTGCCGTCGGGCGTGGTGCGCGTCAGGCTCACGCGGCGGGTTCCGCCCTCGAGCGATAGGGCGTGCGAAACCGCCTCCGGGTCGGCGAGCGCTGCCGGGTTGTCCTGGGAAATCTGGGACATGAGCTCGGCATTTTGTGTATACGAGCTTGCCACCGTCTCAAGGATGCTGCGGTCGGTGAGCACGGACGAAGCACGCGAGCTGTCGTAACTCGATAGCAGCGTGAGCTTGGGCGTGCCCGCAGCGTCGACCGTGTAGATGCCCGCGACTTCGCCGCCCTTGAGCGCCTTGCGCGCAGCAGCCAAGTCTTCGTACTCGCTCACATCGAGCAGTTGATCGTCGCCCTCCTTGGCAAGCGAGGTCGCCACGTCCTTAAAGGTCGAAGCGTCCCAGGCCTCGTCCGCCACGACGGCAACCGGCACCGGGTCGACCTTGCCGTCAGAGCTCAGGTTCGCGAACATAAACATGAACATCGTTGAAAGCGCAATGGGAAAGATCGCGCCCCAGACCCATGTACTCGGTCGACGCAATAGCGTCTTGAGCGTGGTGATGATAGTGTTGAACATGGCCGCCCCCTAGTCGCGCAGCTCGCGGCCGGTGATCTCGAGGAACACGTCGTTGAGGGTCGGAGGCTCGCTCCACACGCGGCCGAGCGCCACATCGGCGGCGCGCAGCGTGTCGAGGATGTCGACCAAATTGTGCGGGCTCGCTTCGCAGGTGCAGATGAGCTCTCCACCGGAAAGCTCAACCGAAAGCACGTGCTCGAGGGCGCGCAGGCGCTCGACCGTGGCGGCCTCGACGGCGCCGACCTCGACAGTCACGCGCTCGCCCATCTGGATCATTCGCTTGAGCTCGTCGTTGGTGCCCTGCGCCAGCACGCGTCCGCCGTCCATGATCATGATGCGGCTGCAGATCTGCTCGACTTCCTCCATGTAATGGCTGGTATAAACCACCGTGGCGCCCTCGTCGCGCAGGCGGCAGATGCCCTCCAGGATGGCGTTGCGGCTCTGCGGGTCAACTGCCACCGTGGGCTCGTCAAAAAAGATGAGCTCGGGCTTGTGCGCGATGCCGCAGGCAATGTTGAGGCGACGCGCCAGGCCGCCCGAGAGCTTGCCAGGGCGGAACTTAGCAAAGTCGCCCAGACCGACAAAGTCGATCGCCTCGTCCACGAGCGCGCGGCGGCGCTTGCGGTCGCTGACGTAGAGACTACAGAAATAGTCGATGTTCTCGCGCACGGTGAGTTCGTCGAACACCGCCACCTGCTGCGGCACCACGCCGATGCGGCGCTTGAGGTCGTAGCGGGCGGGCGTCATGGGCTCGCCGAACAGCTCGATGATGCCTTTGTCGTAGGCAAGCAGCTGCAGAATGCAGTTGATGGACGTGGTCTTGCCCGAGCCGTTGGGGCCCAGCAGGCCAAAGATCTCGCCGGGGGCGATGCTCAGGTTAAAGTGGTCGAGCGCGATAAGATCGTCGTAGCGCTTGACGAGGTTTTCGACGTGGACGATGTCTGTCATGAGGCGGCCCTCCTGTTGATTGCGGCCCGGTACGATTGCATCATCGCAGGAGCCGCCGGCGCGCGCCAGTGAGCTTTGTCACGAGTGCGGGGCTTGGCCGTGCGGCCCGCCGACGCCCCCGTTTTGCCGCGCGGGAGGAATGTCACGGTTGCGCAGGCGGCCCCTCCACCACGCGCGGCTTCGCGTACAATACCCGTATGAACAGGCTTTTCGACAAATCGATCGTGCTGGCGTGCTGTATTGCGGCCGCTATGGGTCTTGCTGTGGACGCTCGCCTGGTCGCGGCGTTTTGCCTTGGCGTTATTGCCACCTCGCTGGCCGAGGTCGCACAGGGGGAACGCACACGCCGTGTAAGCAAGGCCGCGAGTTACGCTTACATCATCGCGGCCGTCTTTGCGCCGCCGTTTGTGCCGTTTGCGCCTCTCGCCCTCTATGACATTGCGCGGCGCGTGCGCCGTGAACACGTTTGGGTCGCGTTGGGCATTGGCGTCGCCTTTGTCTTTGCACTCGTCGCGGACCTACGCGCCGACGCGCTCACCGCCCGAACGCTTCTACTGACCGCCATCCTTTCAGTTGCCGCCACCTTGTTATCGCTACGTACCGCCCAGTTGGAGCGCGAGCAGCAGCGCATGCGCCGCATCCGCGACGAGCTGCAGGAACGAGCTCTCGCGCTCGAAGCGCGCAACCGCGATCTTGCCGACCGCCAGGACTACGAAGTCGAGCTCGCGACGCTCGCCGAACGCGCCCGCATCGCGCGCGAGATCCACGATAACGTGGGCCACCAGCTCACGCGCGCCTCACTGCAAGCCGAAGCCTTGCGCGTAGTCCATGCCGACGAGCCCGGCGTCGCCGCCGATTTCGCCGACGTCAAACGCACGGTTGACGAGGCGCTCCAGCTTGTGCGCGCCAGCGTCCACGCGCTCAACGACAACGCCGTCGACCTTTCCGTGCAGCTCGAACATATTGTTGAAGGCGCGCGCTCGGACGGCGGTCCGCAGATTGAGCTTGAAGTTATGGCCGAGCATGCACCCGCAAACGTCGCCAACTGCTTTGCGGCGGTCCTGCGCGAGGCGCTCTCCAACACCATGCGCCACGCTTGCGCCCATGCTGTCACTGTACGATGCATGGAGCATCCGTCGTTTTACCAGCTCATCGTTACCGACGATGGCACGGGCGGGGTCCAAGCAAGCAGCCGCGGCGCCGCGGAGGGCATGGGGCTCGCCTCCATGCGCGAGCGCATCGAGGCGCTTGGCGGCACCTTCACCGCCGGCCCGCGTGCCAGCGCCGGCGGCTGGCGCGTGTTTGCCACCGTTCCCAAACAGCAAGGAGATGAGAGCCGATGAGGCTCATCGTTGTCGACGACGACCGCTTGGTGGTCGATTCGCTCAAGATTATCCTGAGCGCCCAGCCGCAGATCGAGGTAGTGGGCACCGGCGCCAACGGCAACGATGCGGTTTCGCTCTATGCCGAACACGCGCCCGATATCGCACTGCTCGACATCCAGATGCCGGGGCGCGACGGACTTTCGGCCGCACGCGAGATCCTTGAGCGCGACCCCGCGGCGCGCGTGGTGTTTCTGACGACGTTCTCGGATGACGAGTACATTGTGTCGGCGCTCAAGCTGGGCGCCCGCGGTTACCTGATCAAGACCGATGTCGCCGCCATTCCGCCAGCGCTGGCGCAGGTCATGGACGGCAAACGCGTGCTCGAGGGCAAGGCGATCGAGGACATCGATTTTGACGGAACGGGCGTCGAGGCGGGCACGACCCGCCGGCCCGCGGCCTTTGCCGGCCTGACCGACCGCGAGTTCGAAGTCGCCGAGCTCATCGCCCGTGGCCTCGACAACAAGGAGATTGCCGCCACCGCCTATATGGGCGAAGGCACCGTGCGCAACCACATCAGCTCAATCCTTGCCAAAATGGGCCTGCGCAACCGCACGCAGATCGCCATCGCCTACCTGCGAGGGTAGTTGCCCAAAGACCGAGCCCCCGGCATAGCAAAATCGCTGCTACCGATTTAACGCCATTTCAAAACTATGCCGGATTACTACGATGAATCGCCAACCTTCAACCACAGCAAATTGCGCGCTTGCAAAACCGCAGGTAGAGCGCTTGCAATATTTAGAAAAATGCAGTCATGGTCGGGAATGTCGAATTCATCGTAGTAAACCGACATAGTTTTGTTCGGGCGGCCCTGCACGAGCGCCTCCGCAAGCCTCGCGGGACCAAAATGATCCGTTTTCCTCCGTCCCCGAGAGATCAGGGGCTGGTACTGATATGGTGTCATTTCAAAACTATGCCGGATTACGGGGCAAAAGCCGGGGTTCTCATCCATACCTCCATTTTTTGAAAAACGGCAGGTTATCTACCTGCGGTTTTGTTTTTGCAATTTTCTGTATGGTCGGAGGTTCGCTATCCAGCCCCGTAATCCGGCATAGTTTTGTTCGTGGCGGCCCAACCGCGCGTTTAAGCGCAGGGCCGGCGGGGCATTTTTGCCCCGCCGGCCCCTATTCCAGCGCTACTCCGACTTAGTTTCTACCGTGGGAGTCTTGTTCGCCGCGACTGGAGTGCGGGCGGTGTCCATAGTCAGGCAGTGCTTGGGGCAGCTCTCGATGCACTCGCCGCACACCACGCAGACATACGGGTCAATCGACCAGGTGCCGCCTTTGCGATCGACCGCAAGCGCGCCCGCCGGGCAACGGCGCGCGCACATGCCGCAGCAAATGCACACGTCCATGTCATTGACGATATGCCCGCGCAGGCGCTCGGGCGCCGTCAGCTTCTCCTGCGGATAGCACACCGTGACCGGCTGCTTGACCATAGAACCCAAGGCCGTCTTGGCAAATGTCAGTAAACTCATGCCGCGCCTACCTTTCCGTGCAGCTAATGCAGGGGTCGATGGTCAGGATAATCATAGGAACGTTGGCAAGGAGCACGCCCTGCAGCGCATGTGTCAGACCCGCCAGGTTTTGCGACGTCGGCGTTCGCACGCGAAAACGGTCCAGATTCTTGGTGCCGTTACCGCGCACATAGTAGTACGCCTCGCCGCGCGGCTGCTCAATCACAACCTCGCCGCGCGCGCCGTCGGCCGGCGTGAGCTTGGTGCGCCCGCCGATACCGTCGTGCGGGATCTTGCCCACAAGCTCCTTGATGATGTCCATGGCCTGCGTGACCTCGGCACAACGCACCTGGCAGCGGGCATAGCAGTCGCCGTCGGTAGCAACGATGGGCTCAAATGCTGCCAGGCCTGCATAGGCACCGTCGCCAAACATGCGCACGTCGTAATCCACGCCCGAGGCGCGACCGAACGGGCCGACCATCGACAGATTCAGCGCGTCCTTCTTGCTGATCACGCCCACGCCATGCAGGCGCTCGCCGCAGCTATTGTCGTCCAAAAACGTATGCACCAGGGCCTCGTAGTCGGGACGCATGGCATCGAGCGTCTGGACAATACCCGCCAGCTCGGAGTCCTCAATGTCGTGCTTAAGGCCGCCGATCTCGTTGATCGACAGAATCACGCGACCACCGCACGTGCTCTCGAAGATCTTGAGAATCTGCTCGCGCAGCGTCCACGAACGATAGAACAGCGCCTCGAAGCCAAAGGCATCGGCGAGCAGGCCCAGCCACAGCAGATGCGAGTGGATGCGCGAAAGCTCGTGCAAAATGGTGCGGATATACTGCGCGCGGCCGGGCACCTCGATGTCGAGCATGCGCTCGCAGGCGCTGGCATAGCCATAGCTGTGGCCCACGGCGCAGATGCCGCAGATGCGCTCGGCGATGTAGCCAAACTGGTGCATGTCGCGCTTTTCGGTGAGCTTCTCGAGTCCGCGGTGCACAAAGCCGATCTGCGGAATTGCCTCGATGACGCGGTCGTCCTCGATCACCAGGTCCAGATGAAGCGGCTCGGGCAGCACCGGGTGTTGCGGGCCAAACGGAATAACGGAGCGATGTGCCATGGACCTTACGCCTCCTTTTTCTGCTTGTCGCGGGCGGCCTTGGCAGCAAGCGCCGCGCGGACCTTGGCCGCTTTCTCGGGATCCATGGCGGCGAGCTTTGCCTCCATCTCGGCAGCCTTGAGCGCGGCCTTGGCAGCGGCATCGTCATGCTGAGCATCGGAGCCGGTAGCCGCAGCGGGCTGGGCGGCAACAGCGTTCGCAGCATCGCCGGCACCCGCGGCGCCCTCCCCCGCAGCAGCAGCGGCAGCGGCCTTCTCGGCCGCAGCCTTGCGCGCCTTGGCCTCTGCGGCGGCACGGACCTTCATGGCCTTCTCGCGCGCGGCCTTCACCTCGGGTGTGATAACGCTCATGGGCTCGGCAGTCGAGACCTGGTAGAAAAAGCCCTTAAAGTCGATCTGCATATCGGTAATGGCAAGCCCAAACAGGTCGTGCGCCTCGTTCTCAAACGGGAATACCGCCGGATAATACGAGCTGATGGACGGAATCTCCTGGTACTGGTCGATGCCCTCGACCACCAGGTTCTCGATCGCATAGCTGCCATCCTGAGCGATCTGCTCCTGTGCAGCACGAACGTTGATAAACGTATAGACCAGGCGATACGATCCGTCGTCCACACAGCGCTCGGCGTGCATCTGCACAAAGCGCGCGCCGACGCCCTTGAGCGCCTGGACATGCGACAGGAGCTCGTCAATCCCGACGGTGGTATAGATAGCCTTTTGCATTACTCGGCCTCCTTTGCAGCGGCGGGCGTCTCAGCAGATGCGTCGCCAGCGACGGGCGCGGCGGGCTTCCCGGCAGGCGCGTCACCGGCACCATCAGTCCCGGCCCCCGCAGCCACAAACCCGTCCTCGCCCAGCTCAACGCCACCGTCCCAGGTAGCGGCGCCGCCCACGGTAAGCGGGTCACCGCCGGCGCGCATCACGGCCTCCTTCTGGTCCAGGATGCCGCACGCCTCCACGATGGCATCGATCACCGTCTCGGGGCGAATGGCGCACCCGGGCGCGTACACGTCCACGGGAATCGCGCGGTCCACGCCGCCGATCACGTTGTAAGCATCGCGGAACACGCCGCCCGAACACGCGCAGATACCGCAGGCCACCACACACTTGGGCTCGAGCATCTGGTTGTAAATCTGGCGCACGACGGGCAGATTCTGAGCATTGACCGAACCCGTCACCAAAAAGATGTCCGCATGCTTGGGGTTGCCGGTATTGACCACGCCAAAGCGCTCCGCATCGAACAGCGGCGTGAGCGAGGCCAGCACCTCGATATCGCATCCGTTGCAGCTCGAACCGTCGTAATGAATAACCCACGGCGAGCGCGACATTTTATGATCCATGGATGCTGCCTCCTAAATAAACACGTCGACGAGGATGGGCATAAGGTTGAGCAGGCCAAACACCAGCGCCACGCCCCAGCCGAGCTTAAAGCAGCTGCGCCAGGTGCTGCGGGCAAAGGTGTTGTCGATCAGTACCTCGACAAAATACGTCGCGACCATCACGACCAGGGCGACCACCCAGCTCACCGGGTTGTCCCAGACAAAGAACATGCCCACCCACATCAAAAACAGCACGGTCTCGCACCAGTGCATAAGGGTCATCTTGGCCAGCGTGCCGCCGCTCATCTCGGTGGCGACGCCCTGGACAATCTCCTGATGCGCGTGATGCGAGTACGAAAGGTCGAACGGCGACTTGCGTAGCTTGATGGTAAGCACCGCGAGCAGCGCAAGGAAAATGGGCGCGCTGTACACGATGATGGGGGCCGACTGCCCCGTCACGGCAATGGAATCGAAGCTGTCGGTGGCAAGGTACAGGCCCACGCTCATCAGCAGAACGGCGGGCTCGTAGCTCATAACCTGCAGCAGCTCGCGATCGGCGCCGACCTGCGCAAACGGGCTTTGCGTCGAGGCGGACGCCAGCACCACAAAGATCGCGGCGAGCGTCACCATAAAAGCGCACAGCAGCGTGTTGGAACCCGACACAAAGATGCCGCCGCCTACCACGGTAAAGATGAGCGCACATGCCATATAGGTATCGTCCATGGTGTTTACGCTGGCAGGGGCCTTGCGCAGCAGCTTGGCAACGTCGTAGAAGGGCTGCAGCAGACGCGGGCCCACGCGGCCCTGCATGCGGGCCGAAAGTTTGCGGTCGATACCGTCGATCAGGCCGCCCACAAGCGGCGCTAGCAGGGCAAACGCCACGGTACCAATAAAGATGCCCACGACACCCGAGCCTTCGAAATACTTGCCGCGCAACACCGAGGGCGCGCTCATGGCAAGTCTCTCGGGCCCAATCCACGCGCAACACAGCAGCGCAAACAAGATAATGCTGCAGCACACGACGCTACCCGCGGGACCAATACGCTTCTCGCCAAGGGCATCCACCGAGTACCAATTGCGCTTTTCGGCCTTCACCTCGCGTCCCATCGAGCCGCGGAAATGGCGGTAATTGTCGGTTCCCACACCCGAAAGATATACGTTTACGTGCGGTTTGTTGCTCACGCGGAATGAAGTCAGCAGCACCACGGCGATAAAAGCCACGATAACCACCATCAGATACATGGCATCCTTGCCAATAACGTACGGCACGCGGCCAAACACCATGGCCAAGTAAGGCGACACCAGACCGCTCGAGATAACCGGGAACGCCACGCAGCACAGAATCAGCAGCGCGGCGATGGTGTTGAGGGCCATCCATTCGGTCTTATGGACATTGACCTCAACGTTTTGAGCCGTGGGGTCGACGCCCGAAAGCTTGGCAAGCCACTTGCCCCAGAAGAAGAACGTCGCGGCCGAGCCAAAGGCAAGCACCATGATCATGAGCACGTTGCCGGTCTGGGCAAACGCCACCAGGGCGCCCCACTTGGACACGAGCATGCCAAACGGGGCCACGAACATGCCCATAATGCCCAGCATCATCAGGCGCGTCAGGTGCGGCATGCGGCTGAACATACCGTCCATGTCCTCGATATTGCGGCTGCCGATATGATGCTCGGCCGTGCCCACGCACAGGAACAGCAGCGACTTGGCCACCGTGTGAAACAGGATTAGGAAGATGGCCGCCCATACGGCCTCGGGCGCGCCGACACCCAAGCAGGCACTGATGAGGCCCAAGTTGGAAATGGTGGAGTACGCGAGCACGCGTTTGGCGTTGCTCTGCGAGATGGCCATGAGTGCAGCGAGCAAAAACGTGATGGCACCCACACTCGTGACCATAAAGCCGGTCACGGGGTAGATGGCATAGAGCGGGCTGAGCTTGACCATCAAAAACACGCCGGCTTTGACCATGGTGGACGAGTGCAGCAGGGCGCTCGTGGGAGTGGGGGCAACCATAGCGCCGAGCAGCCAGGTGTGGAACGGCATCTGCGCGGCCTTGGTAAGTGCGGCAAGCGATAGCAGGACGACCGGCATCACCAGTAGCGCGGACTGCGCGGTGCCGGCGCCGGAAAGCTCGATCATGCCCGAAATGGTCAGCGGCATGCCGTTGACGTGCAGAAACATAAGGCCCGCCAAAAACGCGATACCGCCCAGCATGTTGAGGATGATCTGGGTGAAGGCGTTCTTGATGGCCTCGGGCGTGCGCGTGTAGCCAATCATAAGGAACGAGCACACGGTGGTGATTTCCCAACCGCAGAACAGCCACTCCAGGTTGTCGCTTATCACGATGACGAACATGGCCGAGAGGAACAGGAACATAAGCGCCAGGAACTGCGGGCGTCGGTCGGGCGCGGTCTGCCCGCGCAGCGCGGCCTCATGCTCGTCATGGGCCTGGAAATCCTTCATGTAGCCCAGGGCATACACGCAGATTAGGCTGCCAACGATGCCGACGGCGAGGACCATGATCACGCTCATGTAGTCCAGGTAGAGCGGCGTCGCCGTGACGGCTTCGGCCGCGGGCAGCGTCATGGCTGCAAAGACAACGGAGCCCACCAGCTGAACTATGCCGAGCACCGTGGTGAGCGCGTTCCTATATTTGTACGCGTTGTACAGGATGACGGCGCACAGGATGACGTCGATGGCGGAGCTGCTGATCGAGAGCACATGCGAGGTGCCGGGGGTGACCTCAAAGCTCTGCGGGCCCGTGCCAAAAAACATGACGGCGACTACAACTGTCACCGCCATAATAATGCCGGAACCTATGAGCCCCACCGCATCGCGGGCTCGGTCACCGCGCGCGAGCAGCATGCCCAGCGCCGGTACCAGCGGAAACAGGGTAAGGAAATACAGTAGCGTCATACCATCACTCCCCCATGCAAAAACGCTGCAATTGTTTAACGTTATAGCTCAATAGAGGAGTAGCGGCTGCGGGTTTTCGGTCAACTGGGGAGTTTTAGGCGTACAGGGCAAGGGCGCGTCCGCTTTGGAGCAGTGAAGCGGCAAGAAAAATGCGCCCCTGTGGGCGCACCATCCCGTTCGCTATTCCGCCTTTTTAGCGCGCGGCTTGCGACCGCGCGGCTTATCGACCAGCGCAGATTCACCGCTCTCGCGATACTGGCGGCACCAGGCCTTAACCGAAGACTCGCTGGGAATCTTGTACTTGATCATGGCCTCGCGAACCGTCAGACCGTTTTCCAGACGGTCCTTAACCACGGCGAGCTTTACGTCGTACGAATAGGTGTGATGACGAGCGCCCGCATTGAGCACGGCGTTGGCACCACCCACGGCATATGCGCGGGCCCACTGACGAGCCGTGGCCTGGGGAATGCCAAGCTTTGCGGCGAGGGCGCGGTGACCGACCCCCTCTTGGAGGATCTCGACGGCGCGCTGCCTAACCTCGGGCGCATGCGTGCGGGTCCTAGTTGCTTCCGACATACCTGCCACTTCTTAGCCTTAACCGTTAATCTGCTTTCTTACGTGCTTGTTAGATAGTAGCATTTTGCTGTTCCCGCGTAACAGTTAATTGAAAATCGTAACAGCGGCATCTTGGTATTTGCCATTACTTTGCAACAGTTCTTTAGGCTTTATTTACGCAGCTAGTTGGCTCGCGGCTCATTGACGGTGTTTTACCAACCAGATGGGTATCTTTTTGTTTGGCTTGGTCTGGTTTGTGTAATTATTAACCCCTCGTCAGTCCGCACCTACATGTCAACTTTCCACTTACTTTCCAGCTTTCCACCTAGCTTTCCACTTAACTTACCACCTAAGGTGGAAAGCTGGAAAGCTAGGTGGGAAGCTAGGCAGCAGCAGGCCTGGAGAACAAGAAAAGGGGCGGCAACCGGGTGGTTGCCGCCCCTCACGTGGCTAGTTGGTCCCGTGGGGAATGCCCTGGGTGTTGATGCGCGCCAGCGTGTACGTCACGTAGTCGGAGTGCGGATAGCCATCAAGGTTGCTAACGTTGACCGGTGTGTCGTCGACAACGTTGCCGGTCATAATATTGGCCGTAAGCACCAAGCGGTAGTTTGCGTAAATTTGGCTCTCACCCTCAACATTCGTATTCACCTTAACGCGGAAAGCATGCTTAAAGGCAAGGCTGTTGCCGTCGCGCGTGAGGAACGCGCCGTTGGTCTTGGTGTCGGTGAACACATAGCTGTTGCCGTCGGCGGATGCCGCACCCGTGCCTAGGTAATCGCTGCCGAGCACCGTAATGTAGTTCGAGATATCGCCGACCGGAGCATAGCCGCCATTATCTTGCCGCTGCTCCAGGCTCAGCGTGTAGGTCACCGTGCTTGCGGCGTCGATCTTAGCCTCGGCGCCCGTGAGCTTGCTCAGGTCGTAGGTACCCACCAGAGCGATTTCGCCGTCGGCGGACTTGAGGTCATCGATGTTGATGCCCAACTGGGATTTCTTAGACGCCTCGAGCGCGATGGTCGATGAGCCCACATCCATACGGTAGTAGCCGGCGCCGCCATCGTTGTATGCCGAGTTGCTACTGGTGCTGAGCGTGTCGGCATGCGTGGAAAGGTACGCGCGGTAGTTGGGTTTGGTGTAGCGGTCGGTGCCGCTGTTCTGCGAGGCCACGATACCCGCCTGGCAGGCAGGCTCCGTCATGGTGAGCGCGGCCCTCATGGTAACGGTGAAGGCGTTGACATGGTTCTTGGCGATCTCGCGCAGGCCCGACATGTCGATGGGATTACCCTCAGTATCGGCAAGCACCAGTGACATGTCGCCACCGTTCGCAGTCCAACTAAGGCCCGACACCACTGGGGTCTCCTTCGTGCCGGCCAGATTCCAGCCCGACCCGCCCCAGGTGTAGTAGTTATCACCCACCTTAACGTAGAACTCATACGTGCCCTGCGTGCCCGTGGGGTATCCTACCGAGCCCGCGATGACGCCATCGTGATAGGTGACAAGCGACGAATCGAGCTGATAATACAGCGCGTCAGAGCTCGTGTATTGCTGGCTCGAGTCAAACGTCACGGTGTCGCTCACGTCCATGGAAAGCGGATAGGTGGCATCTTTGAGCTCCATCCGGTTGATGCTGTCCCTGTTGTCGACGAGGTTACGCTTGTTGTCAACGAGGCTGTGCGTGTAGTTTGATGCAACGCTGTAGGTCGAGGGCGTATTCTGGTGCCCATCCTCGGCAGCCTTGCCGTCGGCTGCTTTCTTGCCTCGCAGCAGGTAGTTGATGTGCTCGTTGAGGCTCGTGTCCACCGTGGTGGCGGTGTAGCCGTTGACGCCCGCGGACCCCGCCGGCGTGCGCACCACCAAGTAGAAGTTTTCGCTCTTGGGCTCTTCCTTATCAACGGAGAGGGTATAGAACGTGCCCGTCGCGTCGGAAGAAGTGCGCGCGCGGTAGTACGCGCCATCGACCTTGGCGCCAGCCATCTTCGCGAGTTCGGCCTGGCTCTTGTCCTTGACCTCGTCATCGGCGAGCTTGACCCAAGCGCCGTCCTTGTCCTCCTTGGCCTCATCGGCCTTCACGCCCACGATTTCGCTCAGCCACGGTTCGGTGTAGTAAGCCTTGTTGCCAGCGTCCACAAACTCGGTGAGCTTGACTGACGTCGCGCCACCCGTGCCCACCGTGTAGTGATATTCGCGGCTGTTGTTGGCCGTGTCCACGAGTGTGAGCTGTGTACCCTCGGGCAGCGTGGCACCGAAGGTAATGCTCTTGTTGAGCGGACCCATAGAGCCGCCGGCTTCGAGCAGCGTGTTCCAGCCGTAATCGACCGGCTTGCCCCGAGCGCTGCCATAGGTCCAGGTAAGGTAGCCGGTCATGGTGTCGCCGCTGCTCACAAGTACGTGCTTGTCGTATTTTGTCGCATAGTCGGCAGCCTTGAAGTTCGCACCTTCGGAGTAGGTGGCGGTAAAGTCGATCTCGAGCATGCGCTTGACGATGATGGGTACCTGTACACGGTAGCTCTGGCCGGCCTCGCTAAAGGTGACCGTAAGCAGCGTGAAGCGCCCCTGCTCATTGTCCCAGTCGGTGCTCGCGCGGAATGCCATAGAGCTCGTGCCATTGTTGAGCACCTTGAGCGTGGGCGCTTGCGAGGCGGCTACGTCCTTGACGAAGGTGCCGTTATCGGCGAGCGAGAAGACCTCGGCGGTGGCGGTCACATGCGCGGTGCTGCCGTTGAGGCGGCGGGCATCGGAGAAGCCGCCATTGGTCACGATGTTCAGGTAGCTCTCCACCGTCGTGGTATCGTTGCCCGGAATCACGAGCACGGGGAAGTCAGTTTTGGCCTTCTTGCCCGAAGTAATGTTGTTAGCGTTATAGGTGCTACGCGAGCTGTCCGCGCTATAGGTGCTCGTGTTTTGGTATGCGCCGGCATCATTGATGCCGGCGATGTTGGTGTAGGTGTAGCGGCCGGGAACGCGGGCACCCGCTTGGCTTTGGATGGTCGTCGCGGTGTCAATGGCGGCGCCGTCGCCAAACAGGTAGCGGTCGGTGGTGTCGCCGTCGGAGGCACGCACCGCCAGCGTGCTCACGGGCCTCGTGGTCACGTACGGACTCGTTGCCGTGGTAGCAGTATCGCCTGCGCCGTAAAGCGTTTTGTTCTCGTTGGGCGCGGCAGCCGTGCCGTTGTAGTCGCCGAAGGCAATATAAGTTTTCTCGTTAACAGCAGCCGTATTCGTATTGGTCGTGTAAACCATCGGCGGCAGGTCGCTCGTGGTCTTGCCACTACCGGGCTTTACTTCCACGCCCGCTGCGGAAAGGCTGTACTTACCATCCCCCGTGTCAACCTCGCCCAAGAGTACGCCCTGGGTTTTGCCCGCATTGTAGCTATTGCTATCCATGAGCACGTTTAACAGATGGAACTGGCCGCGCCCGTCGCCCATAATGCCGCCGTTGGACCTTTCGCTAAACGTGGTGTTGGATACCTTTGTGTTGGTAACGTCAATGACGACGGATCCGCTGTTACTCGCGTTATTCGCGCCCAGCAGACCGCCGCTCCAGTTACCCTTAATCGTAGCGTTCTCGATCGCGATGTTGTTGCAGGCTATATTCACATTGCTGAAGAAGTAGCCGATAAGCCCGCCCGAGCATTTGCCGGTGCCGGCGATGCTGACATTCTTGACACTGCAGTCGTCGAACCAGTACTTGTTGGGGCTACCGCTACTCGTAACCTCACCAATCAGGCCGCCCGCATTGTAGATGCTATTGTTCGTTCCGGCCTTATCGCCGATGACGGCGTTCTCGGTGCCGTTTCCGCCATCAATGCGCACGTTGCTCATAGAAATAACGCCGCCACGGGCGCGTCCGACCACGCCGCCGGCGCCCATATGGTCATCGGAGTTCGACCCGGTGGCTAGCACGTTTACCCCAGAGATGACTGCCGTGCACGACGACTGGGCCGCTGTGGTGGTGCCGATGTTGGTGTTGACCGAGATATCGCTTCTTTCGACATAGCCGAGCACGCCGCCCACGTAGGGCACTGTCCCTGTGGCAGTTATGGTCGAGTTTTTGCCAACGGTCCTTTCGCTCACCCCTGTGCCTGCGGTTGTCCACACACCGCACGCCGAGGCGACCGTACCCACATAGCCACCGACATTCTTCTCGCCCGTGACGTTAAGGCCAGTGTATGAGCAGTCATAGAGATACGCGGGGCCCCACCCGTCCCCGAACTCGACCATATAGGTTCTGTCTTCGCTCGTAGTTCGTCTGGCGCGGCCCGAGCTGCCAAGAAGCCCTCCTACGCTCTTTGCGCCCGACACGGTGCAGTTCTTCATCTGCACGTTGCGGTAGATGCCGCACGTGCCGTCGTCGTAGTTGGCCGTTGCACCCGCCAAAAGGCCGGCACCGGTAAGGTCGTTCGGCGCCTCTCCTGGTTTGGCTTCGCCGTTGGTGTCGATATAGGTGAGCGCTACGTTGCAGTTGCTAAAGGTGAGGTCTTTGACCTGCGCGCCGTCGTTCGCGGTGACGCTCTGCCCCACATTGGTGGAGGTGAACATCACGGTGCTGAATAGACCACCCACGCCCGAGACCTTATAGTCGTCGTCGGCGTATTCGACGACGCCGTAGGCGGTGCCTTCGGTACCCACCGTGATGGTGGCGCCGTTACCGTCGATCGTGGCTACGTGCGGCGTAATACGGTCGCGGTCGGTGCCCGGCTGGTTCGAATTGCAGGCATTGGAATAGTAGCGGCCGTTTAGGCCCACGTACCCCGTGCCGTAGTCGGTCATATCGTAGGTGTCGCCCTGCTTGAACTCCAAGCTCATGCCGATCGATTTCGACGCGCACACATAGCCCGTTTGGTAGTCGGCAGCGTAGGACGCCACCAGGTAGGGCGAATTTACATCGTCATCATGGTCGAGCGGGCCGTGCCACCCCTGCTTGCCGGGGGCCTTCTGGTCGTCGTTTTTGGCGATTTCGAAATCGCCGGCAGCACTCTCAGGCTTGCCCACATTTGCGTAGTTAGCATTCCGTACCTTGCCATATTCCTTGTTGCCAAACAGGTAGCCGCATATCGCCGGGTCTTGCGAATCGCTGCCCCAGTAAGCCTTGGAACCGCGGAACACGCCATTATTGGAGTAGTTGGTATGTGCCGCGCCAGCACCCGCACCCGAGCTGATGATGGCCGAGAGCACCAAAAGGCCCTGGGCGTTTTTCACCATGGTCACAGGAGCCTCGGCGTTAGTGCCGAGGTACTTGTTGTCGGTGCCCGTGGTGGTGACACAGGGGGTTCCTTTTTTTGTGAGCTCGTTAATCTGGTAGTTAGCGTTACCGTTTTCAACCTTACAGCCCTCGCTAAAGGCATAGCCATCAATCACGCGACCGACGTAGGGATTGTTGTAGAGATCAAAGTTGCCCTTTCCCAGACCACGAGATTTGTCACCAGTTCCAGCACGCCAGGAAGATTTTCCGCTTTTGTCCATATTGCGGAAAATCACGCCGCCACCCGCAATGGCACCGACGTAGCCACCAATGGGAACAAGATGCGGCTTGTCGCCACCGCCCGTGACGGTAAATCCCGTTGTAGGGTTTTCGGCCGTCGTCCCATTAACGACCACGCCATCGATAATGTTATCGCCACCAAGGATGCAGCCGACAACGCCACCGAAAAACGCCGTCGGAACGCCGTCGGCATCCTTGGCAGAATAAGTAATAGTCGCCGACGCGTTCACATAGCGAATATTCAGATCGCGCACCACGCTGCCGTAACTATAGGGAATAAGGCCGCGAAGCGAACCCTCGTTATTCTCTATCTTGATGGTTGCGTTTTTATTATCACTGCCAAAGTTGCCAACGATGACGCCCCTAAACGGGTTGGCCCTATTTCCAAAACCGCCAAACGATGCGCCGTCGAGAGTAATCGTATTGCCCTCAGTAGGCTCGATGCTGTAATACGCGCTCTGCATATAGCGGTGCATGGTTTCGTCGCTCAGCGTCTGCGGGGAATTGGTCGACGCGTCTCCGGTCTTCTTCTCCCATTTATTATCGGTACCGTTCGCCTGCTTGTAGACGTACGTAACCTCATTGTCGGTCGAGTGATCGCTGCTGCGGCGAGTGCAGAGCCTACCCTGGTCGGCGACAATGGTGACCTCCCAGCCGTCAAGCGCCGTCATGTTATTAATGTAGTTGGCAATGGCATTCATCTCCGCCGCGTTTGTGACGGAATAAGGATCGCCGTAGGTACCACATCCCATTACCAGCTTTGGAATGCGCTGGTTGACTTTAATTTCGTGATACTGGACGCCATCCTCGGCGGCTTTTCCCTTGTAAACATAAGGAAGGTAGTCACCGAACCAAGGCCTGACGTCACCGTCCTTCTTACCATCAACCGTCACATAGCCGCTCACGGCACCATACGTCGCTTCGTCGTAATACCAAAGCTGCTTGCCCGGGTACTCCGTACTCCCATCAATCTCGGATCCGTAGGTCACCTTGCCCGCATCGGCATCAGCCCTAGTAAAGGTGTAGTCCGCAGAGCCCGTGCCCGTGCTTCCGTAGCCAAAACTCTCCAGCAGGCTCGCATGGGTGAAGATCGTATTGTTCTCTTGGCTGGGCAAGCTGATTTGCTCAAACTTCGCCGTCACCTGATCGGCCTCACTGCCTACACCAAGCTTTCCGAACAGCGACGTAGCCGCCTTGGTGCCACTCGTGTACCCAGTAGTCTTGATATTCTTCGCGTTCAGGCTCACGTACTTCTGCATCTCGTTGATGAGCAGAGGCATATAGGCGTTAGCGTCCGTGGCGCTGTTGGCGCCGTCGACAATCAGATTGTTGAGTGTAAGATCATCAATTGAGATCTTTCTAATCTTGGTGCCATTGCCGTCGCTGGACCCATACACGTAGCGGCACACGAGCGCGCCCGATGAGCTTCCGCCCGCGCCAATAGCGTCAGTAGAGCTCTTTCCGTCATTGATAACGGGCCCAACGGTACCACCCAAAGTGACGTTGCTTACTGTGAGATCGCCGTCTGCCACCGTTTGAAAAAGACCGCAGTGCATGTTCTCGTGCTGGGTGGCATCGGAGTTTAGCTTGTTGCCATTCTGCTCGGCCTTGATCTTGGAGTAGTAGAAGGTGATGGCCGCATTATTAACCGTCACCTCTCCGATCGGTTGAGTGGGATAGTAGCTGTAGCCGGCCAAATCGATTGTGCCCGTTATGGTTATGGAATCATCGAGCCCTGTCGTACCATCGGGAACGATTGTCGAACGAATACCGGCGGGAGCATAGCAGAAAGCAGACCATAAGAGCAGCTTGTCCGCTGTATCGATTTGACTGCCACTAAAGCCGCCTTCACAATTCTTAGAGGCTATGTCGAGGTTGTAGAAGTAGCGGGTATTGCCGTTCGTATTCTGGCTTCGACCGAAAGACGAGCGATTATGGTAGCTGTTGTCTTTTGTGGAATCGCCGTCCATGTCCAGCTTGTTTTTCTGTGTGTGTAGCGAAACGACCGTGTTCCAGTCGGCGTCCATGAGCTTGCTGCCGTTGTTTGGTTTTACACCGCTGCCAACCCATTCATCGAAGGACGTTACGCCCGACGCAACGATGGCCCCCTCGCCGGTGGGCACCCTATAGGCGGTATCCCAATAAGCCCTGTCCTCCAAGTACAGGCCTAGGTAGCTCTCGACGCCATATGTCGTCTTATCATCCACCTTGCAGCCGCGGCAAACTAGAACGCCGAGCGTCTGAGCGACGCCTGCATTAATCTTTGTGCCCGAGAGATCGATGGCGTAGTTGTTGATAATCCAGTGACCGCTGGCTGCGTATACAAGGCCGCCAAGCTCCTTGGAATCATCCACAGTCGCGATTATAGAAGCGTTGGTCGTTTTCAAAGCATAGGAGTTTTCACTCTTGTTAATGTTGTCATCTCCGATAGTTACGACCGCGTTGCCCCAGCTATAACCCAAGAGACCGCCCACGCCATTGAGCTTATCGCCGTTCTTTCCGACTCCCATCTTGAACGAGTTGAACGAAAGGCCCGTAATGTTAACGTCCTTTTTGGCCGAGTTGGCTATTGCCCCATCAGCCCCATAGGTGCTCTGTGCGATGCAGCCGATAAGACCGCCGACCTGGGCAATCTTGCCGCTGGTGCAATTGCCGGTTTCGATTGATCCGGCGACTTCGAGGCCCGCAACATTGAATGACGAGCCATAATCGCCCACATAACCAATGGCGCCGCCAATGCGACTATTGCCGTTAAGCGTTTTAGTTGCAGCGATGGTCGCTTGAGCCCTGCTGTTATCCTTAAACGCAACCGTAGAAGCCGCCGACACGCTGCCCGCAATACCACCAATGTTCACTTCGTTGCCGAACGTATCATCACACGCGATATTCGTTTTGCACGTTACGCCAGACAATGGCAGGTTGCCGACGATGGTACCTGCAAGCGACCCGGCATCGATAGCCGAACCGTTATCAAACTTCATGGAACCAGCGATTGTGACGTTGGAGATGGTTGCGCCGTTGACGGCCGCGAACAAGCCCAAGCGGCCGTGGCGGTAGATTTTGCCGTTGCCGTTGCTCGTGTCATTGCCGTCGAGCACAGCTTCACCACGCTTGCCGTACGGCTCGCCGACGGCAAGGTTGATTGTGCCGTTGCCATTTGTGCCGCCGCCGTTCAACGTTCCCGAGAAAACTTGCGAGCCGTCTGCACGATCCTGCGTGAAACCCGTCAGGCCCGTGCCCTTGAGATCAATAGTGCCGTTCACCGTAATGGTCGAGGACTGCAAGATGTTCGGGTTGTTTTCGGAAACGCCCTCGACCATGGAGTAGTAGCCGTTGGTTTGCCAGGTGATTGCAAGTTTGGCGAAATCCTCAACAGAGGTTAGGGTGTAGGCACCGTTAGCTGCCGTCAGCGAATCCGGCAAGGTCAACTTATGAGTGTCCACATCAAGCTTAATGAAGTCGCCGCCCAGACGAATAACTTCGCCGTAGGTCGCGATGTCGTCCGTCTTCGAGGCAGTATTGCTACGTTTGAAGGTCCAGCCCGCTGCACCCTTGTCAGCGTCAGAGCCATCGCCGACAGCAAAAATCAGCGCGTTGTGATTCTCGTATACGAGCTGGCCCGTCGTGCTGTTTTCGGCAAAACTTGCGCCCGACAGATCCGTGATGCCGCTGAATTTGATTACAGCATTCCACGCGGAGCCTGCAATTCCCGCGGCACGGTTGCTTTGCGCCTTACCGATAGGATTGTCGCTTGTAAGTTTGAAATCTCGCACGTCAAGGACATTGCGCGCGTCGACAACGCCCACGGCACCACCGAACTTTCCGGCGTCCGTTCGCGCCGAAGCATCTCCCTTGCACGCAACCGTCACGCCGTCGAGCACAACGGCGACAGGCTGCGAATTGGAGTCCGCGCTATCGCCAACATAGCCAACAACACCGCCCGTATCGGACAGCTTGCCCGCAAGTTCAAACTCAATTGAGCACGTTTTCTTATCCGCATCCTTTTGGACCACAAAGGCGCGCAGCGACTCATCGACGCCTTTTGCCGTCGCAAACACCTTGCCGACAAGGCCGCCGTAGCTGCCGTTGAAGCTAACTTCTTCCGGTAAGGTGAACTTGCTCTTATACGTTCCGCCTTGCACCACGATGTCGCCATTAGAAATATCGGCCACACCAAAAAGGGCGCCGGCGCGTTGCGATGCACCAAGCGTCACAAGCTTGCCCAGGTCGAACATATTGGGCTTAACGATAAATCCTTGCGCAAAGCTCACGTCGCCGATGACGCCACCGGAGCAAGCGCTGTCTTTATCGCCGACGTTGCACGCCGGCTTAACCGTTACGCCATCAGCGATGTTGAGCGTGAGGTTGGTGGCCTTACCGATAAGACCGCCCGCCGCGTTTTTACCTGCGACGCTCAGCGCCGAGACATCGATGCCAGTTGGTAGGGCGACGGTGGCACCCTCCCGCGCCTCGCCGATAAGACCCCCCGCGTTGGCATCAGCGGCTGTCGCGTTGATAGTGGGGGTACCGTCGAGTTTGTCCGGCAGGGCGAGGCCCGCAAGCGTAAGCGATGCTCCTTCGGCAAGGGTGTTCACAAGCAAGCCCATGTTGCCTGTGCTCGATTGCATATCGATCGCCAGGGGGCTGTTCGCGCTTGTCACGTAGGTTGCGTTAAGCGTGAGCGCGCCCGTGACCTCGCCCACAAGTGGCGAGGCGAGCTTGCAGATGTCCTTTTCGGTATCGCTCTTGGGCGTGCCCACGGTTACGGTGGCAGCAAGCGTCTTGTCCGCGCCCGTGACCTTTGCGGCCACGATGGGCTGGGCATCGGTACCCTTCCAGGTGAGCTTTACGGTGCTGTTGGCGTCGCTGAGCTCGATGTTGTTGAAGAGCGTCTTGTTGACGGTCAGGGTCCTGTCGCCGAGGTTGAGCGCGCCTTTGAAAGGGTAGGCATCGCTGCCGAAGCCCTGGAACGTGAGGCTACCCAGGCCGTCCACGATCTCCGCGCCGCACACGTCGAAGTCGATACCGGTCGAGCCACCTTTGGAGATGTTCGCGTTCTGGTAGATGGCGGGATCGGTGTTGGAGATGGCGATAAGGTCGGCGTTGGACTCAAAGGTAATGGCCGTGACGGCGCCCAAGTCGTCAGTGATGACATTGCCGTCACCCAACGCGTGCCTGAGATCCTCGACAGTAGCGATGGTGGGGGCGGTGTTTGCCTGATCAGCAGCATCCGCGTCCGCGTCATCCGCTTGTTCTCCGTCAGCAGCACCCTCATCGGCAGCCGCATCGTCTTGGGACGCGTCGCCCTCCGTTGGGGTATCGCCGTTAGTGGTTCCATCGGTCGTGGAGTCCTGTGATTCGCCAGCGTTGGTAGAACCGTCGCCGCCCTCGGTAGCGCCAGCGTCGGCGCCCGGAGTCGTTGCGACATCATCAGATGTAGTCTGGTCAGCATCTTGCAGCGCGGTGGCCACAGCATCCTGTACGGAGCGCGCCGTGTTGCCCGCGGCGCGCGCGGCGGAGACGGATGCCTCCATGACGGCGTCGAGCTCTTGCGCGAACACCTCCGTGGAGGGCGCAAGCGCCTGGAAAATCATGATCGCGGTCAGGCATGCGGTTGTTATGCGCTTTGCCGTTCTCATCTGGTCCTACCTCGTTCTATCTCATGCCCCGTGCGGGGTCTCAAAATCACAGATTGCGGTTGGCCTACGCAGCCCTGCACGTAACACCGATGTCATCCAAGCTGCCGGGCGCGGCATCCGTCGAACGGTAAAAGGTAATAATCTCCGACCCGGGATCCATGGTGAACGTAACCGACCTTCCATCAAAGGTCGCGTCGGAATGATTCGTCGCCAAAAATGGGTCAAGCTCAACCTTGTCGCCCCATGTAAGCTTGATTTTTGTTGGCGCGCCCGTAACGGTCGCGCGATAGTTGTAAGCGTCGAAAGCGTTGATATCCGAGTTCTTGTCGACCCACTCGCCCGAAACGCCCGAAGCCGTTACCTCTGCACGCTCGGAAGGCGCAATCTTGGCGGCGAGCCATTTAAGATTGGTGCCGGGGCTATTGGAGCCGACCTGGGCCTTAACGGTGAAGGATGCTTTGTTGAGGTCCGCCTTGGAAAATGTAACCTTATAGGTATACATGGTTGCCCTGTTGGCAGGGAAGGAAAGGTCGACCGTGCCGCCCGCCGTCAGCGTGGGCGAACCGCTTATGCTCCAAGCTTTCGTCGTTCCCGTCGCCTTCACGCTCAGCGTCGCGTTAACGTCCTTGTCGTTGACCTTGTTCTTGTCGCCCAGCAGATGGTTGTAAATGCGAAAGGTAAAGGAGCAGTTTTCCCCACTCGTGTCGGCGATGACGCTTCGGACGGCAATACCCTCGTCATTCAGCGTCTCATTCGTGTAACCCGTGAGCATGTCCGAGGCAAACAGCGCCTGCGACGTGCCCGAGACGGCGACCGACTTAAGAAAGTCACCCGCCAAAAAGGCCGTGTAAGTAAGGTAGGTACCCGCCACAATCGCGACGGCGCATAGCAGCACCGCAACCGCCCATAGGCGCTTGCGCACTTTGGAATTAGGGGCAGCAGGCTCCGCCAAGGCAGACTTCGCCGCATGATCATCAACCTGTGCAAAGTGCTTTCCGGCAGGCCTTGCGATTTCATTTTGTGCGTTCTTGTCTTTCCTCATCTGGCGCCCCTCCCTTCCTGCTATTAGTTGCCGCTCGTGTCGTGAGCGATTAGGTAGACCATGTCGGTCTCTTTGACGTTTGAGACCTTGGCACCACCCACGGTTACGCCATCCGCGTTCCACGTGCACTCAACAATAAAGTTGGTGGCATCGTTGGCTTTCGTGCCATTCCAACCGTCTAGATCGTCTTTTTGGAACACGTGGTACCGATACAGCGGACGGGCGTTTTTCTGGACGTCCTTATAAGTACCGTACGTTGGATCATTGCTGGCGAGCTCTTTAGCCAGGCCGTTTGTCTCATCCCTATTGATAAAGTCGAACGAAATTAGTCTGCCCTTACTCCACGAATACGGATTGTTGAGCCCGTCGAGGCCGACCACAGTGCCGTTTTTATCGTTCGGATTATTGACCGTCACGTGATACACGTTGATTGTCAGCCCCGTGATATTCGTTGTGTTGGCAATCTGCAGCTCAAACGCTTGACCGCCGGCAGCGGGATCGCCATTGTCGCTCTGCACACAAAACGCGCGACGAACGGTCACGGTGCCGTCTATGTTTTTAACATCGCCCCGTGACTCGTCATACGAAATCTCGATGGGCTCGATGCTCGTCTGGTTGGGACCCATGATCTTAAGCTGCGCGGGCGTTTGGATCTTGCCCACCGTAGACAGACTTTTGCTGCCCACAAACCACGAGAGCGACAAGCCGATGATAAGAGCGATTGCCGCCAGCAATATCAGGACCGCAAGGGCCTGTGCGCGGTGGTTTTCTATCCAATTGCGGGCATCGCCGAGGCGCGTTTGCATGGTGCTCATGAGCTCACGCCCTCCTGAGCGCTAATTCTAAGTTGGATGTATTTGACCTTATTGCCGATCTGCTCGTCGGCATTGTTGTACAGCGCCGAGCAGATGGCGGTGTCGCTGAAGGACATGTCAGCCGAAACCGCAGGAGCGTTGGCGGCACTCGTGCCGTTTGCCGCGCCATAGAAGTAGTTCGCTTTATGCGCGTTCATATCTGCCTGCAGAGCGCCGTAGTCAGACTTTGCGTCGCCCGCCGCCGCAAACAGGTTCTTGTAGTAATTCGTGTTGCCGGTAAGGACGAAGTTTTGGAAGTACTCCGGCCACACCCAGTACAGGCTGATGGTGACGGGTTTGTTCGTTGGCTTGTTCACATCGCCGTTTTCGCAAAATTCGCACTTGCGAATCTCGATCTTGCTATCAACCACGCGGCCCGAGTAATACCCGTTCTGGTCGCAGCTCGTAAAGAACAGCAAGTGGCCTTTGATCAAGCCAAGGAGCGCCTCCGCCTCGGGCGCCAGCGTTCCCCCGTCCCCAACAACGCCAACAGTGTTCGTGACCTTAAGCAAGCGCGACAGACTGATCGTGACCCCGTCCAGGTCACTCACCAGCGGCTTCACCGTAAATGTAATCTTGCCGCGAGCACCCGGGTACAGAGAGCCCGCGGTCTCGTTGTTGAGGTTGGAGCCGAGCGTTACCGTCATGGCGTCGGTCGTATCCAGGCCATCGATGGCATACTTTTCCTCGGGCGTGCGCTCGGAGCGCTCGTAATAGCCCACGTGCGCGCCGGACTCACCCTCGCCCGCGGCGGTCAGCGTGTACCGATCCGCCTTCGCCCCGATCGTACCCCCCGTGGCGCTCACTCGGTTATTCGCGGCAAACCAGGCCAGACACGCAAAGATGGCAACGATGGCGGCCAACACAAACAGACCGCTCACCAGGAAATCCTTCCAGAAATCCTTGAGGGTCCGCACGTGCTCGTCGGCAGCTTGGCGGTACTCGGCCGCCGTCTTGTGCTGCTGGAGCTCGCTATGTCGGTCCATGCCACTCATCGCTTACATTTGCCCTGCTTGCGGGCGTGCCATCCTTTCCGCTCGGTCGCGTTTATCCGTTGTTCGCAGGTAGAGAATTCAGGCAGAATACAACACCGTACGATAAGGTAAAAGAATAGCATTGACCTGCGGTTCGCTCCACAACGCAAGCCTTAATGATGTCTTAAAAGTCAAACCCTTGGTGCAAGTGGTCAGGTTACTTCGCGCCAACATGGTGCAAACAAACCTGACCCCCTTGCACCAATCCGTAGCGCCGGGCAGCGGACACACGGCGTGCCGCCCCTTAACACCCCAACGCGCGAACGGGTATCACGTAGATACCGTCCTCGACCTCGCGGGCGTACTCACCCACCCCCACAATCACGGCCATAAACTCCGGTTCGCGTGTGCGTGAACGAGGATTTCCACAGACCTTCTTGCGAACGCGCTTGAGGCTCTCGACGCCGGCGTTCGCTTTATCTTCACTCACCCTAATCTCAAAGGCGGCCCACCGTCCGTCGGCTAGCTGCACGATAGCATCGCACTCAAGACCCGAATCGTCGCGATAATAGCGCACGGGCGTGCTATCCAGCAGGTCGAGCGAACGTGCGTAGACCGAAAGGTCGCGTATGACCAAATTCTCAAACACCAGACCAAATGTCTGCCAGTCGGCAAGCAGCGCCTGCGAGGACATACCTAGCAAGGCGCAAGCAAGGCTCGGATCTGCCAGATAGCGCTTGGGCTTGACGGTAAAGCGCCGTTTGTCGCGCGCGGCGGGAACCCAACCGGGAACCTCCTCGAGAATAAACATGCCTTTGAGGGCATCCAGGTACCTGCGCACCTTGGTCTCATCGGCAAACGCTGCGGGTTCCTCCTCGGCACCGAACATATCCATAAGAATCATTTTATACGTGGTTGCCTGTCCCAGATTGCGCGCGATCGATGCGGAGACTCGACGAGCAATATCGGGGTCGAGACCGACCGCCGGGAAGCTGCTCGAAAACGTGGTGTTGAGATATTCGCGGGCGATGAGCTGGGCGTCAGCCGAAACCATATCGATCGCCTCGGGCCAGCCGCCGCGGCAAGCGGCTTCGACAAGCCCCGGCGTATCGCCATTGCACCGGCAGGGCTCAAAACGATGCTCAAACAAGCCCGCCAGGCTCACCTTGCCGTTGGACTCACCTGTCTCGGCAAGCGTCATGGGGTGCATGCGGACGCGGCCGATGCGGCCGGCTCCACTATGCGCGGGCGCCTCCGCCTTTGAACCAAACGCAGGCGTGGCGGAACCCGTGAGGATATAGGCGCCGCGCGTACCCCGGGTGCGGTCGACCTCGTGTCTAACGTAGTCCCAAATCTGGGGAACGCACTGCCACTCATCGATAATATGCGGACGGTCTCCCAGCAACATCATCGCCGGGTCGGCACGCGCGAGGTCGAGATTCTCGTCGACATACGAGGCGGACGCCCCGTGCTCGAGCGCGGCCCACGTCTTGCCGCACCACTTGGTGCCCGCAATCTCGACCGCACCAAAGACACGAAGGTAGCGCTCGATTTGCGCATCCACGATACGTGGGATGTATCCGTCCCGATGTAGCCTCTCGCCTGCCATGAGCCACCCCCGCAGATTTCCAGTTCCTGCTTTCTGATTCTTCTATTCCACTGTAGCAAATTCGGATTTTCGGGTGGTTGCGATTCGGATTTTCGTGTTCATATAATTCGGATTTTCCTGTTCTAAGGATTCGGATTTTCGGATGCATAAGATTCGGATTTTCTGAATCCACTGGTCAGAGGCACCTCTTATCGACAAAAAGGCGGGGAGCACCGATACGGCACTCCCCGCCCACTCAATACGCGATAGCTTTCTCGACTACAGCTCGTTGGCCGCGTGATATGCCGTGCGGATGGCGCTGGCAATGTCGGCGGTGCGCTCGCCCGAGCAGTCGCCCACGCAGGTCACGGGCACCGTCACGCCGTCCAGGTCAAACGCGTTGGCCTTGGAACCCACGGCCATCACCACGTAATCGCAGGCGATCTTCACCGGCTCCTCGGCGCCGTCCTCGGTGGTGCGAACGGCCTCCACGCCCTCGTCGGTAATGGCGGTCAGGCGGGTCTTAACATGCTGCTCCACGTTATGCTCGGCAAAGTCGCTCATAATCAGCGGCAGAATGGTCTCGGACTCGCCCGCGGCGATCTTATCGAGCATCTCCACGATCGCCACCTCGCAGCCGTGCTGCAGCAGGTACTCGGCAGTCTCGGTGCCCACCAGGCCGCCGCCAATGACGGCGACGCGGCCACTGAGCTCCACCTTGCCGGCCAGCACGTCCCAGCTCGAGACAACCTTCTCCGAATCGGCACCCGGAACGGGGATGACCACGTCGTGCGCGCCCACGGCCACAATCGCGGCGTCGGCGGCGTTGAGGTCCTCAGCGGTAGCGGCATGGTTGAGCTCAACCTTCACGCCCAGGCCGGGCAGAATCTTCTCGTAGTACTCGACCGAGCGCATGATCTCGTCCTTGCGCGGAGGCGCGGCCGCCAGCACAATCTGGCCGCCCAGATGATCGCTCGCCTCGTAGACGGTCACGTCGTAGCCGCGCTTGGCCGCCACGCGCGCGGCCTCCAGACCGGCAATACCGCCGCCCACCACGGCGATCTTCTTGTCGCCCTCGCCCGGCTTGATGGCGATGGTCGCCTCGTCGCCGTTCTCGGCATTGAGCACGCACGAGATGTACTTACGATTTTGAATCGCGTCGACGCAGCCCTTGTTGCAGTTGAGGCACTCGCGGATGGGCTCGCCCGTGGCGGCCTTCAGCGCAATGTCGGGGTCGCACATGAGCGAGCGGCCATAGGCGACGATGTCGGCCGCGCCGTCTTCCAGAATCTTCTCGCCGGCCTCGACCGAGACCACGCGGCCGACGGTTGCCACCGGCACGGAGACCAGGGCCTTGACGCGCTCGGCCACCGGCAGCGTCCAGTTGTAGGGCATGGCGCCCATGGGCGGAATGGTGTCGCCCATGTTGCCGGTGTGGTTTGCCTGTGCAACCTGGATCATGTCGATGCCCGCGCTCTCGAGCAGCTTGGCAAACTCGCAGGCCTCGTCGGGCTGCAGGCCGCCCTTACCGCGCGGCGTGCCGTCGGGGTTCTCCATGATCACGGGGAGCTTGTACTCCACCATCAGCTGCGGCGCGGCTTCCTTAATGGCAGCGACGACCTCGAGCGCGTAGCGAACGCGGCTCTCGAACGAGCCACCGTACTCGTCGGTGCGCTGGTTGAGGATGGCCGAGCACAGCGAGCCCACCAGGCGGTCGCCGTGGACCTCGATGCCGTCGATGCCGGCCTGCTGCGCGCGAGCGGCCGAGGCGGCGATGGCCTCCTTAATCTGGGTGAGCTGCTCTACGCTCGCCTCGTTCACAAAGTGCTGCATGTCGTGGTGCAGCTTGGCGTATGCCTGATTGCGGATCTCGTTGGACTCGGCCATCTTAGCGGCGAAGGTCTCCTCGTCGCCGGCGGCCTTGGCCTCCTGCGCGGCCTTGGCGGCAGCCATGGAACCCATGACCATGCGGCCGACACCGGGCACGTCGTACTCGGGGTGGAACAGCTGCAGCGCGACCTTGGCACCGTGCTTGTGGACGGCGTCGGCCAGGGCCTTAAACGTGGGGATCTGGGCGTCGGTCGCCAGCTTGGGCGTGGGGCTCGCGGTCATGACGGGAGCGACGTCGCCAATGACGATGTAGCTCACGCCGCCACGGGCCAGGCGCTCGTAAAAAGCCAGGCTGCGCTCGCCAATGGAGCCGTCGCGCTCCTCGTAGCCGGTGGTCAGCGGCGGGAACATAATGCGGTTCTTGAGCTCAAGGGGGCCAACCGTAATGGGCTGGAGCAGTTTGGATGCAGGTGCGGTCATGGACATTCCTCTCTTGTAGGCGCGGCGGCGATGGTGCCGCGTAGTTGTCTAGAGGATATGGCATGAGAGCACGGCGGCACAACGAAAATCGGCGAATATCAGGTGACGGCAGGTGGATGGGGCGGGGCGGCCCGTCGATTTGTCTCAATCTGTAACAGTTACTCGGCAAAACCGGGTCTTGCTGTTACAGATCAAGACAAACGG
Organism: uncultured Collinsella sp.; assembly: GCA_959596505.1. Lineage (GTDB taxonomy): Bacteria > Actinomycetota > Coriobacteriia > Coriobacteriales > Coriobacteriaceae > Collinsella. The sequence goes on from CAUFWM010000001.1 coordinate 87,689, forward strand.
GAGCGGTCCGTCGGAAAATCTCGATCTGTAACACTTACAGACCAAAAACGACCCTAGATGTTACAAATCGAGACGAACAAATTCGGTCCGACCAAACATCTCAATCTGTAACATCTAGGCCCACTTTTGGCCCCTACCTGTTACAGATCGGGACAACGGGAACCGTCCCAACAAAATGTCTCGATCTGTAACATCCATCGGCCAAAAACGACCCCAGGTGTTACAGATCAAGACAAACCAAACCCGCCTGCTAGAAAATCTCAATCTGTAACAGCTGCCCGGCAAAATCCGTCCCTCGTGTTACAGATTTAGACAAACGCGGCCCAAACCGCCGGTATATCTCGATCTGTAACACCTAGCCGCCCAAATCGGGTCTTGGTGTTACAGATCGAGATCTTTGATTGAGAGGCTGAGAAATGAACCGAAGAAACGATCCCGGGATAACAAAAAAGCTCGCCGGCTTGACCGACGAGCTGCAAGTTCTTGGTCGCGGGGGCAGGATTTGAACCTACGACCTCCGGGTATTGTAGTGCTATAATTTTATACGGTGATTATCTATTACTTTCTGCTGGTAGATATATATTTTTTATCCCACTGTTGCTAATCTAATCCCTAAGTCTCCCCATGATAGTAGGGACAATAGTAGGGACACAGAACGGAGCAAATATGCCAAGAGAAAGGCTCCAGCCCGGTCAAGACACCATCGACAGCGCACACATCAAGGAGGACCCGCGCGGCGGATACCGCATGAAATGGAGCATCAGGCTCCCCGATGGCATCACGCTCCGTCGGGACACCAGAGGCTGCGTGACAAAAGGCGAACTTCGCGCAAAAGCCCGTCGGCAGGCCGAAGAGTTAAAAGCCACATGCGGGCTGAAAAGCAATTGGAACAGTTCTGACCTTTTCGGAGGATACATAAAATCCGAGGCGTTGCCGAGCATGGAGGAAAGCCCTCGCCTCCGCCCATCGACCAGAGAACGCTATGCTCTCTGCCTCTCTATCGCAACGGAATCCCTTGGGGGCTACCCAATTGCGGACGCTCTGCGCGCCGGGACCTTTGGTAAAGCCCTCTGCCTGATTGCCGAAAAGCACGGAACAGCAACGGCGCGACAGGTGCGGAAGGTCGTCAACAAATGGGTCATACAACCCCTAATTATGTGCGGCGTGCTCAACTCGAATCCAATTGCAGGGATGAGCTTCGACCTACCTGAAAACAAGGCGAGCAACAAGCCGCAAGGAGGGCAGGGGCTTTCGGAAAGCGAGTGGGGAAAGGTGCTCGATTGGCTCCTATCAGACAGCTGGAAGGGCGCTCTGCCGCAAAGTGGCTCCGTACGCGGAAAATATTCCCGTCAACAGCTTGCAAATGCGCAAAGGGCAATCGTGGAGCTAACAGCGCTGCAAGCCGTCACGGGATTGCGCATCGGTGAGGCGCGAACCCTCACTTGGGACAAGGTAAGCAAGGGCTGTGACTCGGTTGAAGTTACCAACGAGGCAAGCAAGACCCACCGAGGCCGAATTGTCCCCGTTCTCGACTCGCGCGTCATTTCGTTACTCGAAAATCGCCGAGCCGAAAGTAGTGGGGTCGGATTGGTTTTCCCCGCTCCCGCAACCGATAATCCGTGGCGCGAATGGGACAAGTCCAACTGCTCGAAGGCTGTTCGCACCCTTTATTGTCAGATAGCAAGCGACTGTGACATAGAACTTTTGCAGACAGCCCGTTCCCATGTGTGGCGAGCAACCCTCCACACCATTGCCCGTAACAGAGGTGTCCCGATTGAGATAAGGGCAGCGCTCTTTGGTCACGATCCGGAGACAGCCCGGCGTTACTACACCGATACACGAGATGTCAGCGGAGTAATTGACCTATTCTCGTAGCAACCAAACCTGCAATTACCCCCTGAAGATTCACCCATCGGACCCCAAAGACACGATTTCTGGCAGGCACCGTTATCGGCCATCGAGTTAGCACAATGATGTGTCTGACAGGGGAAGCAGGGTCAACAACCGATAGAGCCACTTCAACTTGATGTCTCAGCGCTCCGCAAACAGATTTGAGTCGAAAAAGCCCCTCAGGGAAACGCCGAGGCCCCTCGCTATGCGGTCGATATTCTCAATAGACACGTTTCGCTTGCCCGTCTCGACTTCGGCGAAATAGGTGCGGGACATCTCGATGGAGTATGCGAAGGCCTCTTGACTCATGCCGAGCCCGGCCCTCAGCTCCTTAATGCGGAGCCCCACGCGCATCTTGGGGTCAAGCTCAGTCATCGGCACCTCCTATCCACCGGTGTCAATGATTCAAGCCAACCCTATATAAGTCACACCTATATAAGTGACAATTTGAAATACAATGCAAATACTGAAGTATCGCAATCAGGAAGGAGCCATGGTGGTTACGGAGATTCCGAAGGTGACGGACGATATGGTCTCCGGGGATGCAGTGGAAAAGGAAGAGGGGAAACCTTTCATGCTCTTCGGGCGCAAGTTCTCCCGTAAGCAGGTCTGCGCGGCTGGTGTAGGAATCCTCTGTGCGGCGCTTCTCATCGGCGGCGGGGCTTACGCCATCTCACATGCCAGTTGGACGGGAGATTCCAATGTCCCTGCGGTGTCCCAGTCAAAGGATGATGAGAAGCAGGACATGGTACTTACCCTTGAGGTAAAGGCTGACGGCTGGGATGCGGACACTTCCACGCCCGTCATCGCGCATATCGAGGGAGCGGACGGCGAGGTGGACTTCTACACCGCTATCGACGCGAATAAACAGGTGACTGTGAAGGTTGGCAAGTCCGGCACTTATACCGTTACGTTCATCTCTCCGGTGAACGCCGACGGTTCCATCTATAAGGTGCCATCGAAGAGGATTACCGCCGGGAAAACCGGTAAGACAGCCGCCACAGGCGTGACTTTCGATAAGGTGGATGCGGACAAGGTGACGAAGGATAACCTGACAGACATTGCCAAGGACGTTGCAGCAGCCGTGAAGAAGGGCGATTCCACTCTGACCGGAGACAAGGGTGCCGAGGTCGTGAAGAAGTTCGAGGACAACATCAAGAAGAACCCGAATGCCGATACGGATGCCGTCGAGAAGGAGACCGAGAGGGCTGAGGAGGCCGCCAAGGAGGACAAGTCCGATGCAAAGACACCGGAGACCTCCGATAGCAAGAAAGATGACGGGAAGGCCACAGGCAGCTCCGATAACTCTGGAAACAAGAGCAATTCATCCTCCAAGAAAGACGAGGGAAAATCCGATAGCAAGCCGAATGGCGGCAACAGCAGCAACTCTGGCTCGAACACCAATTCAGGCAGCTCATCGAAAAAGGATGACACCCCGGCGCATCAGCACAACTGGGTAGCCCAGACAAAGACCGTCCATCACGACGCTCAGTACAAGACCGTCCACCATGACGCACAATACAAGACCGTCCACCACGACGCAGTTGTAAAGTATGTCAGCATTTGTAACAACTGTGGCGCGGATATCACTGGGAACGAAGCGGCTCATTTTAAGAACTCGCTGCTTAACGGTGGCAACTGCGGTTCTTGCCACGAAGAGTCTCGCACCGTGCAGGCTGCTTACGACGAGCAGGTAAAGGTGGCCGATGCATATGATGAACAGGTGCAGGTGAGCGCAGCATGGGACGAGACCGTGACCACCGGGTACAAGTGCTCTTCCTGCGGTGCTACGAAGTAACTTGAAAGAACAAAACAATCGTCTGTCTCAGACAAGGAAAGCCCCGACCAAATGGACGGGGCTTTTTCTAATGCTCGTTGTTCAAGTCTTTCGGTGGTTCCAACCCGTTCTGTTTCGATAGCTCTGCGGTCGCACTTTTCATATCACCGATTTCGGAACCGAAGAAATCCGGCTCCTCATGCTCAAACGAATGGGCGGGAACCGGAACGATGATACCACTGGAACCCTTGATATAGGAGAGAGCATCGTGGCGTTCGCCGACCTCGGTGAGCGATGCAGAGAAAGAGAGCGACACCGACAAGGTTCATGCCGCGCTCATTCCACTCGCGCCAATCGCAAACAGGATAAAGGCACTCGAACGAAATAGACAGCCGAGCCAATGCGACGTTCGGTGACCACGGAGCGGTGTGTCCCGCGCTCGCGCGGATCCAAGCCGACCCATTCACGGACTGCGGAATTGACGCGACCGCCAAAACCGAAGACAAGACTTGGATAAGGCTCGATAGCGTAGCGCACCATCGACCCTTTCCTTGCCCGCGTCACTCATTCTCGATGCTGTCGAAACCCTCGATTTGCAGATGGACGCCGTTTCGGTCGGCTTCCATGCGGAGCGCCGCGAGCGCTTCCATGATTTCGGAGAACGCCGAGACCTCTTTCTCCAAAACCGCCTTGGCTTCATCTTGGTTGAATACCCCCGCGCCGTTGGAGTTCAGAAATCTCATGAACTGGTTCAGGTTCGTCCCCTGCTTCGCGAGTTCGTGCGCCGCCATTCTCAAAGGCTCCGTGTCTATGACCCTGATTGTCTCATCGTCGGAATTGGCGAGAAGCTTTCGGGCGTACTCGGAAACCGTCATGCCGTTTTTGGCGGCTTTTCGCTTGAGGATTTCCTTCTCGCGCTCCGTCATGCGCACCTCGACGCGCGCCTCTTTTCTCCGCATGCCGACTTCGACTCCTCTCGTTTTCCAAAAACAAGCTACCAGCGAACAGCGCCGCCGCGTTTGCTGGTAGCGTAAAATCAGACGGCGGTCACGCCGGCTGCCGAAAACAGGCAATCCCAAAATGCCAGTTTTTCAAAGCGCGAGCACCCTCCCGTCAAGGTCACTAAGGCCGCTCGGGAGCAAGATGGAAGTGAAGGAAAAGTCCGCAACAGTTGAGTTTGTCCGTACACTTCCCAAATCTTGCAACTCGAAGAGCGGCCCTAGCCGGTGAGCGCTGCTGCTAAGCAACGCGAGAGCCTTCTCGGCTTGATAATAGAGGTGCCGCCGCCCCTATTATCAAGCCGAGAAGGCGGGCCTCCAGAGGCTTGCGGGGCAATCAAGCGAGCGGCGTGGACAGCAGACCAGCATTCATCGGCAACGATGCCGGGCATTATCTCACGGCAAAACACCTCGGGCCTCGAAATCGGTCATCACGAGCACAGAACCGTCCGGTAGACGCACTCCAGTATCAAACGAAGCCCGCTCGGGAACCTCGATTCCCTCGGCACCCAGAAGCGCCTTCAGTGCAACCTTGGCACTATCTCCTAAACATAGGGCTGCAAATCCGGATACAATTTGATTACCAAGCGCTCGGCCTCATCCCGGTCCATTCCCCTACTTCCCGGAATGGGGCCAGCGTGCTCCGCAGGTGACTGCACGAACCACTCGCCTTCCTCCTTGTCAGAACTTATGATGAGGCCAATCCTGAGGCTCTTGCGTCCGTTCGCGCCGCTTCCGGCATCTACGGCTTGCTCCTTTTCGGGATAATGTCCCTCCCGCTCGTTCCAGGCGTGGAGCTTAGCCCGCCAGTCGCGAATAGGGCTGCCGCTCTTGTCGCGCCACCCACTGGAGTTGTAGTAGTCAAAAAATTTTTCAGGAGAGACGGCCAGACCACATTGATTGCAGTAGGCCCTCACTTCATTGAGAGTCGGAGCGCGCGTTCTTCCGCCTTCTTCAAAATCAGACCCTGCCCCAGCCCTAGTTCTAGAGCTTGATGTAGTTTTATCTCTATCTATATGTCCGCAGTCACCGTCCAATGACCGTGTGGTCACCGCGCAGTGGATTGCGCCACAATCGCAGGTAGATAACTTTTCCTCTTCAAGCTTTTGAAAGAAAGCCCTTTCAGAACTGCCTAGATTTCTGAAGATTTCTGGCAAAACTTCGCAGGCTTCTCCTGAATCCTCGGCGATTAAAGGTGCCTTGCCCGCCCGATTACGCGTCAGCTGTTCAATGGATTTCTCTCGTCTGAAATCGAGCTGGGACCTATAGGCTTCGAATACGAGCATCGCCGGCTTGGGCAGCTCCGGCTCCTCCTTATCAAGGTAGTAATTCCAGATCGCCCAAGCGAGTTTGCTGCATTGGACCTCCGTCAGCACCCTTCTCATGCTGTCGCGCCATTCACGCTCCATCTTGGCGTAATCTGGCTCAAGTCGACCGTTCACATCAGCCATACGTTACTCACCCCCCACGCAACGACGGCGGGAGCGCAGCCAGTCCTCCAAGTCCTCCATCAGATATAGAACGGGCGAACGAGGGGAGTCGCTGATATGGACATAGGCAGGCCCCCTACCCGCGCAGCGCCAGTTGGCGAGCGTCTTCGGGGAAACGCCGAGCGCACGGGCGGCGTCCTCACTTGAAAGCGCCATCGGGATGAAAACTGGAGTTGGATTATCTTTGTCTTTGTGCTTCATAGCGGCCCTCCGTCCACCTAGTAACGGAGAGTCGATATAAACAAAGCGACACAGAGACAGGCACCCTACCCGTTCCCTGCCGTCGCTCCGTGCCTCTACCTGGACCGGCACATCCCGTGAACGACTTTTCCGACCGTCGCTGCCTTTCGCTCACATAATAGGATGCTGGAAGCTGTTTGCCCCATCTGTAGTGTGGGTTCGCTCGCCTCGAAGCAACGGTTACCAAGCCGCCGTCTTCTCTCGGGGTGGTATGCCTAGCGGTGACTTTTCGCCAATAGCTCATCTTATGCGCATATCACGACGTTCGCGCAGCCCTGCGAGCACTCATTTACTTTCACGGCTCCGTATGCAATTGGCCTTATTCTACCCAAGGTTTCCCGCAGCACCCAAACCGACGAACAACCTGCACATATTTGAAAAGCGGGACAATAGTAGGGACACTCGGTCAAAAGTAGCTCTCAATATAAAAAAATACCTGCGTTTCCGCAGGTATTTAAGATGCTTGGTCGCGGGGGCAGGATTTGAACCTACGACCTCCGGGTTATGAGCCCGGCGAGCTACCAGACTGCTCCACCCCGCAATGTCTGGGCGCCTCATGTGCGCAAGAAAGAATATTACGTGGGAGTTCGGTAAACGGCAAGGAAAATCTCGTAGAGCATAATTCCTTCATATTTAAACCCCTCAGCCCATATCACCGTGAACAAATCGCAGCCTAGCGCCGTCGGCGGCGCGTATACAATGGTGCGCGTCCTTTTACGCCGACACCTGGAGTAGACATGCTGCTCGCTATCGATATGGGAAACACGCAGACGGCCATGGGTCTGTTTGACGGAAACGAGCTGGTGCAGTCGTGGCGCATGCCCACCGACCGCTCCTATACCGCCGACGAGATCCATGTGCGCCTGATGGGTTTCTTTAAGATGTACGGCCTTTCGCTCGACGCGGTCGACGCAATCGCCTTTGCGGGCGTGGTGCCGCAGCTCTCGCGCGAGTGGCACGCCGTGGCCGACCGCATTGCCGCGGACGCCATCGTCATCGGGCCGCAGACGGCCGCCGTAACCAAGCTGCGCGCGGCGCGCCCCCAGGCCGTAGGTGCCGATCGCGTCGCCAACGCCGTTGCGGCCGAGACTTTCTACGGCGCGCCGGCGATCGTGGTGGACTTTGGCACCGCGACCAATATCGACGTCATCGATAAGGACGGTTATTACATTGGCGGAGCGATCGCGCCGGGCATCCGCATCTCCATGGACGCGCTTGCCGCCCGTGCCGCCAAGCTCGCCAGCGTTCCGCTCGAGGCGCCGGAGCACGCCATCGGCCGCGATACCGAGGAGTGCATCAAGGTCGGCGCCGTAACGGGCGCCGCCGCCATGGCCGAGGGCTTGGTCGCGCGCATGAAGCGCGAGCTGGGCCGCGAGGACGCCACCGTTATCGCCACGGGCGGTCTCGCCGGCATCGTCGCCGATTCGACCGATGCCTTCGACGTGGTCGACGGACAGCTCACCATCAAGGGCATCTGCGAAATCTACCGCCGCATGCAGGAGCTGGGGTAAGACGGGGCTTAAGTCGAGCATGAGCGGAGAACTAGGCAACGCATCGGTCCTATTCCTCAAAAACGAAAATTTTTCAGTTTTGAGGAATAGGACTTTCTGCTACGCCTCGCCGCACAGCCACCTCGCCAAGTCCACGATCTGCACCCCATCGCGGTCCGTGGCCTCATGATGCGTGCGGGCGAGAATCATCTTGGGATACGCATCGCCAATGCTCAGCAGTGGCGAAATCTCGCGTTCAAATGTCTTATCCGAGCTGATGTCGTCGCTCACCTGAATGTAGAGTTTCTCGCTCCGCTTGATTGCTACAAAGTCTATTTCCTTTTTATAGAGTACACCGACGTATACCTCGTATCCGCGGCGCAGCAGCTCGATTGCCACCATGTTCTCGTATACGCGGCCCCAGTCCATATCACGTGTACCAAGAAGCGCATATTTAAACGCATGGTCCGCCAGATAGTACTTCTCGCCGCTCTTAAGGTATTTTTTGCCGCGTATGTCGTACCGACGAACTTTATAGAAGGCAAACGCATCGCACAGGTACCCCATGTACGTGCCGACCGTCTTGTTCGTAATCTTTAGCCCATCCGCATTTAATGCATCAGTAATGTTGCGTGCCGACGTAATGTTGGAAACGTTGTCCATCATGTAATCGGCAATGCGTAGCAGCGCCGATTCGTTTCTCACGTTATGCCGCTGCACGATATCCCTCACGATGAGCGTCTTAAAGACGTTGGAGAGATATTGATAGCGCTGCTCCTGCAGTGGATAAGGGTAAGAGCCGGACATACCGCCGGTTCTCGCGTACTCATCGAAGTCGCGGTCGACCTCGCCCTCGTCGCCATAGAGACGATACTCCTCAAACGAGAACGGGAAAACCTCGATCTCGAAGGTGCGCCCCGTAAAGAGCGTCGACAGATCGCTCGACAGCAAAAAGGCATTCGATCCGGTGATGAAGATGTCGTACTGCTCGGATGCGTGAAGGCTGTTGATCGCGCGTTCAAAGCCGTCGCACATCTGAACCTCGTCGATAAGCAGGAAGTTTTGCTTGTCGGACACTCGATGATCTTTTACATAGGCGAGCAACGCGTGATACTCGAACAGATTCTCGAACTCATCGAGGTTGTAGTTGATATGAATGACATTCGAATTGGACAGATTTGCCTCCACGTAATCGCGGAGGGCCTCGAGCAATTTTGATTTACCGCTACGGCGGATGCCAGTGATGACCTTGATGTCCGGCACGCCAATAAGGCTCGTCAACGTGTCCATATATGACGTTCTATTGATGAGTTTCATTGGGGCCTCCTCGCGGTCTTTTATCGCTATTCCTCAAAAACGAAAAATTTTCAGTTTTGAGGAATAGACTCTGTAGCGAATATACCTCGCAAAAGACCGAGCTGGCTTAATCCTATTCCTCAAAACTGAAAAATTTTCAATTTTGAGGAATAGAGCTGACGCGGCCATTCTCTCGGGTCACACAGAAGCTCTCCCCGGTGCAAGCCGAGGAGAGCTTCTGTTGTCATCGTTATCTTTGAGCGCGGGTGCCTCGCGTTACAGTCCGCGAATCCGTACGGCCTCGGGCGGAAACTCCTGCTCGCCGGCATCGGTCTTGATGGTCGCACGGCCCCAGATATCCAGGCCCGCAAACACACCGACCGCAAGCGGCAAACCGTTGGGCGACACCGCCGCAACCTGACGACCCAGCAGCGGCACCATATCGAAGTACTCACCCAGCACCGGAGCCAACGGGCCGGCAGCGCCCTGCGGCGTGTTGGCAACAACTGCCCAAGCGCCCACGCGGGTCAGCACGGCGGCGGACAGCGCCTCAACCAGCGCCTCGTCGGCCACATCCACGCCAAGCCCGCTCAGCGCCGTGCGCTCAATATCCACCGTCACGGCACCGAACATGCCCGCGGCACCGGCGCCACCGTTCACGGCAACGCGTGCGAACGGCGTCTCGAACGCGGGCGCGCCGCACACGATGTTGCTCGGCCACTCAATGCCCACCTTGCCGGCAAGGCCCAACCCCGGCGTCGAAGCCGTGCCCACAAGCGCGTCCATCATGCCCATCGCGGCCACAAACGGCAGGCCGTGGAAGGCATGCATATTCACGTCCGGGCGCACAACCAGCGAAAACGTCAACGACGCCTCACCCGCACTCCAAGCGCACCAACCCGCAGACGCACCCTCGCGGCCCGCGTCGCGCGCGGCATCAAGCTCGGTGCGGGCGGCTACAGCATTCATCTCAATCATCTACATACGCCCCAATTCGCCCACGATATGACCCACGCGGTCCTCGGGCTCCTTGACCTCGACGCCGTTGAAGCGGAAGAACCGCGCCGGGTCGTGCATCAGGTCCTCGAGCGGCACCAGCACAAAGTCGCGCTCGCCGATCAGCGGATGCGGCAGGCGCAGCTTCTTGCCGCCGTGCGTCTCACCATCCATCCACAGCAGGTCCAAGTCGATGGTGCGCGGGCCGTTGACCTTGGCCTTCTTGGAGCGGTCGCGGCCCAGCTCGAGCTCGATCTTCTGCAGCTCGTCAAGCAGTACCAGCGGCGCCAGCTCGGTCTTAATCTCGATAACGGCGTTGGCAAACGCGTCCTGGCGCGTCTCGTAGGCCGGCTCGCTCTCGAAGATGCGCGAGCAGTTGGACACGCAGGTGAGCGGGATCTCGGCGATCATGTCGCGCGCGGCGCGGATGTTGTCGCAGCGATGTCCCAGGTTGGAACCCACGGCCACAAACGCGCGGCGCGGCTGCGGCTTGGCGACGGCCCAGTAACCGTTCAGGAACTGCGCGAAGCCGGTGACGTCGTGCACGCGCACGATGTTGGCACCGGCCTGGATGGCGCCCAGGCACACACCAAACGTAGCGGCATCGCGCGCGGCGGCCTCGGTCACGCCCGAGACGGCGCCCACAAAACGCTTGCGCGACACGGCGCACATGAGCGGATAGCCCAGCGATGCCATCTTGGCGGTCTCGCGCTGGATGACGATATCCTCGTTGGCCGTCTTGCCAAAACCCGGGCCGGGATCGATGCAGATGCGATCGCGCGACACACCGGCATGAATGAGCGTGCGGGCCTGGTCGGACAGGAAACCCATGACGCGGCGCATGATGGGCGCCGAATCGGGCAGGGTGAAGCGGCGGAGCTGAGAGGTGGGCACGTAGGCCTCCTCGCGGCGGGCGCTGCGGCGCATCATGGCTGCCAGGTGGTCATTGGGCTCCGGCGCGGGCTCGGGGGTCGCGGCAGGCTCGGCGGCAGGGGCGACCCGCTCGGCCGCCGGTGCCGCCTGCTTCTGCTCGTCCGCAGGCTCGGGCGCGGGCTCCGGGTCGCCAAACGGCAGCGAAGGCTGCACCACGCCGCCCGGAAGCTTGGCCTCCGTCTTGGGCTCGCCCAGCAGCTTGCCGCGACGGCGGCGAGCCGGCCTCTCGGCCTCTCGCGCGGCCTCGGCAGCCGCCTCGCGCGCCTTCTCGGCAACAAACGCCGCGGCCGAGGTGTCGAGCTGCACCGTTGCATGTGTGCGGGTAGGTGCCGCGACCTCGCCGGCGTGCATCACGATGACGCCGCAGGTGCTTGTCGCGACAAACTCGACCATCTTGGGGTCGGTGAAGCCCGTCACATCGTTGACGATCGAGGCGCCGCAGCGCACGGCAGCCTTGGCGACCGCCACGTGGCGCGTGTCGATCGAGACGATGGCGCCCTCTTTTGCCAGCGCGCGCACCACGGGCAGCACGCGGCGAGCCTCCTCGTCGGGATTGACCGGGGTAAAGCCGGGGCGCGTGGACTCGCCGCCTACGTCGATGATGTCGGCGCCGGCGTCGAGCATCGCCAGGCCGTACTCGATAGCGGCATCCGCATCGAAGTGCTCGCCGCCGTCGCTAAACGAATCGGGCGTCACGTTGAGGACGCCCATGATGCGCGGACGGTCAAAGCTGAGCTCGTACTTTCCGCACCGCCATGTCTTGCTATCGTTCGCCATGAACATCCTCCTAAAATGCCCACGCCGCCGCGCTTGGGCGCTGGCGGCGGGGTCGTTTTGCAATCAGTCTTTCTATTGTATCCGCGCGCGCGGGCTAGAACGCAAACGCGGCCGCGATGTCGCAAGAAATCAGCAGGTCGGCATTTGTATCCTGATCGGTGGGAGCAAGATTGCAAATGGCCAGCGTATCGCCGGTAAAGTAGCGCGTAAGGCCCGCCGCCGGATACACCACGAGCGAAGTCCCGCCCACAATAAGGGCATCGGCCGCGGCGATGGCGGCAACGGCACCGGTAAGCACATGCTCGTCGAGCGGCTCCTCGTAGAGCACCACATCGGGCTTGATGCGGCCGCCGCACACAGGACACGCGGGCACGCCCGCGGCATCCTCGTGCTCGCGCGAGCAAATCCACTCGGCGCTATAGACCGCGCCGCACGACTGACAAATGTTGCGATGGACCGATCCGTGCAGCTCGAATACGCGCTGCGAACCGGCCATCTGATGCAGGCCGTCGATATTTTGCGTCACCACGGCATTTAGCTTTCCGGCGCGCTCCAGCTCGGCCAGCTTGGTGTGGCAGCGGTTGGGCTTGGCGCCAAGCGCGATCATCTTGGTGCGGTAGAAGTCGAAGAACTCGGCCGGATGCGCCTCATAAAAGCTATGCGAGAGCATGGTCTCGGGCGGATAGGCAAACTGCTGGTGATACAGGCCGTCCACGCTGCGGAAATCGGGGATGCCACTCGCCGTGGAAACACCCGCGCCACCAAAGAAGACCACGCGCTTGTGGGTGCCGAACAGCTCTTCCAGCGCGGCGGAGGCCTGCTTGGGATCCGTTATTGCCTGCGTCATATGAGTCCTCCGTCCTTGTTGGTCGGGCAGCGTCGGACGACATCCCGGCATACGGCCTTTGAGTCAGCACGCGCGGAGCCCACCACCGCCCCTGTTGCGCTAATCTTAAGCCTGCCAACCCCGTCGAAAGGACACCATGCCTCAGACTTACACTTTCGCCTCGTGGAACGTCAACGGCCTGCGCGCCGTGCTCAAAAAGGACCCGAGCTTTATCCAGATCGCGCAAGAACTCGACGTCGATATCTTGGCGCTGCAGGAGACCAAGCTGCAGGAGGGGCAGGTCGATATTGACCTGCCCGGCTATCATCAAACCTGGAGCTATGCCGAGCGCAAAGGCTATTCGGGCACTGCGGTCTTTAGCCGCCAGGAACCGCTGCGCGTATTGCGCGCCGACGCGCTGCTGCCTTATGCCGGCGAGGGCGAGGCGGCCGAGCTCGTCGCCCAAGCCGCAACCGAGGGCCGCGTCTGCACGCTCGAGTTCGACAAGTTTTGGTTTGTCGACGTCTACACGCCTAACGCCCAAAATGAGCTCGCGCGCATCGACGTGCGCATGGCCTGGGACGATGCCTATCGCGACTTTTTGAGCGCGCTTGAGCGTGAGACCGGCAAGCCCGTTGTAACCTGTGGCGACTTTAACGTGGCGCACGAGGAAATCGACCTTAAGAACCCCAAGTCCAACCGCGGCAACGCCGGCTTTTCGGACGAGGAGCGCGGCAAGTTTACCGAGCTGCTCAACGCCGGTTTTACCGACACCTGGCGCGCGGCCAATCCTGACGTCGAGGGCGTCTACAGCTGGTGGAGCTACCGCTTTAATGCCCGCAAGAACAACGCAGGCTGGCGCATCGATTACTTCCTGGTGAGCGACGCAATCGCCGGCAATGTGTGCGACACCGGTATCCGTGGCGACATCTTTGGCAGCGACCACTGTCCCGTCACCCTCACCCTAGAGTTCTAGCCCCAACTGACCCCCTGGGGACGGAGGAAAAGGGATCATCTGACCTCGTCCCCCTATAAGTTGCGGTGGAATAGTTCCTGCTTCGGCCCCAAACAGCCAAAAACGAGAACTATTCCACCGCAAGTTCGTGAGGGAACGCGAAATGCCCTACAGCCCGTATTTCACGACGACTCGGTTGATCCGTCGACACCAGGGCTTATACAGGGCAGCCAAGAACACGCAGGTCGCAAGGCCGTGCGTGATATCGAACGGCACCGCCGTGGCAAAACGCGCCACGGCGCCCGCCCACGTGAGCGGCTGCACAAAACCGATGATGTCGTAGGCGTTGATCACCACGCCGTAGAGCAGGCCCGATGCAAAGCCGTACGCCATCAGCGACGGCATGCGCACGGTTCCATCCGCACGGTCGAACGCGCCCGCATGCGCCAACTCACCGCCAACATAGCCAACCAGACCCCAGGCATACATCTGCCATGGCGTCCACATGCCCTGCCCAAAAAAGAAGTTGCTGGTCAGCGCCGCCAGCGCACCGACCATAAAGCCGTTACGACGACCGAGCGTCGCCCCGGCGATAATGGCGATGGCGCTCACGGGTTTAAAGTCGGGAATGGGGCCAAACAAGATGCGCCCCGCCGCGGCCAACGCCGCCAGAACCAGCGTGGGCATAATCTGGCGCAGGCCCGGTCGCGATGCCTCGTAGCCCGCAAAGAACAACGCAAGCACCAGCGCCACCACGACAAGCATGGCAAGTGCCGCCTGCTCAACGCCCGCCAGCAACGCCGCAGCCATCACGGCTGGCACCGCCAGCAGCAGCGGGATCTCCAGTTTTGCGAGTAGGCGCGCGATGCGATAATCCGTCATCCCATCACGCCCTATAAAACACATTGTCGGCAAAGAAGTCGGCCGGCGGCTCCATGCAGGCAATCTCACCGTCGAACATCATGGCAATGTCATCGGCAACCTGCTCGGCAAAATCCAGATCGTGTGTGGCCATGATGACGGTGCCGCCAGCCTTCGCATGGTCACGCAGGGTGCGGGCGATGATGCGGCGGCTGACCAGGTCTAGACCCTTGGTGGGCTCATCGAGCAACAGCAGCTCGGGGCCAATCAGAAGCAGTTTTGCCAACGCAAGCAGTTGACGCTGCCCGCCCGAAAGATCGTACGGGTGGCGCCCATCCAGGCCGTCCAATCCCAGCTGCGCCGCGCGCTCCTGGGCCGCGCCCTCGTCATACCCGCAGGTCGAAGCCCATTCCATCAGCTCATCGCGCACTGTCTCGGCAACCAGCAACGCCTTGGGATTCTGAGGCAGCAGTGCCGTCGAGGCAGCCCCGCGCTCCATATGCCCACGCTGCAACTTGACCGTCTTGGCCAGCACCGAAAGCATTGTCGACTTACCACAGCCGTTACCGCCCACAACCGCATGCACCGCGCCTGCCGAAAACGACGCATCGAGTCCGCGCAGCACCCAGCCGGACGCCCGATCGTAGCGAAACCAGCTCCCTGCCAGGGTGGTAGCCGACCCAGCGTGCATTTTTGGGAGAATTCGGCATCCACCGGCGCGCGATGGCGCCCCCGAGTCACCCTGCGGCAGTATTTGCGCCTCAAATTCACCCGATTTGTCCGATTTCAGCCATTTTTCTGCACCCGGAGCGCCCGCGCGCGGGTCCAAAGAGCCCAGCTGGCCACTGGCGCTGCTGAAAACTCCGTTTTTTGCACGCCGCGAGGCACCCCACCCTGACGCCTCGCCAGAAAACAGCTCTTCACGATGCCCCAGGGAGGCAATGTCGGCCACCTCGCACACGCGTCCGTCTTCAATCCGATACGCGCACGTCGCGTATTCGAGCATCGGACGTGGCTGATGCGTTGCCACGACAACCGTGCAGCCCAGCTCGCGATTCACGCGGAACAGCGCATGCAGAAAACTCTTCTCGGCAACGGGATCCAGTTGGGACGTGGGCTCGTCGAGCAGCAGCACGCGTGGGCGCAACGCCAGCACAGCCGCCAGCGACAGCAGCTGTTTGCGTCCACCCGAAAGCGTATCGGTATCGCGGTGGAGCCAATCCTCCAACCCAAAGAAATAGCTGGTCTCGGCCACGCGACGGCGCATCTCGTCGCGCGACATGCCTAAGTTTTCCAGACCAAACGCCATCTCGTGCCACACGGTTTCGCACACGATCTGGTTCTCGGGGTCCTGAAACACATAGCCCACGCGCTCCGCGGACGCCCGAACATCCATGTCGGCAACGCTCTCGCCCAGCACGCGCAGCTCGCCAGCGCATTCGCCCGTCGGCGAAATCTCGGGTTTGAGCAGCGAGAGCAACGTTGACTTACCCGACCCCGTACCACCTACCAGCAGTGCAAACGCCCCTTGGGGAACAGACCAGTCGAGCCCGTCGAGCACCGGCGCCTCGGCCCCGGGGTAGGCAAAGCGCAGACCCCGCGCTTCAATCGCCGGCGTATCCGAGCCGCACACCATGCCCGCCATCATGCTTCCGTCCAACCGGGTCATCAGCCAAACCTCTTCTCGTCAATCGCGTGCAGCACACAGGGCAGCGCCATCCAGGCCGCGTATACAACATAGCCCAGCCACGGCGCGGGCACCGAAAGCTGCGGGTAAAACGAATACTGCGTTGTCGCGGTCCATGCCACTGCCACCGCGGCGGCGCCAAACAGCGCGAGCTCGACCAGCGCGGCAACGTCGCTGCGTCCCAGTCGATACCGCGCGTACGTCGTACGGCGCGACGCAGCACCCCACCCGCGCGAGCGCATGGCATCCGCGCGCTCAAGCGAATCTTCCATGCCCCAGCCCATCAGCACGCTCGACGCCCGCAGGCGCGATCGCACGGGATCGGCGGGCGCACGCCCCGGCACATCGATCGCGTCCTGCACCGCCAGCACCGTACGGCCGCGGCGCAAAAACTGCGGGATAAGCCGCATACACATCGAGATCATGAGCGCGAGCACCGGCGCGGCGTTGCCCAACAGTGCGAGCACCTTGTCGTATTCGAGCATCGACGCCGCCGCCTCAAACCACAGCACGCTCGCCACAAACAGCCCGCCCATGCACAGGCCGTAAACCATGCTCTCCAGATACACCGCGCGCATGCCAATACGAAACAGCTCCGTCGAGCCCGAGGCGCTAAACAGCGGATTGAGCACCGCGATGATCAAAATCACTGGCAGCTGCCAGCGAAGCGCCCCCAACGTGCGCGCAGCACCGCGCGTCGCAAACCCGTACGCCAACCCACCCGCAAGCGACAGCGCGATCAACACCGGTTGCATCGAGAACATGGTGAGCCCCAACGTCAGCACCATGTAGAGCGCCGGAACTGCCGGATGCGACATCGAAAATGCCCCCACGGGCTCGGCGCCCGAACCCTCTCGTATGTTGTCCATAGGCATCCCCGCCCTCCCGCCAAATCACCGACGCCGAAGCACTGCCGGCACCGCCCGCAAGCAGCGCAAACACCACACCAGCGGCCCAAGCCTCAGCTGCCGCGCATCAATCGTTACGCGCTCATCATATGCCTGCGGTATCATATTGCGCCGTGTATCGTTTCCAAACACACGTCTCT
>CAUFWM010000002.1 GCA_959596505.1 uncultured Collinsella sp.
ATGACATGCAGCCCCTATAATACCGCGAAATGCACGGAATATTCGGCGAACGGCTGAGTTTTCGTAGCGAGAAGCGCGGAACTTTCAATTGAAACGATTTAACTAAACTGTTTGTGGTTGTGCGGTCCGTTGAAGGAGCTCGGTTGTGGTCAAGCTTTTGGCAAGACAGCGTTGCTTGACCTGTGGCTATATTGCCGTTCGCCATCGGTTTGCCGCCTTTTACCGTCGACGGGTGCCATTTTGCGTGAATGTTTTGATGGCACGTTTCAATCGTGATGTATTGGATGGTAAGCAGATCCCGGCGAAGGGAGCGCCATGCAGCGCGTTTGGAAAACGATCACCGGTTTTTACCATGTTTGTGCCCGCGGTATGGGCGGGCAGTTGATCTTTGAGAGCGACGAGGACCGGTGGGAGTTTTTGGAACTGATGCGCGACTGCTGCCGCGATGCCCAGGTGACGATTGTGGCGTGGTGTCTCATGAGTGACTACGTGGATCTGGTGCTTTTGGATTACGAGGACAAAATGAGCGCTGCTATGCAGCGGCTACTGTTGACGTATGCTCGTCGGTTCAATAAGCGTACCGGGCGCGCGGGCTGCCTATTTTGTGAGCGTTTTGAGCGCCGCTCGCTCGATACCGACTGGCAGGTGGTGGAGGCTATTCGCTCCGTGTACGCTAATCCGCAGGAGGCGGGCATTAGCCTAATCGAGCGTTATCCCTGGAGCGGCTTTGCGGAGCATCTGCGCGCTTACGACAGTGATGCGGCAGATGTCACGAGGGGATTTTCCGATCCTTCTTGTGCGCTTGAGCTATTTGGTTCTGCCGAGGGCTTTATTGCCTATTCGCTAGCGATGCCCGACGGCGGCGAACCGGTGCTGTGCGATATGAAAGAGACGGAGTGGGAACGCCACGCCTTTGCCGACAGGTTGGCGAAGAGCCTCGGGGCTCCGCTCCACGGGGTTAAAGCCGCACCGCCGGCGCGGCGCGATGCCGTTATCGTTGGATTGCGCGATGCCGGATTTACGGTGCGTCAGATTGAGCACTATACCGGGATTGGCAAAAGTACGGTTTCTCGTATTGTGCGGACCCGCACGGGGACGGCGATGCGGGCTGGCGGAAACGTGATGTAGGGCTGCCTATGCACCGCGGCTGGGGTCGTTCATGCGCCGCAACCTGCGTTCTAAATGCTTGGTACGCTGACTGCACTTCTTGATATGCATAGAACGATTGCCGTCTTGCATAAAAATACGGCTCAGTCCGGTTTTACCCGCGCCTACCCCCGTCCACACCGTGCAAAAAGCGGAGTTTTCAGCATCGTGGTGCTGTCGGCACCGCCGTAATCTTGAAATATATGGGTCCCGAAGCCATTTATGCCTGCCGATGTGCCTCCAAAGCGCATGCTTGTGACCCCTGAGACCACTATGCTTGTTCTAAAACGATATAAAAGGGTGCCTGGAGACGTTGATTAACGCTTTCAATGCGTATACACGCAACTTGGCGTGCTGAAAACTCGCAAAAATGCACGCCGCACCCTATGGGACCCGTCTGTGGCGGGCGCGAAGCGAACCGGAGCCCAGCAGGACGGGGCATGGGGCGTTGCTTGGGGTGCCCGTGGCTCTGTCGCTAGCCGTTGGCACTGTGGAAAACGTCCGTGTTTGCGGCTGGCTGTTCGGTAAATGACAGGGCGAGCGCCGGACGCGCGAACTTTGTGTGTCCGAGGCGTTATGAAAAAGCCGAGCCGCCCGTATTGGGCGGCTCGGCAATCAAACCCTTTGATCTGGGGCATCCGCTTCTGGCTAGTTTACCCTTCGAGCATACCGTCGAGGGTGCGCCAGGCTAACTCGGCGCATTTGACGCGGGCGGGCATGTGCGAGATGTCCTGGAGCTGGGCGGCCTCGTCCAGGTCTTCCAGGTCTTCCTCGGAGAGCTGCTCGCCACGGATCATGGCGAGGAAAAGCCCTGCCAGACGACGAGCCTCCTCGACCGTCTCGCCGGTGATGAGATCGGCCATGATGTCGGCGCTGGCCTGGCTGATGGCACAACCGTGACCGGTAAAGGAGGCCTCCTCGATCACGCCGTTTTCGACACGCAGCTGCAAGGTGAGCTCGTCGCCGCAGCTGGGGTTGATGCCGTCGTGCTCGTGCGTGGGGGCATCCATCTCGTACTTATAGTCGGGATGCGAGTTGTGCTCCATAAACGTGGTGGAGGTGTACAGATTACCCATTGAACGTGCTCCAAACGTGATGCAGGCCGGCGATAAACTTGTCGATATCGGCCTTGTCGTTGTAGAAAGCCACGCTGGCGCGGCAGCAGGCAAGGTTCTCGACGCCTAGCCAGGTGAGCAACGGCTGCGCGCAGTGGTGACCGGCGCGGATGCAGACACCGTCCATATCCATGATGCTCGCGACATCGTGCGGGTGGATGCCCTTGACGTTAAAGCTGACGACGCCGTGGTGGTTGTCCCAATAGATGGAGCCGATGATCTGGACAAAGTCGAGCTGCATGAGCTCGCCCATCAGGTAGTGGACGAGTGCCTTCTCACGGGTCTGGATGTTTTCGTAGCCTACCGTGTTGACCAGGTAGTCAAGCGCCGCGCCCGTGGCGAAGATGCCGGCGGCGTCCTGCGTGCCGGCCTCGAACTTCTCGGGGACGGGCGCCCAGACGGCGTCCTGCTCGGTGACCGAGTCGATCATCTCGCCGCCGGTGAGCATGGGCGGCATGGCGTTGAGCAGGTCCATCTTGCCCCACAGCACGCCGATGCCCATGGGGCCCATGGCCTTGTGCGCGCTAAAGGCAAAGAAGTCGGCGCCCAGATCGGCCACGTTGACCGGCATGTGCGGCAGCGACTGTGCGCCGTCGACGACCAGATAGCCACCGTACTTGTGTACGAGCTTGCCGAGGTTCTTGACCGGGTTCTCAACGCCCAGGACGTTAGAGACCTGACCCACGGCCAAGATCTTGGTCTTGGGGCCCACCTTGGACAGAACCTCCTCGGTCGTGAGCTGGCCGGTCTTGGTGGGGTAGAGGTAGACGAGCTTGGCGCCGGTATCGCGGCAGACCTGCTGCCACGGAATCAGGTTGGAGTGGTGCTCCATGATGGTGATGACGACCTCGTCGCCTGGCTTGAGCACAGTAGGCGCAAAGCTCTTGGCGACCAGGTTGAGCGACTCGCTCGTGTTACGGGTGAAGACGACCTCGTTGGCCTGGGGGGCGCCGATGAGGTCGGCGATCTGCTGGCGCACCTTCGCGATGGCCTCGGTAGCCTCGACGGACAGCGAGTACAGGCCGCGTAGGGGGTTGGCGTTCATGCGCTGGTAGAAGTCGCGCTCGGCGTCGAGCACACAGGCGGGACGCTGAGCGGTGGCGGCGCTATCGAGGAAGGCGATATCGGGGTGCTGCTGGAACAGCGGGAACTGCGCCTTGTAGGGATTGGTCTCGATGTCGACGGTAGGCCAGCCGCGCGAGGCCTCGTCGCTGGCGTCGAGCTCCATGGGCTCGGGGGCAGTACAGGTGTCGCATTTAACGTGCTCGGTGTCGATCATGCGAGCTCCTCCTCAAAGTTGTCGATCAGGTTATTGCCCAAGCGGACGACGGCAGCGCGGGTGCGCTCGTCAGTGGCGGAAAGCGCGGCGTCCTCCAGCTTGGCGCGGATGAACAGGTCCTCGGCGGCGTTTTGGTCAAGGCCGCGGCAGGCGAGATAGAACAGCTGCTCGTCACGGACGTGACCGATGGTGGCGCCGTGGTTGCCGGCGACGTCGTCCTCGTCGCAGAGGATGACGGGAACGGTCTTGTTGTCGACGCCCTTGTTGGCCAGGAGCACCGTCTCGCGCTCGGTGCCGGTTGCACCTTTGCAGCCGTGCACGAGGTCGATGGTGCCGCGGTAGACCTTCTTGGACGTGCCAGTCAGCACGCCGTTGGCGTCGATCTCGCACTCGGTCTTGCGACCGCGGTGGCGCAGCTCGTAGTTAAAGTCGCGCACCTGTTCGCGGGCGCCCAGGTAATCGGTATCGATGGTCACCTTGGCGGTGTCGCCCAGCAGGTCGCCGGCAAGGCCGGTGGCGCTGGCGCCGGCACCCAGGACGGTGTGCTGTACGTTGACGCGCGCGCCCTCGTCCAGGAACAGACCGGTGTCGTCGAGCGCGATCCAGCTGTCATCGAGCGTCTGCGTGCAAGTCACGTTGACGGTGGCGTACTCGTGAGCGCACACCCGCAGCACGGAGCCCACGACGCCTTGGCCGTTGACGGGGGAGTCCAGGGCTAGAGCGAGGTCGAGCGTCGACTGGGGATGGGCGACGACGTCGATGGCGGCAATGGCCGCGGCGGCATCGGCACCGCTTACGCGCACGGTAACCGTGACGTGCTGGTACGCGGGCACGTCGATGACGATGCGCTTGGTGGCGTGGTCGGTCAGGTAGGTGTAGGCGGCCTCGCCCATGCCGGTCTTGAAGGCCTCGGCAGGGGAGAGCTCCTCCTCGAGCTTGATAGCGCCGGCCTGGTAGACGGAGGTGGCGGGCACGTCGAGCTCGGTCTCGGGCGTGATGCGGGCGCGGTCGGCGGCGTCGCCGGGGGCGGAGGCACGGCGCTCGGGGAAGCACTCGGCCATGGCGTCCATGGCGGTATCGAAGGCGTCGGCGGCGCCGCGGAACTGCTCGTCCAGCCCCTCGACCTCGACGGCCTCGGCAGGAGCGACGGCAAGCTCGTCCGAAAGCTCAAGCTTGGTCTGGTTCATGCGCAGCCAACCCCAAGTGGCGGCAGGCATCGCATTAACCTGCTCGAGCGTGGTGACAGCGGTGTTCGTGGTCTGTTTCATTATCCGATCGCTCCTTCCATCTCGAGCTTGATCAGGTTGTTCATCTCGACGGCGTACTCAAGCGGCAGCTCCTTGGAGACCGGGTTGGCAAAGCCGTTGACGATCATGGTTCGGGCCTCTTCCTCCGAGATGCCGCGGCTCATCAGGTAGAACACCTTGTCGTCGCCGATGCGGCCGATGGTGGCCTCGTGGCCGATGTCGACGTTCTTGGCGCGAATGTCCATGGCGGGGATGGTGTCGGAGCGGCTCTGGTCGTCGAGCATGAGCGACTGGCAGCTCACGGTTGCCTTGGAGCCCTCGGCCTTGGGCGTGGCCACGATGGAGCTGCGGAAGGTCTGGATGCCGCCGCTCTTGGAGATGCCCTTGGTCTCGACGGTTGCCGAGGTATCGGGCGCGTTGAGCACGACCTTGCAGCCGGTATCGAGGTTCTGGCCGGCGCCGGCAAAGGTAATGCCGGTAAAGCTCGAGCGGGCGCGACGGCCGTTGAGCACGCTCATGGGGTAGAGGTAGCCCACGTGGCTGCCGAAAGAGCCACTGATCCACTCGATGTCGCCGTCCTCGTCCACGCGCGCACGCTTGGTGTTGAGGTTGTACATGTTCTTGGACCAGTTCTCGATGGTCGAGTAGCGCAGATGCGCGCGCTTGCCCACAAACAGCTCGACAGCGCCTGCGTGGAGGTTGGCCACGTTGTACTTGGGCGCGGAGCAGCCCTCAATAAAGTGCAGGTCGGCATCGTCCTCGACGATGATGAGCGTGTGCTCAAACTGGCCGGCGCCCTTGGCGTTAAGGCGGAAGTAGCTCTGCAGCGGGAAGTCGAGCTTGGTGTCCTTGGGCACGTAGACAAACGAGCCGCCCGACCACACGGCACCATGCAGGGCCGCAAACTTGTGGTCGGTGGGCGGGATGAGCGTCATAAACTTCTCGTGGATGAGCGGCTCCCACTGCGGATCGTGCAGGGCCTCCTCGATGCCGGAGTAGACGATGCCCATCTTGGACGCGGTGTCCTGCATGTTGTGGTAGACGAGTTCGGAGTCGTACTGCGCGCCGACGCCTGCCAGGTAGCTGCGCTCGGCCTCGGGGATACCCAGGCGCTCAAAGGTGTTCTTGATGTCGTCGGGCACCGACTCCCAGTCGTGCTTTTGGTCGGTGTTGGGCTTGACGTAGGTGACGATGTTGTCCATGTCCAGGCCCTCGATGGAGGGGCCCCACGTCGGGTCGGGAAAACGGTTGAAGATCTCGAGGGACTTTAAGCGCAGGTCGAGCATCCACTGCGGCTCGTCTTTCTTGGCGCTGATCTCGCGCACGATGTCGGGCGTGATGCCGGCGTCGAGGCGCTCGAATCCCTCCTCGCCATAGGTGAAGTCGTAGAGGCTGCGGTCGATGTCCGCGACCTCGGTGCGGTTCTTGGTCATTGCGTCGCCCCTTTACGCCTGCTGCTCGGCAGCGGCGGCCTCGGCCTGGGCGCGCTGCTCGGCGGCCTCGCGCTCGAAGGTCTCAAAGCCGTTCTTGTCGATCCAGGAGATCAGCGAGGCGTCGTCCTCGCGCACGATATGGCCCTTGACCATAACGTGGACGCGGTCGACATCCAGATGCTCCAGGATGCGCGTGTTGTGCGTGATGATGAGCATGGAGCCGTTGCAGCTCTTGCGGTAGGCGTCCATGCCATGGCTGACGGTGGACAGGGCGTCGACGTCCAGGCCCGAGTCGGTTTCGTCCAGGATGGCGAGCTTAGGCTGCAGCAGCAGAAGCTGGAGCATCTCGACCTTCTTTTTCTCGCCGCCCGAGAAGCCCACGCCCAGCTCGCGGTTGAGGTAGGCGGTGTCCATGTTGAGCTCTGCCGCGAGCTCCTTGACGCGCCGGCGGAACTCCTTGCCCTTCATCTCCAGGCCGGGGCGGCCGGCGATGCTGGCACGCAAAAAGCTCGACAGCGGCACGCCCGGGATCTCGACCGGGGCCTGGAAGCTCAGGAACAGGCCGGCGCGCGAGCGCTTGTCGGTGGTGAGCTCGGTGATGTCCTGGCCGTCAAAGACGATGCGGCCGTCGTTGACGGTATAGACAGGGTCGCCCATGACCAGGTGGCCGAGGGTGGACTTGCCGGCGCCGTTGGGTCCCATCAGCACGTGGGTCTCGCCGGCGGCGACGTTGAGGTTGACGTTGTGGAGGATGGTCTTCTCGTCCACGGAGGCGGTCAGACCTTCGATGGAAAGCAGCGGATTTGCGCTCATGCTGTCCCTCTCTGTATATGGTGTACTCATAGGTGTACTAAACCCTAGGAATCTTCTCGGAATAAAGTTACTATGGGTTCGGCGTTAGTCAAGGGAAAACCCGACTAATCCACTCGACTTTTTAGATGTGGGACATAATAATCAGGTTTGTTTGCCCCGCGTGCATAAGATTTGGGACAAATAGGCCTGGTATTTTGTCCCGGCAACGATGAGAGGGTAGGTATGCTCATTTCTTCTAAGGGCCGCTATGCCCTCCGGCTGATGATCTATATCGCGGCGTTGGGCGACGCCGAAGGCAAGATTGCCCTGCGCGAGGTCGCCGACCGCGAGCATATCTCGCAAAAGTACTTGGAGCAGCTGGTTCGTCCGCTTATGAAGTCGGGCCTGCTTAAGAGCGTGCGCGGCAAGGGCGGCGGCTACATGATGGCCAAGGACCCCGCCGAGGTGCGTGCCGGCGACATCCTGCGCGCCGTCGAGGGCAGCACGGCTCCGGTGGCGTGCGACGGCATCGACAACAGCTGCACCCGTAGTGATCTGTGCTCAACGGTCAAGTTCTGGCGCGGTCTGGACGACGTGATCGAAAAGTATGTCGACGGCGTGACCCTGGCCGACCTAGCCGCCGTCCCCGAGATCAACTTTGAGATTAAGCTGTAGGGGCTGGCTTTCGTGAAGTCGTACGAAGCCTTCGATTCGCGTCTGGCACTGCTAGAGACAGCTCGATTCCAAGATTTCGACAACGACTATGTTGTCTCTGGATGTGCGTATATCTATGAGCAGGTTTTCGGTATCTCAATTACGCTCCTTAAGCGTCTGCTCGAGTATGAGGGTGCCACGCTTGCTGCGTCGGGGTCTCCTCGTGCCATCTTGAAGGAGGCCTACCGATTCTACGACTTTATTGATGAGGCAGCCTGGCTAGATATGCTCAGAGACCGCAATACGAACGTCCATATCTACGACAACAAGCTCGCTCAAGATTTGATTCAGCGCATCTTGGACGTCTATATCCCTGCTTTCTGCCAGTTGAGGGACGGGCTGATGGAGCGTTACGGCGAGCTTCTGTTGGCGCCTGACGACCAGTTTGTTTAATTCCTTAAGATTTCGCGGAGGGTTGTTGCCGTTTACCGAGGGGTTGTTGTGCAACAACGGGCGAGCTGGGATACTTAGATTCATCTTTGCAAACTTCACTTTAACTACACCAATGCAGGGAGGATCTTATGCAGCCCAAGCATTCCGCGATTGTGGCAGGCCTGACGCTGGCGCTTTCGTTTGGCGCCGTTGCCGCGCCTGTGACTGCTGTTGCCGGGGAGCCCGCGCCGGGTGTTGCCTCGGATGCCACCGATATCGATAAGGGCCTTTACACCCAGCAGTCTTTTTCGGGCGTGCTGAGGTCGGTTCAGGGGGTCTCGTTTGTCAACGTGACTGCCGAGATGAAGTACTTCACCAAATACGAGAGCCATGGCAACTATAACCAGGGCTTTTCGTATGGCGATGGCTATAACGCGCTAGGTTATTACCAGTTCGACCGCCGTTGGTCGCTTGTTCCGTTTATGAAACAGGTCTATAACTACGACTCTGCTAAGTACAGCATGCTTAAGGACGCGATTGACCGCGGTGGCGAGATTTCCAACGCGAACAACCCCATGTATGCGAACGGCCAGCTCACCGAGCTGGGTCGTATTGCGCAGGAGGCCTTCCAGGGTGCTTATAACACCGACCCTGCTGAGTTCTCGGCGCTGCAGGATGCCTATGCGTATAACTCGTACTATGCGGTGACCGAGGCGTGGCTCAAGAGTGCTCTCGGCATTGATATCTCCGGCCGCGCCGACTGTGTCAAGGGCATGGTGTGGAGTATTACCAACATGTGCGGCACCGGTGGCTGCAGAGACTTCTTCCGCTGGGCAAACCTTTCCAACAGCATGACGGACCGCGAGTTTGTGACGGCGCTTTCCAACAGCGTGGTCAATAACGTGGCGACCAAGTATGCAAGCCAGCCCCAGTATCATGAGGGCTGGAAGAACCGCTACCGCAATGAGCTCAAGGATTGTCTGGTCTATATCGCCGAGGACGAGGCTGCCGCGGCAACGCCTGTGGAGCCCGTGCAGCCCGAGCCCACGCCGGCGCCTGGTCCGAGCATGGCGCCTGCTGCTCCCGCCGCACCGACGCCTGGTACCGATGACGGTGCGGGCGACGATAATGATACGGATGCGCCCTCGACCGATACTGACGGCGATGGCTC
The DNA here is from genome assembly GCA_959596505.1 of uncultured Collinsella sp. Classification (GTDB taxonomy): domain Bacteria; phylum Actinomycetota; class Coriobacteriia; order Coriobacteriales; family Coriobacteriaceae; genus Collinsella. The sequence continues at coordinate 9,270 of CAUFWM010000002.1, forward strand.
TGCTGGTGGCACTACCAACGACGGCTCTTCCTCGAGCGGCTCCGATTCGAACGGCTCTGCTGCGGGCGATTCGTCTTCAAGTTCTGCCGGCAATACGGGCAGTGCCGCCTCTGGTTCGACCGACGCTGGTTCCTCTGACTCTTCCACTGGCTCGAGCGATTCTTCCGCCGATACTGGTTCTAGCAATGACTCTAACTCTGACGCCGCTTCTGATTCCGGTGCTTCCAAGGACGACTCGAATAAGGCGCCGGACGCGCCGGTTATTTCGACGGACAAGAAGCCCTCTTTCGTTGTGCAGCTTGGCTACACGTTTGGTTCCTCGCTGATGGCTGGCGCAAGCAGCTTGTCTCCTGACAAGAACAATTCTGATCAGACTTCCACGGAAAAGGCCGAGGCCGCAAAGGGCGACTCCAAGGACGATGATTCCGAGAAGACCGAGTCCGATAAGAGTACTAGCTCTGAGGAAAAGGGCGAGAAGTCCGCTCAGAAGAAGGACGAGGAAAAGGGCAAGACCGACAACCAGAACCAGGAGCAAAATGGCTCTAAAACGGTGACCACCACGACCACGACCAAGTCTTCGGGCGGTAACATGCCCAAGACGGGCGACCTCATCGTTATGGCGAGCCTTGCCAGTGCAAGCTTGGCCACGCTGGGTGCCACGTCTATTGTGAGTGGCAAGCATAAGCTCGATCAGCAGAATAAGACTGCTGGTGAGGACGGTTCTGAGGAGTAGCCCCTCGGTTGTCAGATAGCTAAAGAGTTGGGACGGGGCCCGGTGCGAATGCATCGGGCCCCGTTTTGTTGTGCAACGATTAGTTATGCCCCCTCACACCCCATGTTGCTACCGTTGCCCGATCTGTTTGTGTACCGACATCAGTACGTGCGAGGCGGTCATTACAATTGGCATCATGCTGCGATTTAAGGGGAACGTTGCGATGTCTGAACAGGCAAATAATGGTAGTGCTGCCGACTTTGGCGTGCGTCTAATCGGCTGTACCGACGATGTGGTTTTGCCCATCGGCATGTACGACTATGCGGAGGCTCTTGGTTGCTGCACGCTGGTCGACAAGACCATGTTTATTGCCGATATGCTGGATTGCGATGCGTCCGTTATGGTGTGCTGCCGACCCGAGGGTTTTGGCAAGAGCATGAACTTGTCGATGCTCAAGGCTTTTCTGGAGCGTCCCGCAGTCGGTCGCGCCGGTCGGGGCTCGTTTGTCGATACTCTGATTTGGGGTGCGGATGGCGGGCGCTATCGGAATGAGTATGCGTGCTATCCAGTGATATCGCTGGACTTTTCTGGCGCCGCGAGGCGCGGCGCCGCTGTTGCCGATGTTGTTCGCGATACTCTTTCGGACGAGTGCGCTCGCTTGTTGGCGCTCTTGGAGGCTCCGGATTTAGCACGAGATAAGGTGCGTCACATCGAACGTGTTGCGCGTGGCGTGGCGAGCGAGGCCGAGGTTGACTCGGCGCTTGGTGTGCTCATTGAGCTGTTGGAGATTGCCTGCGATGAGCAGGTTGTATTGCTCGTTGATGGGTACGACGCGGCGTGGTTGGGCCGTGCGGGCGCGAGGGACGCTTCCGGCGCCGATCCGGCGGAGCTGCTCGATCGCGTGCTGTTCGACGCCATTGCCACCACGGGCCATTCGCTACGGTTGACGTGTCTGATGGGGGAGCGTCCTAACCCTGCCGAGGCGGCGCTTTCTTCGCGCAGCTGCTCGTATCGTCTTTCGACGCCCCTTTCGACGTGGTGCGACCGTTGGTTCGGCTTTTCGGATGCCGAGGTTGAGGCCCTGTTGAGTCATGCTGGACGCGAGGAATACCTGGATGATGCGCGTGAATGGCTCGAGGGATATCGGTTTGGCAGGGCCTATTGCTTGAGTCCGACGCGTGTGATCGGTTTTCTGGACCGAGGCTGCACAGCGCCTGTGCGAGCCGATCTGTATGGGTATGCCGATTGCCTGAGTAGGGTAGTTGCCGGGTGGAATCTCGACCGCCTTTCGGTCTTGTTCGATTTGCTCGAGGCTCATGGATGCGTTGAGGTCTCGCTTGGTTTGGGCGCTGCGGGGCCAGAGGCCTCGCCTGATGATGGCCTGTGGACGGCGCTGTATCTGTCCGGTTTCCTGACGACGGATTTGATTGAGGAGCCGGAGCATGGTGGTCGTCTCCGTGCTCTGCGGTTGCCCAATAACGAGCTTCGCCAGGCCTTTCGTCTGGTGATTATTGATTGGTTTGAGCGTGCTGCCGAGGACGTTCGAGACGTCGATACGTTTCGAGATGGGTTGTGCCGCGGGGATGAGAATGCCGTGAGACAGGCGTTAGACCGCATCCTGGGAGATGCGGGAATCGGTGCGAACAACCCAGATGCGCAGCTGCCATATCACCTGCTCTTGCAGGGGCTCTGCTTTGGATTGCCGGGCTATGCCAATCCTGCCTCGAGGCGAAAGCGTGGCGCGGATCGCTGGGACATCCAGGTATTTCCTACGGGCGCTGTTTTTGACGTGGCAGACACGATCGGCCTGCTCGACGAGCGCCCGCTGATAACAATCAACATGATGTATGACCCCGGTGTGGATGCGCTGGGCCTGGAGCTGCTGGCCGTTCAGGCGCTGCTCGACATAGAGCGCGACGGCATCGACAAGATTCGTGTACCGCGACCCGGTGTGGGCCGCATGCGCTGGGGATTCGGTTTTGATGGGCTTCGTGTGGCTGCGGTGTGCCAGCGGCTGTAGGGGCAGGCGATGCTGCAGGGGTGCCCGCTACTCTGCGTCCTTCATGGGCGGCATGGGCTTCCAGCCGGGATCCTTGATGATCTTGCGGGCGTCTTTCATGCCGCGGCGCAGCGCCGGGATGCCGGTCTTAAAGCATTTGTCGACCGCTGCAAGACGAATGAACTCCTTGCAGAAGGTCGCGGCGTTACCCAGACGGAACAGGATGGGACGGTAATCGCCGTAGATCTGCATGTAGCGGGCCAAAAAGCCGCGATTGCGCATGATGTAGTAGCGGTTGGTGTCGCTCGTGGAGTTGAGCTGGCGTTTGCCGGCGATGTCCCAGTTAGAGACGGCGCGGGCGCGCTTGAGCACCACGTCGGCAACCACGGCAGCGGGGAAGTGCTGGCTCGCAACATAGCCGTAGCAGGCATCGTCGCCGTAGATGAAAAAGCGCGCATCGGGCAGGCCGATCTTGTCGACTACGCGGCGTGAGAACAGGCCGCCCTCAAAGCACAACTGGTTCATAGGACGATAGCCCTCGGGGCCCAAGTCCCACTTGGCGATGGGGTTGGGGATACCAAGCGAAAGGATGAGCTGGTACTGCCAAAAGAAGGCGCCGCCGTCGAAGTCCAGGCGCGAACCCTGGATGACGTCGTAGCGGTCCGTCCATTTGGCCAGGCGCTCAATACCCTCGGGGATAACGAGCACGTCGTCGTCCATGACCCAAAACCACTGCGCGCCCAGGTCGTAGGCGCGCTTAGTGCCAGCGGAGAAGCCACCTGCGCCGCCACCGTTTTCAAGCTGCGGGGCGTAGATGACACGGTCGGTGCCACCTTTTGCATCGGGCTGATCGGCGTCGATGCCCCACAGGTTGGCGAGGCGCTCGTTGAATGCGGCGCACATGGCTTCGGTCTCGCGCGAATTCTCGTTGTCGACGATTACGATGCGCCAGGGTGCGGCCGTGAGCTCGGTCATGGAGTCGAACAGGTTGGCCAGAAGCTCCTGGCGCTTATAGGTGACGACAACGATGGCAAGCTTGTCGATGGGGGCGGGAAGGGTGGAAGTCATGAACGAGAATATCCTTTCGCGTGGGCAGCATTTCGGCCCTGCGGAATAAACAACGTGTCCCATTGGACATGACTATTGTAAGCGTAGGTAGGCGCCCGCGGTTAATGTTCTACTAATCACCAAGAACGTTTGCTACAAGCCTGGTTGACGTGCGTGCGCGGCGAGATTGCAAGCGCGCATTGTGGTATTACATAGGTGCCGAATCCCGTGGACGCGATCTTTGTGTTTGGATGCCCTGTGAATAAAACTCGTTTAGCTTCCTTTGCCGATAGCCTTCCCGTCAAGGTCATGTTGCTGTTTTTGGTTCTTCAGGCCGCATTTGTCCTGAGCAATACCGCGGCAAATTGTCTGCCGAGGCCCGTCATCGAGTCGCATGTGCAGGGTTCGGAGTCCTCTGCCCTGTTGTCTGACATGTATGTCTACGACCACCGTGTTGCAGCTGGTCCTGTTTGCTTTGATAACAATCGCTTTATCATTGAAGTCGCACAGCAAAAGGACCAAGGTTCTCCATTTAAGACGATGACTGTTGCCGAGATTGATGACGTTACGAAAGCCGGTGGGATTACGCATCAGCAGTACTACCGGTATTGGCATGGATGGCAGCTACTTACGAATGTCTGCCTGTTTATTGGCGGTATCGACGTTGTCGTGGTGCCTGCGGCCGCTCTGGCGATTGTCGGCTCCGCTTGCGCTTACGTTGCCTTGCGGAAGCGGTTTTCAAAGCCAGTGACGTTGGGTTTCCTTGCAATCCTGCTGTTCTCGACCAATCTGTTTTTCAATTTTATCGGTGATCTGCTGCTGTGCATCTCGTTCTTTGTGGCGCTCATCATGATGTCTTGCATGAGCCTTCGTTTGGGCTCGGCCCCGAACGCACGGGTTTTCACAAGCCGCCTTGTCCTTTGGTCGATAGCGACGGGCGCCGTGTTTTCGTTTCTTGACTTTTTAACGATTCCTGCCGCAGTTGTCGCCCTGCATTGCTTTTTCGCCTTCATTGCGCTCCCCAAGGGTGAGCGCCCCAAGCGTTGCGTCGTCACGATGCTGCAGGCGCTCTTTGGGTTTGGGCTTTCGTTTGTGTTTACCTGGGCGATGAAATGGGTTGTCGCGGCATTTGTGCTGGGCTGGGACGAGGTCTTTTCGAACGTTCTGGGCGAGATGGGCCTTTGGTCTGCGCATGGGACTTCGTCACTGTTGCCCCAGGCTGACTGGCCTCAGATTTTGAAGGAGTTTTATTGCATGAGCCCGCAGCTGTTCGCCATTTGCTCAACTGCCGGTTATGCGATGATCTCGAACATCGTTTGCCTTGTTTCGTTTGCCGTCGTATTGGTGATCTGGATTGCCGCACTCGTATGTTCAATACGGTGTGGCGCGCAAGACGGTCGTCGCCGCAAGGTGCTGATCCAGTCGCTGCTCATGGCACTGCCTCTGGTTGTTGTTCTGGGTTATTTCGTTGTTATGCATGACCATGCGATCGTTCATATTCCGGTATTTGGCTGCAAGAATTGGGCGATTGTCTTTGCGATTTTATTTGTTTCGGGCGTAAGCGCGCTTCGTGGTCTGAGGAGTCAGAAGGTCGCTTAGCCGTTCATGTGGGCCTTGATGGCCTCGACTACGGCCCTGCGTACGATATCCATGAGGAGCAGGGCAAGCGCGAGGCAAAGGCTCATAAGGATTCCGAGCAAAATGGCGGCGGCTGGATAGGGATCTCCCGTTTGGATGCCTGTCGCCATGGTGTAGATCGCTTTGTCGAAGATGGGTCGCCAGACGTTGCAGGTGAACGACTGTACGGCGTAGAAAGCGAGCGTTCCTGCGGCGAGAGTCAGGATTGTCTTGTCTGCAGTTGGGACTTCGTGGCGCGGCTGATGGAGCGCTGCGGCGGCAACGGATGCAACGGCTAAGATGAAGGATATGACGGAAGTTGACTTGTAGGAGAGCTTCCAGAGCGTGTTGTACTGGCTGTTTGCCGATAGCAGAAGCTCGAGCGCGATGGTGGCGGCAACGAGTCCGATGAGTACGATCTTGGATTTTTGAGCGCCGGATGCGTTGCCGTGGCATTCGAGGACAAAGCGCATTTCTCCAGTTGCAATAAACGCGACCAGGTAGGTAACGGCGCTCATGAGTTTGCGCCACAAAATGATACCGGCCGCTTCGTTTGCCGTCGCCGCGATGTAGCAGTTGATTCCAAATGTTGCGAGCACAAGAAGCGCTACGACAAACGGGGCTCTTTTGCTGCCGATTCGCTGCCGTATCAACGCAATCACTGGGACGAGCAATACGGATACCGCGTAGACCCAGATAAACTCGATGCCCAACGTGAGCCAGCCAATCTCATGCAGCGAGATTTCGGGCAGGGGATAGACGTACATCGAAACAAACAGGCAGGTGGCGCAATAAAAGAGCGTGGGCAAGACGATCTTTTTGAGGCGATCAAGCGATTTGAGCGTGAGGGCCTGCGCGGATGAACCGTTTTGGAGGGCGCGTACCGCCGAGGGAATAAGGAAGTATCCCGAGATCATAAAGAAGACCTCGTTGGCCCAGCAGCCCAGCAGGTTGATGAAGCCGAGCGCGCCGGAGTAAGGGAAGACGGCGAGCGGCGCATATTCCGGTAGACCGGCGCAGACGGCTTGAAAGGTCCACTGAAACGTGTGGAATATCGCGATGCCAGCAACCGCGAATAAGCGCAGCGCTTCGATGGAGGTATTTCTGCTTGCTTTGCTGCCCATCAGATTATTTTCCAGCGCGTGCGTTGTATGAGCTAAAGTGCGATGTGATCATTTTTAGAGTTTGCTTGGGCCCCTTGTTCCATACGTTATACAAGCCCTCGCCCACGAGGTCCTTGGCGTATGCGCAGTAGCTGATTTTAGGGTTGGCGATACCCATATACTCGGAATAGAGCTTTTTGGCCGCGGGCGTAACGCGAGGATTGGCAAATACCAGCTCTTGTGGCATGCGTTCGAACATCTTGTGGATCGCCCACTCGATTTCGGGGTGCCCCTCAATTCCGGTGTGCTCGATCATGATGCCCATATAAGTGAAGCCGCGTGTGATTTGCGGTGTCCAAACGGCGGGGTCGGTGACGTTGAGCCGCTCAAGAATATCGACCATGTCGTTCCAGCGATTAAACGGCATCAAGGGGTCGCGCTTGGCCAGAGTGGCTGCCTTTTCGGGTGTTTCCTCGCGGTAGCAGTAATACGGCTTGGGCCAGTAAGCGATCGCCTTTGCCTGGCAGAGCGTTTCGACAAGGAATGGATTGTCGGCCCAGCCCGCACCGGGGATTTCCTTAAACCAGATATTGTTTTGCATCAGGAAGTCGCGACGATAGATTGCCGACCAAATGGACGGATGATGGGCCAGCAGGTGTGGAGCGTCGTGAATGGTGAACGGTTGCCGAGGCGGTTTAATGCGACCGCGATATGCGCAATGTAGTTTGACCTCTTGGGGGGTATCGGGGTTGCGAATGATCCAATACGGGGTCTCAATAATATCGAGCTTGTTCGGATCGCCAAATTCGCGCTTGGCAAAGGCAAACATATCGGAGTACATTCCGGGCTCGATCCAATCATCGGGCTCGAGGATGGCAATCCAGTCGCCCTTTGCCTCGCGAATGCCCAGATTGCAGGTTGCGCCGTAACCCTGGTTTGCCTTATCGATCACTCGAACGCGTGAGTCGCGCGCAGCGAAATCTTGCATAATGGAGAGGGAGTTGTCGGTGGATCCGTCGTTAATGGCGAGGATTTCCAGTTCGATATTCTTTTCGTTTAATAGGCTGCCTATAGCCTGAGAAAGATATGGCTCGGCATTGTAAGTAGGCACGATTACGGTCAGCATTCAAACACTTTCTCTAGGCGATTTGGAAGAATTATACCTAATTGCGTTTGCAACGGTTTTGGTTGCGTTTGGGTGAAGGCAACGGTAAGGGTTGCTAATCAATGCATGATGATTTCTTGAAAGAGCTCTAACGGCTGCGTTACGTCTTAGCGGGATATTCGTCCAACTTGATTTGATTGCATCGGAATAGAATTCTTTATAAGGTAATAAACGTATCGATTTTCCTGTTGATATGCAATTTGAGGAGACTGTTGTGGGGTTTGCTAATAATAGCTACTTGATTAACAAGCTCGAAGTTTGCAACTTTCGCAAGTTTGAATCCATCTCAGTTAGTTTTGAGCGTCAACTAACGGTTTTGGTTGGCGATAACGGTGTGGGAAAAAGTACTCTTATTGATGCCGCAAGCATTGCTCTGGGCACTTTATTCCAAAAGATTGAGAATGCGAAAGCACCTGGCATTACGCCTGACGATGCCCGCGGTGCCGTTATTAAGCAAGGAGACATGTTTGACGTTCAGTCGCGGTACCCGGTGACGATAGGTGCTGACGGAATTGTTCTTGGCAAGAACGTGCACTGGTCGCGTTCGCTTAATACTGCCAAGGGCCGCACTACTATTGCAGATGCTGCGGCTGTGGTGGATGCCGGCGCTCGGCTGCAAAAACTTGTCCGCAGTGGCGAGACGGTTGTCCTTCCCATTCTTGCTCGTTATAGGACCGATCGATTGTGGATGCGGACTGAACCTAAAGACCAATCGTTGCCCAACAGGACGCGTGGGTACGAAGGTGCCCTACAGGCATCTTCGAACGATGCACGTATGAATGCATGGTTTAAATCTCAATCCATTTGGGAGTGGCAGAATAGGCGTGACAGCGCACTGTTCTCTGCGGTTAAAAAGGCACTGGCCTCATGTTTTGATGCCGCTGCTTCTACCGTGGATGCGATGGTCGATTTTGATGCCGAACTCGGCCAGCTGGTGTTTACATATAGCACTGCCGATGGTAGTTACCATCGCGATAGGATTCATTCAATGAGCGACGGATATCGTGGCACGTTGAGCCTATTTGCGGACATCGCATATCGCATGGCGATGCTGAATCCCGCACTAGGAGATCGTGTGCTCGAGACGCCGGGCGTGGTAATGATTGACGAGATCGATCTTCATTTGCACCCTCGTTGGCAGGCACGAATTCTGGAGGACCTCGTTCGCATCTTCCCCAACGTGCAGTTTATCGTGACCACGCATTCGCCGGTCGTTGTGGCATCAGTGCCTCGCGGCAACATTCGCGTCCTTGACGGCGAGGCCGTGTCGGTTCCTGCGACGGAGACACGCGGACGTGATGCGGGAGACATTCTCAACACTGTTTTAGATGCTTCCTCGCGTCCCGAGGAAGCGGTCCAGTTGTTCGATGCATTTAACCGTGCCGTAGACGAGGGGCGCCACGCCGACGCTAGGGTAGAGCTCGAGAAACTTGAGGCGTTCGTTGGGGCGGACGACCCGGATGTGGTTGCAGCAAGGACAACCCTTGAACTTGAGGAGCTGCTATCGTGATTCCAATCGTAAAGGGATGCGAGCCTGTGGCACTTGCTGAGGCGAAGAGGATCATCCGCAATACTCCGGATGCAACTTTTTGTTACGAATCACTTCGAGGGGAGTCAAAGCGCAAGCTTCTTGAGGCGTTGCTTGCCGAACAGGGGCATCTTTGCGCCTACTGTATGTGCAGGATCGGTACGGATGGGCATCCGGCTACGATCGAGCATCTAATCCCTCAGCACCCTACTGATTCTGCGGCAGATGGAGAGCTGAGCCTTTCATATCGTAATATGGTCGCTGTCTGCGACGGCAGGGGTGGGAAGACGTGCGACAAGCAACGTGGCAATGCATCAATGACGGTTGATCCGACCAGGCGCCATACACTTGAAACTATTTATTACCACCGCGACGGGCGTATTGATGCTAAAGATGAATCCGTTCAGCACGATATTCAGATAACGCTTGGTCTCAATAATTCCCACACCAACCTTTGTGCTGATCGCTTTGAGTCCATGAGGACAATTGAAAAGGTTGTGGCCAGCACAATCAAGCGTAGGCGGATTGAGGACAATCGCAGCGCTAAGAAGATGATTTGTCTGAAAATCCTTAAGAAATTTGAAAGCCAAACGGATATGAAGGACGAGTATTTGGGAGCCAAGCTTTTCGTGGCTAGAAAGCTTGTCTCTAAATTTGACTCAGATTAGCCTTTCGGGGTTTAGCCGTTGCTGCTCACGAATCTCTTGACGATATTGAAATTAATAATAGTAAGTAAATAATTGGTTCCTGGAGAGAAGTCCGTTAATCGATTTCTGATTATAATTAATCAAGCTTGTAAGCGCATTGCTTGGAATGGTTGAACCAACCTTATCAGTATTGGCACTTCTACTTGAGCAGCCAACGAAAGGATGGATTATGACCATGATTTCCCATATCGCGGTGGGCGCAAGCGGGGATGACCGTTCCAAGTAATTGCTGCAAGGCTTGCCCTCTCGGGTGGTACCCGAGCATTCCCGCCACAATCCTAGACATGTCTCCTTGTGGAGCGGTTTTGAGCGCCTATATGTGCTCGCTTTTATTGCGTGGGTTATTATGCGTGCAAATCAATCAATTTTGTAACACTCAATGTTTGCTTTGATTACCGCTTCGGCAAGTGCGAGGTGCTCTTCGTGCGAATTGTCGCTCGAACTTCGCCATCCGGCAATGTCTTTTTCATTTATGCGCCTTATGACAAAAGGTCCTTTGACAAACTCCCCGGCCACCTCCATGAATTCGTCGAAACTTGTTGTTACTCCTCGGGCGTCAATTAACGCAATTTTGCCATCCAAGGTAGCTTGGCAAAATACATGGTGACCCTTTCCGTTGCATTCTTTGATGATGAATGCCTCGTATCCGAGAATTTCTTCGACTTGCATGGCAAATGCCTGACATGACCCTTCGAGAAGACAGCCCGCTGATGTTAGGTGTTCCTCATCGTCGTCAATTTGAGCCAGGTGACCATCGAAGTCAATCTCTTTGAGATTCGCATAATTATTGTTATCGCAATAGAACCCCTTGTGTAGTTCAGTCCCATGGACAGGACGGTATCTGCTTCGGTCAGTTTTTCCGGGTAGTGCTTTTGCAGTAGACTGGGTGCTCATGGGCTCTCCGTTCGATTGTTATGTCATTCGTTATCATCTTTTCTTGCAAATTCTATGTTAATTACTTGCGAGGACATAAGTTACAGTAGCCTTTCGAATAATCATTTTTAGATAGTGAGTCATGGACTGCTAGTTGTTGAGCTGCTGTGTTCCGCTGCTTTGCCAGTCATCATTGGATAGGAACTTGATGCACGGATTATCTTGGGTTCCACCTGCCTTATAATTTCGAAAACATCACTTATTTCTGATGGGGGTTGGAATGAAACGTCATCTGCAGCTACTCGCGGCATTCGTTGCGGTGTTATTTATTGGACTTGATCCAATGATTGGGCCGGTTACTACTGCCTATGCAATCAATGAGGAGCTTGCGCAACAGGATTCGTCTGCTGACGTTGCGGATTCCGCGAACAATGCGGGCTCAGCTGGCGCCTCCGACTCCTCTGTCTCAGTTGGGAGCTGGGACGAGTTTGACAATCTTGCAGAAGAAGAAATTGGTTCTTCCGTTGCATCGGATAGGGGCGGCCACGTTTCGACAGACTCGTATCAGTATCTCTATATCGCTTACCCTCAACTGCCGGTCGGCGTTGATCAGGTGATTGCTTTTGCTACTCCAAATGATTCTGATGTCATTGTTGACGCAACGCTCAAACTTGAGTCGACGACCGGTCACACCTTCCTCGTTAAATCTTCAGCAGTTAATGCCAATACAGCCGCTTTCAAGTTCGGTAAGGATTATGCCGAGTGCGGATATGATTTGATTTCGATTTCCTATCATCTGCAAGGCGATGCCACAGAGCACGATATCGATTTGATGCAGTGCGGATATGCTTTCGACGTCGATGCTAATGCTGTTGTGGATGACGGCCTTGTTGAAAGCGGTTCCGATGCGTTCGTATATTATTCAGACGATTCTGGTAACGCGATTCAGGCTGCCTCAATTAGTGATGCACTTGTTGCTGCAAATGGGGAGCAATCGTTATCTCTTGCAAGTACCGGCGTCAACGGTGCTTATGTGATTGCTCTTGATCCCGGGCACGGCGGTATGGATCCTGGTGCGCAGGGCAATGGTAAAAGTGAGGCCGACTTAACTTGGAAGATCGCGGTCGCTTGTAAGGCTAAGCTTGAGCGGTACGGCTTTAAAGTGGTTATGTCACGCGATCAATATGGCTCATATAGTGGCAACGACTTCCTGTACCGTGTTCAGCGCTGTGTGAGCCAGGGCGCTCAGGCATTTGTTAGTTTTCATATCAACTCAGGTGGATCCGGTGCGCACGGAGCTGAGGTGTATGCCCCCACGGCAAACGGTTCTGGCTATACCCAGGCATCCGTTGAACTTGCTCAGAAAGTAATGAATAACTTACATGCTCTTGGCCTTAGCTATCGCGGAGTGTTTCAAATGGAGCTCGGTGATGAGTTCGCAGTTATTCGTTGTGCTCGCGAGCAGGGAATCCCCGGTATTTTGATTGAGCATGGCTTTATTTCTAATTCGGGTGATGTTTGGAATTACTTTAGCGATGCCGGCTGCAAGCGTCTGGGTGAAGCGGATGCCGACGCGATCATCGCTCAATTCCCGCGCTCTAGTTGGATGGATTACTCCGCTGTATTTGATGCGGACTATTACTTGAAGAATAATCCTGATGTTGCTAAATGGGCCAACAACGATAAGGACAAGGCCCTCCAACACTTCGTCAGCTGTGGCATGGCCGAGGGCCGCCGCGGCAACGAGGCGTTCGACGTCCAGAGCTACTACAACGAGTACCCCGACCTGAGGGCCGCCTTCGGCACCGACATCGTCAGGTACTACGAGCACTACGCGACCTTCGGCAAGGGGGAGGGCCGCCACCCCTCCGGCTGCGCGTCGATCAAGGGCATGCGGACGTCCCTCGGCGGCACGGACTACTCTGCCGTCTACGACCCGGATTACTATCTCGAGCACAACGCTGACGTCAGGTCCTTCTATTCGAGGTCGGTCGGGTCGCTCGTCCTCCTCGATGACACGGGCGTCATCGGCCACTTCGTCAGCTGCGGCATGGCCGAGGGCCGCCGCGGCAACGAGGCGTTCGACGTCCAGAGCTACTACAACGAGTACCCCGACCTGAGGGCCGCCTTCGGCACCGACATCGTCAGGTACTACGAGCACTACGCGACCTTCGGCAAGGGGGAGGGCCGCCACCCCTCCGGCTGCGCGTCGATCAAGGGCATGCGGACGTCCCTCGGCGGCACGGACTACTCTGCCGTCTACGACCCGGATTACTATCTCGAGCACAACGCTGACGTCAGGTCCTTCTATTCGAGGTCGGTCGGGTCGCTCGTCCTCCTCGATGACACGGGCGTCATCGGCCACTTCGTCAGCTGCGGCATGGCCGAGGGCCGCCGCGGCAACGAGGCGTTCGACGTCCAGAGTTATAAAAATCGATATATTGATTTACAAATTGCTTATGGAAATCGACTCGATTTGTATTATTTGCATTACCTTACTTTCGGATTTCATGAAGGCCGTTCCGGCGCTCCCTTTTCAAATGACGAGCTGATTATGGGAGTCTCTTTTGTAAAATATGATCAAATGGCAAGTTATTATCTGTCTAAGGTTGGCATGGGTGTTTACCCTTCTGATATTTATAAAGATAAGGGCGCCGGCACCATTAATGAATTTTGTAAAACCTTGATAGCCGAAGCATCTTTTGAGGGAGTTCGTCCTGAAGTGCTTTTTGCGCAAGTTATGATTGAGACTGGGTGGCTTCGATTTGGAGGCAGTGTTTCCGCGGGGCAGTGTAATTTTGGAGGCTTGGGATCAACTGGAAGCGGTGTAGCTGGTGCTTCTTTTGATTCGGTGGGTATTGGTTTACGAGCCCAGACCCAGCATCTAAAAGCGTATGCATCAACGGATCCACTTCTTGGGGATTGCGTCGATCCAAGATTTTCTATGGTTAAAAGGGGTTCAGCTCAATATTTAACACAGCTGAATGGGAAATGGGCTGTTCCCGGTAAAGGTTATGGTGAGCATATAACTTTAATTGCGAGAGAGCTGTCTTGTTATATTGGCTAGGTATTAATTGGAGTTTCGGAGTGTCATCTCGCAGTAAATTAGTAAAAAATATGGTGTGGAATACCACGTATCAGGTTTTATCTTTACTAATTCCCTTACTTACCATTCCTTATGTGTCGCGTGTGCTTGGAACGGACGGTGTTGGAGTTTATTCATATACATACTCGATAGCAAACTACTTTGTATTGTTTGCCACGCTTGGAATGGCTCAATATGGAGTTCGAGAGATTGCTAAATGTGGTAATAACAGAGAGCGGAGATCCAAAGTATTTTGCTCCGCTTGGGCCGCGCAAGTCTTAGTCTCTCTTCCGATTGTATGCGTATATATAGTTTATATAATTGCTTTCAGCAATAGAGATTATATTGTCAGCTCATTTTTATGGCTATTTTGGGTGGCGTCAAGCTCCCTTGATATTTCTTGGCTGTATTTCGGGGTTGAGGAGTTCGCTGTTCCAACCGTCAGAAGTGTTATCACGAAATTAGTCGGTACCTGTATCATTTTTGTATTTTGTAGAACTTCTGACGATTTGTGGGCATACGTTTTGGGGATTTCGCTCCCCTTTTTCTTGAATGCCCTCATGCTGTTCCCATTTTTAAATCGATATGTCGATTTCATTAGCTGTCCCTGGGCAGAGATTAAGCGACATTTTGTTCCGAATCTCAGGTTGTTTGCACCTGTAATCGCTATATCGCTCTATTCGTCTTTTGATAAGATTCTTTTAGGTTTGGTTTCTGGTATGAATGAGGCTGGACTGTTTGAATACAGCGACAAAGTGGCAAGAATGCCCTTGGCAGTTGTTACTGCTTTGGGTACCGTGATGCTTCCTCATATGACTGAATCTATGAGTTGCTCAAGTAATGGGAAAGAGTCTGAATCTCTTCTCCAGAGCTCCTTTGAAATAATGCAGTTTATTTCTCTTGGACTTGCTTTTGGGATTGTTGCGGTTGCCAAGCCGATTGCTGATATCTATTTTGGGCCAGGCTTTGGAAAGTGTTTCATTGTTCTTCCTATCGTAGCAATTATGATTCCAATCATTGCTGCAAGCAATGTCCTGGGTGTTCAATATATGTTGCCTAAGAACATGGATAAACAATATACTAAGTCCGTTGTTTTCGGAGCAATTGCAAATATATTACTGTGTTGTTTGTTATTAAAACCTTATGGCTCCATTGGTGCTGGAATCGCCACTGTTCTCACGGAACTAACCGTCTTGTTTGTTCAGGGTTGTTACGTAAAAAAGCAGCTTAATTTATGCCGTATGGTTGTATGTGCGCTTCCCTATGTGATTATCGGTTTATTAATGCTCTTTTTGGTTGCAATTATTTCTCCTGTATTCATCACGTATTTGGGTTATTCGTGGGTCTATTTATTCAGTCTGATACTCTTCGGCGCTTTCATTTATTTATCCTTTAGTGTTCTGTACTATAAAACAGTCCGTTTTCTTGTTATAGGGGATATTCGTGAACAATAAAATCTATGTCGTAACGCATAAACAGGCAGAGTTTCCCTGCGATCCGCTCTATTGCCCTATTCAGGTTGGTTTTGGAAATGAGCTTTTTTGGAACGATGCTCCAATAATTAGGGATAACAGCGGTGACAACATCTCTGCAAAAAACAGTACATTCTGTGAATTAACTGCCGTATATTGGTTATGGAAGAATATAGTTTCTGATGGTTTTATCGGCATTGAACATTACCGTAGGTACTTATCGACTAATCGATTTTCGAATAGCTATAAGTATTTTTTAAAGGAAGATGATGTTCTCTCTGCGCTAAGTTGTTGCGATTTCGTTTTGCCTGAGCAGTATATTTGGAAAAATAGAACTGTATTTTCAAATTATGCACTTAGTGTCGGTCATGAGACTGATTTAGGTGTTTTGCGAGACACGATATCTAATATATCGAAGGAGTATGTTGAAACATATGATGCTGTTCTAAATTCAGGATCAGCTTATTATTGCAATATGTTGATTTGTTCTAAGCAACTATTTGACTCGTACTGCGAATGGCTATTTAAGATTCTCTTTGAATTCGAGGATATTGTTGATCTTAGTGATTATTCAAAGTCACAAAGACGTATTTTTGGGTATGTTTCAGAGATTTTATTGAATGTCTGGCTAATTAAAAATCAAAATACCGTCAAAACGTTTCCCATGATCAATACGGAGGAGCCAAGCGCATTAAAAGTATTGAGGCATATTAAGCAGGGGAAATATAATATGCCCTATACTCCTGATTGGTTAAAAACTAAATAATTGCTCAATTTTTGAATCGTTATGAATCTATTTCAGAACCAGTTACTGATATTAAGATAAAGGTCACTAAGAGCCCAAGATTACCACGCAGGTCGTGTCTCCATACCCTTGCCTTATTTAAATTAATTGGTACTTGAATGGTGTTGCAGCTTTTTAATTGAATGTAGCTATCGAGATGAGTTATTTGTTTTTTACTTAACATGGAGCCATAAACTTCTTTGAAAGACTCAGCCTGCTCAATAGTTTTAATCGTATCGGCTTTAAGCTTTTTAATCTGATGTATAGAATTCCATAAAGATTTTTCTTGTGCACCAAGAGTATTGTTTTCGTGTTGACGATAACAAATTGTTTGATTGTCTATGAAGCCGATACGTCCAAATGCAGATGCGATTAACGAACACCACCAATCATGCATGCAAATGTAGCGATCATCATTCGTTAATTTGATCAGGTCTCTTAGACTGTCATTAATTAGCATAGTGCATCCAGTAACATTTGCCGTTGCAATATGAAATTCGAAGGTTGAGGTGTTTGGATTAATACCTGAATACTTATAGAAAGAATCGGCAATGCGATTTAATTTACTGTCAACTACTCTTAAATCAGTATGAATGAGGATCGGGGTATCAGGGGACATCGCCTCTTCCTGTATCATAGCGCTGAGGCATGTGGTTATCTTATTTGAATCCCAGACGTCATCTTGATCGGAACACATGACGTATTTGCTGGTAGTTATCTTTAATAGCGATAAGAAATGTGTGCCTGCATTACCGAAGGCTGAATCTTTTAATACAACCTTGATTCTATTATCTTTTGCAGCGTAGCGATTAATGATTTCTACGCTGTCATCATTTGAATTATCATCTGAAATGAGTAGTTGCCAGTTTTTATAATCCTGGTTGATAATCGATTCTATTTGTTCTTTCAAATAGAGAGATCCGTTATAAACGGCCATTACGATCTGAACTTGGGGAGGATTTTGTATTTGCAACTTAAATTTTTCCAATCAAAAATAGGAACCTGAGGCAAATTTCACTTATATATGTTGGTCTTAGTCGATGTGGAAACAACGCTTTTTTGAGCTGGCTGGGTATGCCTTTTGCTTCAGTGAACAGGTTTAGCGCTTCCAGTTCATCGCTAGTTAATTTATCGATAAAACAATACTTAAAATGTGAAAGTTTTTCTGCTTCACTTTGTGCCTTTGTGCCAAACAGCTCTTCTTTAATAAAATATTTGAATAAATCAATCATGTGGTTATCAGAAGCGGTTACCGCTGCGTCATGCCTGATATGCTTTGCTGTAGGTCTTTTATCGTAAACCAGTTGGCCTAGTGCGCAGGCACAGCGAATTATCCATCTGTCGTGCATTTCGTCGCCTGGATTAACATTTTTAATAAACTGGATAAATGCTTCACGGTTAAATGCAATAGTGAAACCAAGTCCAAGTGTGTAAAACAAACTGTGATAAAAATCGCAGTTCTTAGTTTGGTCGGAAGAATAGCGGATGTGATTTAAATTGGAGTCGCAATACTCAAAAGAAGAGAAGTACACCTTAGGAATATTATTGTGCTGTTCATTTAATAACTTGATTGCATACTCTATTTTTTGTTTCTCCCAGTAATCGTCCTGATCAGCATAGAAATAATAGCCATAAGTAGACGGAATCCTCCGCAAAATCTCATAGAAGCTGCCGGGAACTCCGAGATTTTGATTGTTGCTTTCTAGTAATGTGAAGTTATTTTTGTCTTTAATAAAAGACTTAATCAATTCAACGGTGCTATCCGTGGATCCGTCATCTCTGATAAATACATCTATATTGTTGTAGGACTGATTGCTAATCGAGGCTAGAGTCTCATTGATAAACTTAGCTCCGTTATAAGTTGGCAAAATGACGCAAGCCTTGTTCTTATCGGGATTCATCTTGCCTCCTTTTCTTTGCTCGAACTTTCATGAAAAAAGGAATAAGCGAGGTGATGGCTTTGTATCTCGCGGAAGGAAAGGGCGAAGTAATTGTATTGAACAAACGCCATGCCTTGTAGTAATGCTCCCAGCCATATTCGATTGGAGCTTTAGACCAAGGGGTTTGTCTAAGATAATAGAAATAGTCTGAAGAGAATCGATGAGTGTTTCCAGCTCGCCAAGGACGATCTTCTCCGAGAAAATGAACAATAGCCGGATTCGCTCTGGCATGTTCGAATTCTATTTTGTTGCAGAAGTTTGGCATAAGTTTATTTAAATATTCAAAAGGATAGTAATCGAAAATATTTGAATAATTGTAAGAAATTGACATCACTTTGATGTCGTCCTTGAGATAGACGTTTAAGGCATCCTGATCGTTTGCGAACAACTTATCTTTATTCTGTTTGCAGAAATTCAGTATTCCTTTCTCAATGTCGTTATCCCTCCATTTTTTCAAATTAAAGAGAACGACACCGGCATTGCAGTATGGATAGGAGGCAATGCCGAGGCTTGTTCTTCTATTTCTGTCTGCTGTGGGCTCCGGCGCCATGGCGATAGTCTTTCCATCTAGGTCAGCTTGCCAGAACTCCCTTAAAGATGACCTGCAAATTGTGTCAGCATCTAAGTATATGACCCTTTCAATTTCATTTGGAAGATAATTGTCTAGCAGGAGTCGTGCAAGGACAATCTCATTCCATCCCGTTGTGTCGAATTCAAATGCAATCCTGTCTTTAAAATCGCTGATGTCAATGATGATTACATCGCATAGCTTATCTGAGAAAAAATCTGTTAAATAGTCAACATTTGCTTTACTTAAACCCATCGATAATATATAGAAATTCAATTGGATATTAGGGTTGTTTTGTTTTACCGATTGAATATTCGCGGCCAATTGAGGAACAAAATTGTTATCAATCGTATAAACGAGATTCATCTAGTTATCTCCAATAACACTTGTATAGTTGTTCTAGAATATTTTACAGTTGTTAGACTTTCAGGGAGCGGAATTGTATAGCAAATACAATCATACCTTTGTTGTTTGCGCGTATGGAAAATCGCCTTATTTGATTGACTGCGTTGAATCACTTTTAAATCAATCCATACAATCTAATGTCATTATCTCGACAAGCACTCCTAACGATCTAATCGCTTCGGTTGCCGATCGTTACGGTTTGCCTTTATTTATCAATGAAGGTGCTGCGGGTATAGCTCATGACTGGAATTGCGCTGTCAATCATTGTCCAACTGAGCTAATTACTATTGCGCATCAAGACGATGTTTACTCTTGCTCATATGTCGAAAGTATGCTCGAGCGAGTGAACCAGAGCCGCAAACCTTTGATTTTTTTTACGGATTATGAGGAGCTTCGCGATGGCTCGGTCTGTTCTTCGAGTTTGCTCCTAAACATAAAAAGGATTTTATTGTTTCCCCTGAAAAGTAAACAATTATCTTCAAAAAAGTTCGTAAAACGCCTTTCTCTTTCTTTTGGGTCATCAATCTGTTGTCCATCGGTGACCTTAGTCCTGCCCAATTTAAAAACTCCGATTTTTAAGGAAGGCTTTAAATCGAATTTGGATTGGGAAGCATGGGAACAAATATCTCAACTGGATGGAGACTTCTGCTATTGTTCAGAAAAGCTCACAAGGCATAGAATACATTCTGGATCTGAAACGTCTGCACTTATTAAAGATAATACGCGCACTACAGAAGATTACTTGATGCTTCGAAAGTTTTGGCCAGATAAGATCGCGCGTCTAATCAATGTTTTATACTCGAAAGGCCAAAATAGTAATACTTTATAAAATTGTTCCAGCGGAGGTATTTATATGAAAGGCATTATCCTCGCCGGCGGGTCCGGCACCCGCCTGTATCCGCTCACGCTCGTGACCTCCAAGCAGCTGCTGCCGGTCTACGACAAGCCCATGATCTACTACCCGCTGTCCACCCTCATGCTGGCGGGCATCCGGGACATCCTGGTCATCTCCACGCCGACCGACCTGCCCAACTTCGAGCGCCTGCTCGGGGACGGCTCGCGCTACGGCGTGAACCTCTCCTACGCCGAGCAGCCGAGCCCCGACGGCCTGGCGCAGGCCTTCACCATCGGCGAGGAGTTCATCGCCGGCGAGCCGTGCGCCCTGGTGCTCGGCGACAACATCTTCTACGGCAACGGCCTGTCCCGCCACCTGACGCGCGCCGTCCAGAACGCCGAGTCGGGCCGCGCCACGGTCTTCGGCTACCACGTGGACGACCCCGAGCGATTCGGCGTCGTGGAGTTCGACCGCGAGGGGAGGGCCGTCTCCATCGAGGAGAAGCCCGAGCGCCCCAAGAGCTCCTACGCCGTCACCGGCCTGTACTTCTACCCGGGCGACGTGGCCGCCAAGGCCCACGAGGTCAGGCCCTCGGCCCGCGGCGAGCTGGAGATCACCACGCTCAACCAGATGTACCTGGAGGAGGGGACGCTGTCCGTCGTCACCCTCGGCCGCGGCTACGCGTGGCTGGACACCGGCACCATGGAGAGCCTGCACGAGGCCGCGGAGTTCGTCCGCGCCGTGGAGCACTCCCAGGACCTGCCGGTCTCGGTCCCCGAGGAGATCGCCTGGGAGAACGGCTGGATCACGACCGCCGAGCTCGAGGAGGCCGCCAAGGCCTACGGCAAGTCGGTCTACGGGCGGCACCTCATGAAGGTCGCCGCCGGCGAGATCGTCAACAGCCCGCGCGAGTACTAGGAACTGAGGAGACATACATATGGCAGAGGAGACCTTCTCCCCCAGGAACATCATCGTCACGGGCGGCTGCGGCTTCATCGGCAGCAACTTCGTCCACTACGTCGTGGACAACCACCCGGGCGTCCACGTCACCGTCCTGGACAAGCTGACCTACGCCGGCAACCCCGAGAACATCGCGGGGCTGCCCTCCGACCGCGTGGAGCTCGTCGTGGGCGACATCTGCGACGCCGGGCTGTTGGACCGCATCGTCCCGGGCCACGACGCGATCGTGCACTACGCCGCCGAGAGCCACAACGACAACTCCATCGCCGACCCGGAGCCCTTCCTGCGCACCAACGTCGAGGGCACCTTCCGCCTGCTGGAGGCCGTCCGCAAGTACGGCATCCGCTACCACCACGTCTCCACCGACGAGGTCTACGGCGACCTGGCGCTCGACGACCCGGCGAAGTTCACCGAGGAGACGCCGTACCACCCGAGCAGCCCGTACTCGAGCACCAAGGCGTCCTCTGACATGCTGGTCCGCGCCTGGACCCGCACCTACGGCCTGCGCACCACGATCTCCAACTGCTCCAACAACTACGGCCCCTACCAGCACGTGGAGAAGTTCATCCCCAGGCAGATCACCAACATCGTCGACGGCGTCCGCCCCAAGCTCTACGGCCGCGGCGAGAACGTCCGCGACTGGATCCACACCGAGGACCACTCCTCGGCCGTCTGGGACATCCTCACCAAGGGCCGCATGGGGGAGACCTACCTCATCGGAGCCAATGGGGAGAAGAACAACATCACGGTCCTGCGCATGATCCTGGAGGCCATGGGCCGCGACCCCGAGGACTTCGACTGGGTCGCCGACCGCCCCGGCCACGACCGCCGCTACGCCATCGACAGCACGAAGCTCCAGCGCGAGCTGGGCTGGAGGCCGGCCCGCACCGACTTCGCCGAGGGCCTGAAGCAGACGATCGACTGGTACGTCGCCAACGAGTCCTGGTGGGGCCCGGCCAAGGAGGCCACCGAGGCCCGTTACCGCGCGCAGGGTCAGTAGGA
Source organism: uncultured Collinsella sp. (assembly GCA_959596505.1). GTDB lineage: Bacteria > Actinomycetota > Coriobacteriia > Coriobacteriales > Coriobacteriaceae > Collinsella. Next base: position 31,072 of record CAUFWM010000002.1, read on the forward strand.
GGGGAGAGACATGGCAGACATCGCATTCGAGAAGGACCTCTCCGTCACGGAGACCGGCATCGAGGGCCTCAAGGTCGTCGACCTCGCCGTCCACGGCGACTCGCGCGGCTGGTTCAAGGAGAACTGGCAGCGCGCCAAGATGACCGCCCTGGGCATCCCGGACCTCAAGGTCGTCCAGAACAACATCTCCTACAACGACAGCCGCGGCGTCACCCGCGGCATCCACGCCGAGCCCTGGGACAAGTTCATCTCCGTGGCCCGCGGCAGCGTCTTCGGCGCATGGGTCGACCTGCGCGAGGGCAGCGCCACCTACGGGAAGGTCTTCACCTGCACCCTGGACCCGTCCAAGGCCATCTACGTCCCGCGCGGCGTGGGCAACTCCTTCCAGGCGCTCGAGGACGGCACCGCCTACACCTACCTGGTGGACGCCCACTGGTCCCTCGAGTTGAAGAAGACGTACACTTTCGTGAACCTCGCCGACCCCGAGCTCGCCATCGAATGGCCCATCCCGCTCGAGCAGGCCACCGTCTCCGAGGCGGACCTCAACCACCCGATGCTCAGGGACGTCGTCCCCATGGCGCCGAAGCGCACCCTCGTCATCGGCTGCAACGGCCAGCTGGGCCGCGCGGTGCGAAAGCTCGCCGAGGAGCGCGGCGTGGCGAAGGACTTCGACTTCTGCGACATCGACACCTTCGACATGTCCGACCCGGACGCCTACACGCAGTACGACTGGTCGCTCTACGGCACCGTCATCAACTGCGGCGCCTACACGGCCGTGGATAATGCGGAGACGCCCGAGGGCCGAACTATCGCCTGGAAGGCAAATGCGACCGGGCCGGCCCTTCTCGCCCGTACCTGCGCCGGGCACGGGATCACGCTGGTCCACGTGTCCAGCGACTACGTCTTCGACGGCACGGCCGAGGTCCATACCGAGGACGAGCCCTTCAGCCCGCTGTCCGTCTACGGCCAGACCAAGGCCGCCGGCGACATCGCCGTGTCCGGGTGCCCGCGCCACTACATCATGCGCTCCAGCTGGGTTATCGGCGAGGGGCACAACTTCGTGAAGACCATGAAGGCGCTCTCCGACCGCGTCGCCGATCCCGAGGACGGGCTCGAGCAGGTCACCGTCGTGGACGACCAGCTGGGACGCCTGACCTTCACGCGCGACATGGCGGAGGCCATCTTCCACGTGCTGGGGACGCACGCCCCCTACGGCACCTACGACTGCACCGGCTCCGGCGCCGTCAAGTCCTGGGCGGACATCGCCCGCGCCGTCTTCGAGGCCGCCAACGGCAACGGCGAGAAGGTCGTGCCGGTCAGCACCGCCGACTACTACGCCGAGGCCTCCGGCCCCATCGCACCGCGCCCGGTCCACTCCGCGCTCGACCTGTCCAGGCTCGAGTCGGTCGGCTTCCACATGCCCGACTGGGAGGAAGAGCTGGGGGAGTATCTCAAGTAGTGTTAGTTTGACATTTCGATTATCTTGAACTTCTGGTATAGGGATGAGGCCGGCTCGCCCCTATACCAATTTTTATAGTGCGAATTAAATTGATTGTTCAACGATGCGATCTCACCCGATTCTATTCAAGTAATTCATGGCTCTTGTTGTGGTCGGGCATGATATAAACCTTGGCCAAGCCGCTCTAAATGGTTAGTGAACCGAGCTGTGGATATTCATCAGCGTTTATGTTTTCCAGGTTTCTCTGTCTATCACTCTCTTCTGCGTAAAAACAGTTTCTAGCAATCTAACAGATTGTTGCTAATTTTCAATTAGTAGTTCTATTCGCTAATTGAAAATTATCTTCCACTCGAATTATGTTAGTGTGCCAGCGCTTTGCTGTTACGCATGTTCTTTAAACTCGGATGGCCACCCTGTAGCCATCTTTGAGTGCTTGTTCGGAATCTCTTTGATTCTAGCCTGGCATATGTAAGTGAGGCGAAGAGATGATGTCTACTATGCGGGTGTCCGTGTGCATCCTTTCGTCGGTGCAATGCAGCCTCCACCTTTTTATAATTATCGTATGACTTGGTTTCTCATGAGATATATTGAATGGATGTTCAGGTTCTATTGATTTGTCACGAGAGAATGGTGTTCGATTGTCGTCTAAATCGAATGTGCTTATTGCGATTCCTGCATATAATGAAGAGGAGTGCATTGAAAGCACGGTTAATGAGCTCCGTTCGGTTGCTTCAGGGTTTGATTTCATTATTATCAATGATGGTTCACGCGATCGAACGGGTGAGATTTGTGGTTCGTTGAACTGTAAGGTTATTACAATGCCAATTAACTGCGGGCTGACCGTTGGTTTTCAGACTGCGGCTCGATATGCCATCGATCATGGTTACGACTATATGATTCAGTTTGATGCAGATGGGCAACATCGACCGGAATATATAGCTGCTTTAGTTGAGAAAGCCGAAACATCTGGTTCCGATATTGTTATTGGCTCGAGGTTCCTAACTGTTCGCAAAGACAAATCGATGCGTATGATAGGTTCGCGAATGATTACCGTGTTAATCAAGATGTTGACCGGTCGTCGTATCAGTGATCCCACATCAGGTTTTAGGTTATTTAGTAGTTCTGTACTCAAAGAGTACTATTACGACAACACTCTCAATCCTGAGCCAGAATCAATCGCGTTGTTTTTAAAGCAGGGGTACCTGGTTTCCGAGGTTCAAGTATCAATGCGTGAGCGCCAAGGTGGCGAAAGCTATTTAAATCCAGTCAAGTCGATTCAGTATATGCTTCGAGTGTTTGCTACGCTGCTAGTAGTTCAATGGTTTAGGTGATAGAAAATGACTCTTACATTGCGGGCGCTGCTGATTTTTTTTGCTGCCCTGGTGTTCTTTTTCGTTATCCGCAAATTGAAGAGGTCCCAGATGCGGGTTCTTGATTCCATGTTCTGGCTTTTATTCAGCTTAAGCTTTGTGATATTTGGCATTTTTCCTGAGATAGCGCTTTTTATTTCTTCTGAACTTGGCTTTGTGTCAGCTTCAAATTTTGTATTTCTTTATGTTATTGCCGTCCTCGTGGTAAGGGACTTTTCGAATTGTCTTCGCCTTTCGAAGCAGGAGGAGCGCATTAATGGCCTGGCCCAGTCAATTGCGCTTGATAGCGATGATTCTTAGTATTGTCTTATTAATAACGAGTGTTTCGTTTTATATTCGGTAAGCCAAACTGTCTTTCTCGTTGACTCTAATCATGAAAACGTGTCGTCTAACGTATGCATTGCTAGGCTGGTAAATTTTTATGTGGATACCTTTCTTTATCTCCTCACTATTTCTCTTGCTTCTCTTAGAGGTTCCAGGTTTTGCGCTTTCACGCATGATGCGATTCTGTCGACTTGATTCGATCTTAATCGCACCGTTGTTTTCAATCGCCTTGCTTGAAATAGTGAGTATTGTTATTTCAAAGCTTGGAATATTCGCCACTTGGGTGAACCTGTGTCTTATCTGTTTTATTCTTGCTGCAATATTCTTGTCTTGCAAATTAATCGATTGCTCTCGAAAAGCTGCTATGACAGAGTCCTTTTTTGGTCATTCAAATTGGCTCATTCTGTTTCTGTACTGTGGCGTAGCTTTTGTTGTTGCAACGAAAATTTTTCTACTTCCACTGGACGGGCCATCATCTTTCATTCAAGATTCTGATAACTCATTTCATCTCGCAGTTATTCGATCTTTTTTAGATGTCGGTGATTTTTCGACTTTCAATGTCGGTCTATATCATGATGTGCCGTCTAGCTCTATTCTTTCAATTGCTAACGGCTTTTATCCTGCGGCTTGGCATTTGCTTGCTGCTCTTGTTGCAAGCTTTTCTGGACAGGATGTTGCGTTTGCGGCTAACGTTACTAATTATGTAATGGTGCTTTTCGTTTTTCCGTCAAGCGTGTTGTTGTTTTTAAAAACGGTATTTCGCGATGACCTTGGTGTTGTTATTGCGGGGGCGCTGATTCTGTTCGCATTTAATAGCTTTCCCTGGGGTACTTTAATTTCAGTGTCGGGCCCTTTGTTCCCTAACACTTTGGGCCTCATGTTCGTACCGGCTTGTGCAGCCATATTTATTAATTTCTTCAGTGGATGCACGAAGCAGTTCACCCTGAGTTATGTCTTTGCGTTTTTAGTTGGCGTACTTACGCTTTATTTTTCTCATCCAAATGCAGTATTTACAATGGCTGTCCTTCTTGCGCCTTATGTTGTTTTGCTGTTTTCGAGTTGGTATATTCGAAAGAAACAACATGAGGATTCTGCCGTGTCTCTTTCTGTGAGATTAATCTCCCTCGCGATTCCCTCTTTGTTTATTCTGGTTATTTGGATCGTCTGTTTTATTAATCCAGCTTTAAGTAACACCGTTTCTTTTACTTGGGGTATAACCGCCTCGCATTTACAGGCCATAGTTAATGTTCTGTCGCTTTCTTTTCGACTTCCGGCTGGTAATTATCTTCTTGCTATATTCGTGGCAATTGGTTTCTTTGTCTTGCTTCGCAACAACGAGTGCTCGTGGCTTTGTTTCTCATATCTGATTGCTGCCGCCATTTATATAGTCGGAGCATCATCTTCGGGTTTTATAAAGCACTTTCTTGCGGGTTTTTGGTATACCGATCCGTACCGTTTGGGCGCATGTGCCGGTCTTATGGCAATTCCTTTGGCTGCTGCTGGCCTTGCGACTTTCTTTTCGCTTGCTGTGAAGGTATTTGACAGACTTGGATACGAACTTTGGGCGAAGTTCTTAGCCTGTGCTGTATGTCTTATTTTCATTTGGTGTGCTCTTTATATTAATGATTTTGATTTACCCGGATTTGGACGGGTATACACGGGTTTGGGTGATTATCACACCTGTTCAGTGCTTTCGAATGATTCGAAGCGCGACAACTTGTTTGATCCCAGAGAGCGACTTTTTTGTAAGCGTGTAGCTGAGTTTCTCGAAAATGATGATGGGTTGATATATAACAATGCAGATGACGGCAGCTCTTTCGCATATCCTTTATACGATTTAAACCTTCTTTACCGTCGGTCTGCTGCAGAGATGCTTGGTAATGAGACGAGTGATAACCAAACGCTGAGGTTGCATCTCGACAAGCTTGCTACAAATGGAGATGTTCAACGCGTACTTAAAGAGAATGGTATTAAGTACATTCTTAATTTGGACTATGGTGGTGAGATCAACGACGAGCGTTGCTACTACGGTTACTATACTTGGGACAAATGGCAAGGCATTAATTCGATCAAAGATTCGACTCCGGGGCTCAAGCTTCTTATGTCGGAAGACGATATGCGACTTTATGAGATAGACTATTCTACTTTTAGTTAATTATTCTTTTCGTTTTAGTCAAAGCAGTCTCTTAATAGTCTTTAAGGTAAAGTTCAGTTTCTATTCATTTTTAGAGCTTCGCGATAAGCCACTCGTCGATAAGCGGGTGGCTTATTATTTTTCATGGTACTGATTTGTAGGAGTAGTGCATGTCTCTTAAAAACACTGTTTATGATGCCATTAACTCAAATAAGTTTGGTAAGGCATTCTTAAAAGCTCGTCGCGATCTTAGGGGCGACGAGGCCGTGCAGGCCATTCAATCCGGAACTCATGACTTTATCGATCGGAGTAAGGGCAGCGACAAGCTCTGCATTATTCTCGCTGGATATAAGCCAACATTATGGGAAGACGTTTTTGGGCGTATAGCGGCATATGTGCCTTCCGATGTTGATGTGTGCGTAATGACCAGCGGACTTGTGAACGAAGAGCTTAAGCAAATTGCTGCTGATCACGATTGGTCCTATCTGTCGACTTCTGTTAACCATCTTTCTGTTGTTCAGAACATTGCCATTGAATGCCATCCGAAGGCTAAGTGGATTTATAAGCTCGATGAGGATATGTTTCTGACCAAGGGCTTTTTTGAGGCAATGCTTGATACCTACAAGGAGCTTGAGTCAAATACTCTTTACAAGCCAGCGTTTGTCTCTCCTTTAATTAATGTAAGTTGCTATGGGCACCTTCGCTTGCTTGATAAATTGAATCTTCTTGATGATTTCAGGCAAACTGGACTCACGGATATGAAGTATTCTGATGGCTTGCACCACAATCGTCAGGTCATTTCTGACCCTAAGGTTGCTCTTTATATGTGGGGCGAGTCTCAGCCTGTATTGCGCGATATCGATGCGCTTACAGAGCGCTTCTCGATTGAAAATGAAGGTTTCCAGTATTCAATTTGCCCGATTCGCTATAGCATCGGTGCCATTCTGTTCACGCGCGATGCATGGAATGAGTTTGGGCATTTCCCGTTGACCTTTGTCGGAGGTCCATATGGCCTTGGAGATGATGAGGAACATATTTGCAACTATGCATGCTTTACTGGGCGAGTGATGGTTGTAAATGAAAACATTGTTGTGGGCCATCTTGGTTACGGTGGCGCGCAAACAAAGACGATGGTTGAGTACCACGCCAATCATCGCGACCAATTTAAACTTAAGGCGTAGCCGGGGGATATATGTCTAAACCCAACATCAAGATTCTAGTTTCGTGTCATAAGCCCGTCTGCATTCCTTGTTCCGACCTGTATCTACCTGTTCATGTCGGCTCTTTGGGTAAGGAGACTATTCCTGGATGCCAGCGCGATGATTGCGGCGAGAATATCTCCAATCGGAATTTCACTTTTTGTGAAATGAGCGGTCAGTATTGGGCTTGGAAAAACTTAGAGGCAGATTATGTTGGCCAATGCCATTACCGCCGTTTTTTCAATTTTGATGAGAAGAAATATGAGTCGAACGATCATGCTCAGATTGAGGATGACTGTTTGTCTCCACTGTCAATTAAAAAGTATCAGCTAGCAAACGAGTCTTTGATTAGGGACTGTGTCGAGAAGGTCGACCTTGTACGTGCTCCTTATTGGGACGTGAGGGGAGTTCCCACCCCTTGCGGCCCTAAAAAAACTATAAGGGACCATATGTGTGCTTATGGCCTTGTTACTCAAGCCGAGCTAGACCATATGGTTGATATTTGCAAGATTGCTCAGCCTGATTATGTAGACGAGCTTGTCGCATATCTTAACGGTTCCAAGTATCTGGGCTATAACTGCTTCGTGATGAAGAAGACCCTCTTCGATGAACTCTGTGCATTTGAGTTTTCGATTCTTCAGCAGTTTGACTTTGAATACGACTATGAGAACAAGACGACTACTCACAAACGTATTTGTGGCTATTTGGGCGAGATCCTATACAGCGTATTCGTTTCTCATATCTCTAAGAGGGGGATTAAGATCGCTGAGCGTCCGCTTGTTTTCTTTGAAGAGACGCCTGCTCCGATTGACGCTGCTGTAGTCGATAGCCAAACGGTTGATATCGTATGGCGCTATGCGGAATCGACGCCTATTAAATTTTCCGTCGCGCTGGAGAGCTTAATTCGTCAGCTTGACGCGACTCGAAAGTATCGATTGCTTCTAATTCATAATTGTCAGTTTAACTTTGCCAATTGCCTTAACATACTCGAGGCTATTCCGGAGAATCTTGAAATTAGACAAGCAACTTTCCCGGTAGTTGGACCCAACGACCTCTTTGGTTCTATGGATGCCGCTGAAGCGCATATTGTCCTTCCTTTTATGCTTCCTCGCATCATGGATGCCGATTCGACTAGTCATCATCGAGTTCTTTGGGTTGAGGGGTGTGCTTTCTTTAAAAAAGACCCAGCCGTAATTATTGAAGGTTCAGTATATTCACTCGCTGCTATAAAGAGCGTTTTCCTCGAGAAAGAGCTTAATAAGCCCGTTTCGTCTCGTTTGCGCGACTTATATCTTGCTGCTGCAGGTGGCTGGGAGATGAGCGAGGCGTCCGCTCTTATAGTTGATTTGTCTCAGCTTTCTACTATCTGTCCTGAGCCATATGAGTTGTACTGTGCCTGTGCATCTGAGCTGGGCATCGATCCAAGAGGCGATTTGGCTAAAGAGTTTCAAAAGTATCAGTCGCATAAAAAGAAACCGGGCAGCGCTAAAGATGCTTTCTGCTTCCCGCTAAGCGTATTTGCGGTTCGAGGCCTTATGATGCGCAAACTAAATTTCAGCTTTATCCCGAATTCGAGCAGTATGCCCGTGGTGTCCTTTGAAGAAGTTGGCATGTGGGCCAACGAGTGCACGGCAAAGGAGTATAAGGCCTCCGATGAGAGTGGATTGTTGCTCTATTCATCGGATACGACTCCATTCTCTGAACCGGCGAATGCACTTTGTCGTGATTATTGGCGTTTGGCCAGGTGTATGGATGCGTATGAGTCACTTTTAGTTATGCTTGCGGAATACCGACCGCTTGGATTAAAACGGACGTTGTTTCCAGTTGGGACTAGGCGACATAGGGTTATGTTTAAGATGGTTTCCCTGATTCGACGCTTTCGTTAATGGATGTTACTTGTCCGCGTTCTGTTCGTTGAGTTTCTGGTGATTAAGATTGAGCCGCGTTATTGGGTTGTCTAATAGCGCGGCTGTTAACTTCTTGCTGAATTTAATTATGGGGTCGGTATTATTAATTAAATATCGACCCCATTGATAATTGGATCCTATGACTCTTGATCTTCTAGTGCGCGAAGGTTTTCTTTATTGATGTGTTCGCGGTGTGTCGAAATATCTTTCGGCACTCGGTAGATATCTCCATATACGTCTTCGGTGAACTTTCTGAGATTATTCGGTGCCTGGCAGGGAATCTGTTCAAAAGAAATAGTTTGTGTTGGGAATACATCCTGTTTTGAACATGCCCATTGATACTCAGACAAAATGTAGATATTCTCGATACCCCAAAGCATTCCATTGGTTGCCTGCGCATCTATTATTCCTTGATCGATTTCAATCGAGCGGTATTTTGCAAACGTTTCTTCTATTTGGGTTGTAAGCGGATCGGATGCTGGAATGAATTCCTTTTCCTTCCATTCGCTGTAGTAGGGGGCGTCTTTCATCTCAGCTATCATTTTCATTCTTAGTTCTAGCTGTTTTTCAAACGTCTTTTTATCGGCGTTGCCGCTCTCTTCAAATATGAACAAGTCTAAAAAGCAGGGATTATTAATGTCTGCGTACATAAAACGAACTTGCTTACAGAAGTTCCAGACATCGTAAACGATTGAGATTCGATACCGTTCGTCATCGCTGACAATATCGATAAGTCTGTCAATCTCCGATCGCATCATGCCGAGATCGCTATCATCATCCCAAGGAATAAAGCCCTGGTGTCGGATTGCTCCAAGAAGCGTTCCGAATGCAATCCAGTATTGAAGACCGTTGTCTTTACATAATGAGTCAAACTCTCCAAGCAGCTTTGCACATCCGAGCTGCATTGCCCTGAGCCCGCCGTTGGCTTCCGGAAGCGACGCGAAAAAACGCTTCTTTGCGTCTTGCAGATCTTCGTTGTCGTTTCGGTAAAGCTGCCAAAGCATCGTTTCGATTCTCATCGAAACGCCGTCGTTATCACTTTTAAGCCATTCGGCCCTAAAATTCAGGTTGTCGTTAATACCGTTGTCGGCCTGCTCGATCCTCGCATTGATGGATCGGTTGAGTTCATAGAGTTCATTGACATCTGAGCGAAGATCTCTAATTGCTCGCTTTGATGCGGGAAGATGGTCGGCGATGCGTGACAGGATGCCCATTCTGTATCCTTCGTGTTGAGAATAGAGTTCTGTTTAATATAGCCTACGTAGTTCGATGGTTTTGCGACGACTGATTAAATCTGGATGAGTGGAGCCCGGCTTCCACTAAGCGGTGGATAGCATGGTTAAATGCTAAACAAAATATATATATCGCCCTTTAATTTGTTGCCTCGCTAGTGATTGCATTCTGTTTTGCTATACACCTGCAGTTCCCATTGCTTTTTCTCAACTTTTGCTATTGAGTCGAGGATGAGGCCGGTTGCCAGGCTCAGCCCGCACAGAAACATGAATGAGACCGCGAGCATGGCTGTGGGGAAGCGGGGGACTAAGCCGGTTTGGAAGTACTCCGCAATAATTGGGATTCCGAGAGTGAGACCTATGATGGCAAAGATGAATGCAATAAGACTAAAGAATTTGAGCGGACGATAGTCCTTAAAGAGTGTTCCGATCATTGCGATTACCTTAATGCCGTCGCTAACCGTGTTGAGCTTGGACTCGGAGCCTGCGGGTCTATCGCGATACTCCACCGGCACATCTTTTATGCGCCAGCGGTGGTCGACGGCATGAATGGAGAGCTCGGTTTCGATCTGAAAGCCCTCGCTCAAGACGGGGAACGTCTTGACGAAGGGTTTGCTCATGGCTCTATAGCCGGTCATCACGTCGTCAAAGCTGTAACCGTATATCCATTTAATCATGGCGCGAACAAGGTTGTTGCCAAAGCCGTGAAAGGCTCGTTTGTTCTCTTCGGCATAGGTGCCGTTTGACAGGCGATCGCCAACGGTCATATCCGCTTCGCCGTTAAGGATGGGATTGCAGAGTGACTTGGCAGCTTCGGCGGGGTAGGTATCGTCGCCGTCGACCATCAAGTAGCATTCGGCATCGACATCACGGAACATTTGGCGGCACACGTTGCCTTTGCCCTGCCTGGGCTCGTGGCGCACCGTAGCCCCGTGCTGCTTAGCGATATGCGAAGTGTCATCGGAAGAGTTGTTGTCGTAGACATAGACAACTGCGCCGGGCAGCTCTCGATGAAAATCGTCGACAACTTTGCCAATCGTCAGTGCTTCGTTGTAACAGGGGATTATGACGGCGGTATTCGAATAGTCCATGTAGGACCTCCTTTAATGACTCATCTGGTCGAAAGTATACCTATCGCCTGCCCCTTTGATTAGATATGGGTTAGTTTTCCAGATTTGTTGCGGTGGGTTATCGTTAACGTGGGAGGGCTATACTTTCCAATGTTATGTTTTACGAGACAAGGAGATGGTCCGTGGCTGACAATGTAGAGAGTCAGAAAGCGGTGGCTAAACCGGCCTCTCACGCTAAAAATGATTTCGAAAAGGACAAGTTCATTCTTAAGCAGCTTGTCACCAAAGATTTTAAAATTAAATATCGTCGCAGTGTTTTGGGCGTGGCATGGTCTGTGCTTAACCCACTGCTGATGATGGTTGTTATGTCGATTGTGTTTTCGACGATTTTTGGCCAGAGCCGCAATGGATCAATTACGCCTGAAATGTATCCGTTGTATCTGATTGTCGGTAACATTACGTTCTCCGTCATGTCCGAGTCGACGAACCAGGCGCTCATGTCCATCATTTGGGCGTCTTCTCTGCTTAAGAAGGTTAAGGTCCATCGCTGGGTGTTTCCGGTGCAGAAGGTGCTGTTTTCTCTTGTCAACTTTTCCTTCTCTTTGGTTGCCGTCGCCCTTGTTATGCTCTTTTTCCGTGTTGTCCCTACCTGGCATTTAATTCTGCTGCCGGTTTGCTTGCTGTTGCTTATGTGTTTCTGCATGGGCTTGGGCATGATGCTGTCGGCGCTGGCGGTCTTTTTCCGGGATGTTATGCATCTGTGGACTGTTGTTATCACGGCCTGGATGTATCTGACGCCTATTTTTTGGACGACCGATTACATCAGCCAAATGGCACATTGGATTCAGGTGCTCGTGGTTGTCAATCCCATGTACAACTATCTCCAGTTTATGCGTGATATCTTCCTGTTTAATACCGTGCCTTCTGCGCTTACCTTTGGGCTGTGTGTTGTTTGGGCTGTTCTTGCCCTTGCTATTGGCTATACCGTGTTCCATAAGACCGAGCACAAGTTTATTCTCTACATCTAAGGAGTGCTGTTCATGACTGAATCTGCTATTGATTACAGCAAGCAGCCCCTTGCTGTTGAGGTCAAAGACGTCACCATGATCTTTAACATGGCGTCTGAGTCGCTTACAAACCTCAAGGAGTACTTTATTAAGCTCGCCAAGCACGAGCTGTTCTTTGAGGAGTTCCGTGCACTTAAGCACATTTCGTTTGATGTGCATCGCGGCGAGGTCGTTGGTCTTGTTGGCACCAATGGCTCCGGCAAGTCTACGATGCTCAAGATCATCGCTGGCGTTTTGGAGCCCAGCGAAGGCGAGGTTAAGGTCCATGGCAATATTGCGCCGCTGATTGAGCTCGGTGCCGGCTTTGACCCGGAGCTTACCGCGCGTGAGAATATCTATCTGAACGGCGCGCTGCTTGGCTATACCAAGGAGTTTATCGACGCTAGTTTTGACGAGATCATTGAGTTCGCTGAGCTTAAAGACTTCGTTGACATGCCCTTGAAGAACTTCTCTTCGGGTATGGTTGCGCGCATTGCCTTTGCTATCGCCACGATTACCGAGCCAGATATCCTAATCGTCGATGAGACGCTTTCTGTTGGCGATGTCTTTTTCCAGCAGAAGTGTGAGCGTCGCATCCAGCACTTTATTGAGAGCGGCGACGTCACAGTTCTGTTCGTTTCTCACTCCATGGAGCAGGTTGAGCGCATTTGCCAGCGTGCCGTATGGATCGAGAAGGGCGACCTGCGCATGGATGGCCCCGTGGATGAGGTCTGCAAGGCGTACCACGACCAGTTCAAGTAGGCTATAATTTATTAGCCGCGTGAACTTGCACTTGCTTGGATACGCGACTTTATGCTCCATTAGCTCAGTTGGATAGAGCAGGGGACTTCTAATCCCAAGGTCGACGGTTCGAATCCGCCATGGAGCACCTCGTATTTACCGAGCCGTCAATGTGGCGGCTCTTCTTTTTGGAGCGGCTGATGGGCGCACTTTCCTCTGTTCGGATTGAAGCAAACCCCGATTTGTTTGAAACTGGTTTAGTCGGTGCGGAGGGTCATCATTCCTTAAAACGAGTGCTTACCTATGGAACATTCGACCTACTGCATTATGGACACATTCGTCTCCTTCAGCAGGCTTCCAAGCTTGGCGATTATTTAATCGTAGGGTTGTCAACTGATGAATTTAATGCACTCAAAGGAAAGACCAGCTTTTACTCCTATGAAGTTCGGCGTGAGATGCTTGAGGCTCTACGCTATGTTGACTTGGTCATTCCCGAAAATGATTGGAATCAGAAGACGCGCGACGTCGAAATATACCATGCCGATATTGTTTGTATGGGAGGGGATTGGGCTGGCGACCCTCGTTTCGAATCGCTAAAAGATATCTGCGATGTTGTCTACTTGAACCGAACCCCCGGAATCTCTACAACAGAAGTAAAAAGCAGGCTTGCTCAGTAGGACCAATCCCGTGCATCATCAGTCCGTCTGCAAGGCAAAGCAGCGCCGCAATTCTTGTATTTAAGACTCTGAATTCAGGCTTGGCATATATTGAATCTTGGTATTGTCTAAACAGGGCCGCAAGACATGGGGATGACTTGCGGCCCTGTTTTCTTGAAAATAAGTAGCGCACTTTGATTGCTTCACAAAATTAGCCCGGCACAACGATTGCTGTACCGGGCTTACTGCTTTTGCAATTAAGGCTGTCTGCTTTGGCCTGCTGCGCCCCTACGCCTCGGTCGGCTCCACGCCCAGCTCGTTGCGGACGAGCTCGAAGGCCGCGGCGATTGCCTTGTCCATGTCGTAGTACTTGTAGCCGCCCAGGCGACCGGCAAAGATCACGTCGCCCTCCTGCGCCGCCAGCTCCTCGTACTGCTTGTAGAGGGCCTCGTTCTTGGCGTCGTTGATGGGGTAGTAGGGCTCGTCTCCGGGCTTCCAGTCCGCCGGGTACTCGCGCGTGATGACGGTCTTGTCCTGCGTGCCGAACTCGAAGTGCTTGTGCTCGATGATTCGCGTGTAGGGAATCTCGCGCTCGGTGTAGTTGACCACGGCCACGCCCTGGTGGTCCTGCTCGTCGAGCGTCTCGGTCTCAAAGCGCAGGCTGCGATACTCCAGCGTGCCCAGTTTAAAGTCGTAGAACGCGTCGATAGGGCCGCAGTAGATCGTCTTGGCGGCGATATCGGGCTCGGCGGCGATCAGCTCCTTGTACTCCACGCCGCAGCGCACCTCGATGCCCTCGAGCATGTTGGCGACCATCTTGGTGTAGCCGCCCATGGGGATGCCCTGGTAGCGGTCGTTGAAGTAGTTGTTGTCGTAGGTAAAGCGGCAGGGGAGGCGCTTGATGATGCTCGCGGGCAGGTCGCGACAGTCGCGGCCCCACTGCTTCTCGGTGTAGCCCTTCACGAGCGTCTCGAAGATGTCGCGGCCGACGAGCGACAGCGCCTGCTCCTCGAGGTTCTGCGGCTCGCCGATGTTCTCGGCAGCCACCTGCTCGGCGATCTTGGCCTTGGCGTCTGCCGGCGTGACGACGCCCGGCCACATCTTGGCGAAGGTGTTCATGTTGAAGGGCATGTTGTAGATGTTGCCGTGGAAGTTGGCGACCGGCGAGTTAACGTAGTTGTTGAACTCGGCGAAGCGGTTGACGTAGTCCCAGACGTCCTTCATAGAGGTGTGGAAGATATGTGCGCCGTAGCAGTGGACTTGGATGCCCTCGACGTCCTCGGTGTAGATGTTGCCGGCGATGTGGTCGCGCCGATCGATGACCAGGACCGACTTGCCGGCGCGCTTGGCGGCATTGGCAAAGACGGCGCCCGAAAGGCCGGCACCGACGACAAGGTAATCGAACTGGGACATGGATATGCTCCTTTGTATGTCAATTGGACAGTTACTTAAGCTTTGGGACAAACGCATCTGACTCATTTGCCCCATGGATTAGTGTACCAGATGCTCTTTCAGCAGCTCCATCGCGTGAACGTAGCCCTGCAGGCCCTCGCCGGTGATAGTGGCGAAGCAGGCCAGGCGGGCGTAGCTCACCTGGCGGAAGTCCTCGCGTGTCTCGACGGCGCTGATGTGGACCTCAACGGCGGGGATGGCGACGGCTTTGAGCGCGTCCAGGATGGCCACGCTCGTATGCGTGTAGGCGGCCGGGTTGATGACGATGCCGTCGACCTTGCCGTAGGCCTCCTGGATTTTGTCGACGATGCTGCCCTCGTGGTTAGACTGGAAGACCTCGACCTCGTCAAAGCCCTGCGCGGCGCCTGCCTCCTGGCAAATCTGGACCAAGCGGTCGTAGTTGTCGCTGCCGTAGATGCCCGGTTCGCGAATGCCGAGCATGTTGAGGTTGGGGCCGTTGATGACGAGTGCTTTCATGGTTGCTTCCTTTGGAGTTGGTCGACTTGGAGAGGAGGAATGAAAAACCACCACAAAGGTGCCTGTCCCCTTTGTGGTGGTTTTTGTTAGAGAGCGGGTGGGAGGGTGTCGAGGACGGCGCGGGCGGTGTTGGCGGCGCAGTCGCGTGAGTCGATGATGTAGTCGGCCCAGGCGCGGTAGCGCGGCATGCGCTGCTCGGCGAGCTTATCGATGCCATCGCGGGCGGTGATAGGGCGTCCCTTATGGGCGAGTTCGTCGAGCTTGCGGTTGAGCATCACGATCTGGCTGTTCTGGTGCAGCAGCGGGTAGTTCTCGTCTCGCGCGACCACGCCGCCGCCCGTGGAGAGCACCAGGCCGCTGCGCTTGGAGATGTCGGCCAGCTCCGCCGTCTCCTGCTCGCGGAAGGCCGCCTCGCCGCGCTCGACGATAAAGTCGGCGCAAGGCATCCCCAGGCGCTCCTCGAGGGCGCGATCGAGGTCGATGTGCTCGTGGCCCGTGAGCTGGGCGATCTGCTCGCCTACACGGGTCTTGCCCGAACCCGGCATGCCAATCAGCGCGATATTCTGCTCGCGGTGGGACAGCCGCTCCGTCACATCCAGGATGCGCTCGCGCGGTGTAATCTGACCGGTGTAGCGCTCGACAGCTTGTGCTGCTTGTGCCACAAGCATGAGCAAGCCGCCGATGCAGGGGATGCCGTGGCGCTCGGCCTCGAGCATCAGGCCCGTACGGGCGGGGTTGTAGACAATGTCGATGACGCCCTCGAGCGCATCGAGTCCCTCGAGCGTGCAGGGAGCGTCGGGGCAGTGGGGGAACATACCGGCGGGCGTGCAGTTGACGAGCAGCGCGGCATCGGATTGCTGCGCGATGTTGTCGTAATTGACCTCGCTCGTGCGACCCACGGGTACGACGATGGCTCCCAGATCGCCGAGCACCATGCTGGCCGTAGTGCCAGCGCCACCGGTGGCACCGAGCACGAGGGCTTTTTTGCCGGCAACCTCAACGCCCAGCTCCTCGACAAGGCACTGAAAACCGAAATAGTCAGTGTTGTCGCCGCGCAAGCGGCCGTCGGGCAGGCGTGTGATGGTGTTGACGTTGCCCATGCGCTCGGCCAGGGGACTCAACTCGTCCAGGTATTCCATGACGGCGCGCTTGTAGGGGATGGTCACGTTGGTGCCTTCCCATTCGTCGCCGGTCATAAAGGTCTGGAGGTCCTCGGGCTCGCGCTCAAAACGCACATACTCCAGCCCTGCGAGCTCCTTGTAGATGGTCGGGGTGTAGCTGTGGCCCAGCACGCGGCCCAGCACTCCGTAGGGGCGGGTTGCGGTGACATCGGTCATCTAGAGCACCTCCGTGTAGCTGCCAAAGTAGGTGAAGCTCTCGCACACGTCGTCGATTGAGTCGAGCAAGTCGTCGAGGGCCTTGCTGCCAAAGGGGCAGTCCAGGTCAAAGTAGAACATAAACTCAAAGTCGTGCCCGGGGATGGGGCGGCTCTCGAGCTTGATGAGGTTGATGTTGAGCGCATAGAAGCGCTCGAGCACGCGATAGAGGGCACCCGGCTCGTTGGCCGTGGTGATCATGAGCGAGGTACGGTTGGCGCCGGGGTAGACGCGCGGTTCGCGGCTGATGACGACGAAGCGCGTGTAGTTGTTGTCCGAGTCCTGGATGTTGGGCTCCAGCACCTCCAGACCATACAGCGCGGCACAGCTGCGCGAGGCGATGGCGGCGACGTCGGTGCGCTCGGAGTTGGCGACCATCTCGGCCGACATGGCGGTGTTGGGGTACTTGGTGGCATGCAGGCCGTGGCCCTCGATAAAGCCGGCGCACTGGGCAATGGCTTGGCCGTGGCTGTAGACCTCACGCACGTCGGCGAGTTTGGTGCCGGGTTTGACGAGCAGGTTGTGATCGATCTTGAGGCGCAGCGAGCGCACGATATGGAAATCGAACTGGGCGAGCAAGTCGTAGACAGCGTTGACAGAGCCGGCGGTTGAGTTTTCGATGGGCAGCACGCCAAACTCGCAGAAGCCGTCGCGCACGGCGCGCATGACGCCCTCGAAGGTCTCGAAGAACGCGATATCGGGAACGTCGAAGAGCTTGCAGGCGGCAATCTGGCTGTAGGCGCCCTCGACGCCCTGGCAGGCGACGGTAGCCGTCTGGGGGAAGGGCGTGTCAAAGGCTGCGGCCGTGGCATGGGCCTTTTGCGACACCGTGATGCCCTTGAGTTCGTTGATGTAGCGCTGCTGCTCGGCCTTGCTCATGCTCATGAGGAGGCGGAACAGGGCGATGGTCTGGGCCTCGTAGCGCTCGGGTGCGCGGCCGGCGAGGTTGTTGAGTTTGGAGCGCTCGCGGGCGGGGTCAAAGACGGCCTTTCCCATCTCGATCTTGGATTTGGCGACCTCGGTGGCAATGTCCATGCGCTCGACAAAGCTGTTGAGCAAGGTGGTGTCGATGCCATCGATGGCCTGGCGAATATCGGCAAGGTCCATGGAGGCCCCTTTCACGTGTCGGTGATTTTTCTGGGACGGGGATTAAAAAATCATTGTGTACCTAATGATTTTTTAATCCCCGTCCCAGAAAAATCACTGGGTGGGCGTGGGGGCCGGAGTTGGCCCCCGGAGATTTTTAGCGCTGGGCGGCGTCCTCGAGGAGGGCGTCCCAGATGGCGAGCGCCGCGGCTGCTTCGGCTACGGGGACGGCGCGCGGGACGATGCAGGGATCGTGACGGCCGTGGACCGAGAGCTCGGCATTTTCCATGGCGTCCATGTCCACGGTCTGCTGCTCGCGACCGATGGAGGGCGTCGGCTTCACGGCCATACGCCACATGACGGGCGCGCCGGTGGAGATGCCGCCCAGAATGCCGCCGGCGTTATTGGACTCGACCTCGATCTCGCCGGTCTCGGCATCGATGCGATACGGATCGTTGTTCTCGCTGCCGCGCATGGCGGCCACGGCAAAGCCCATGCCAAACTCCACGCCCTTTACGGCGGGAATGCCAAACGCGATCTGCGCGATGCGGTTCTCGATGCCGTCGAACATGGGGTCGCCGATGCCCGCGGGAAGCCCGTAGATGCCGCACTCCACGATGCCACCGATGCTGTCGAGCTCGTCGCGTGCGGCTAGGATCTCCTCGCGCATTCGACCGGCTGCGGCGGCGTCAATGCACGGCAGATCGTTCGTAAGGATTGCCTTGCGGTCGGCCTCGCGATAGACCATGTCGTCCATGGGCAGATCGGAGATGCCGCCGATCTGCGCCACGTGTGCCATGACCTGAATGCCCCGGGCTTCGAGTGCCTGCAGCGCGATGCCGCCGGCGATGCACAAGGGGGCCGTCAGGCGGCCGGAGAAGTGCCCGCCGCCGGCGACGTCGTGCATGTTGTGGTACTTCACGCGCGCCGGAAAGTCTGCATGCCCGGGGCGGGGCTTGCGGCGCAGCTCGGAATAGTCCTTGGAGCGCGTGTTGGTGTTCTCGATAATTGCTGCGATGGGCGCGCCGGTGGTGTGTCCATCGACCACGCCGGCGATGATGTGTGCGGCGTCGGCCTCGCGGCGCTTGGTCGCGGTCTCGTCACGACCGGGGGCACGACGGTCCAAAAAGGCCTGCAGCTGCTCCTGGTCCACGGCGATACCTGCCGGAATGCCGTCGAGCGAGCAGCCGATAGCAGGGGAGTGCGACTGGCCGAAGATGCTTAAGTGCAAAACGTTGCCAAAGGTCGAGGACATGCTATTCCTCCTCGAGCGTGACCTTGCCGCCCAGTAGGCGGTAGTGGTCAAAGAAATCGGGATAGGACTTGTTGACGGCCTCGGCGCCGTGGATCACAACTTCGCCAGTGGCGCGGCTCGCAGCGATGGCAGCCATCATGGCGATGCGGTGGTCGTTGTGCGAATCGACCTCGCCGCCGGTAAAAGCGTCGACGCCCTTGATGATGAGGTCGTCACCGGCAATGCGCACCTGCGCGCCCAGTGCGGTGAGCTCGCGGGTGGTAGTGGCCAGACGGTCGGATTCCTTGATGCGCAGGCGGGCGCAATCGCGGATGAACGTGCGGCCCTGAGCCAGCGATGCCACGGCCGAGATAACGGGAACCAGGTCGGGGATGTCGTGTGCGCTCATCTCAAAGCCGGCGAGCTTGTCGGACTGCACGGTAGCGGCGTTGGTGGAGCGCACGATGCGGGCGCCAAAGCGCGAGAGCGCGGCAAGCACGTTGCGATCACCTTGCGCGGAGCTGAGCGACACGCCCTCGACAGTGATGGGGTCGGTGCCGATGGCACCGGCGCACAGCCAAAAGGCGGCGTTGGACCAGTCGCCCTCGACGGCTACGCTGCCGGGCGTGCGGTACGAGCCACTGTTTACGCGGAAGTTCGTGACCTCGGGCTGGCCGTCCTTGGCCGGAATACGCTCGACGTTGACCTCGACGCCAAAGGCCTTCATGGCCTGGATCGTCAGGTTGATGTAGGGGCGGCTCTCGATGAGGCCGGTTACCTGCACGCAGGAGGGCTGGGCCAAAAGCGGGGCCGCCAGCAGCAGGCCGGAGATATACTGCGAGCTCACGTTGCCCGGAAGCACAAAGGTGCCCGGGCGCATGCGTCCGCTCGTCTTGAGCGGAAAACCGCCCAGACCCTGCAGGTCGCAGCCAGCGGCGATGATCTCGTCCGAGAGCGGGGAGAGTGGGCGGGCGCCCAAGCGTCCCTGACCCACAAAAGTTGCTTCTGCGCCCAGCGCGCAGGCGACAGGCAGCATAAAGCGCAGCGTGGAGCCACTTTCACCGCAGTCAAGCGTGCTGCCGGCAAGGGCCTTGAGCAGGCCAAACTCAACACTCTTCATGGTGGGGTGGACCTGGAAGCCGTCCTCGACGGTCTCGATGCGAGCACCCAGGGCCGTAAGGCAACGCACCGTGGCCTCGATGTCGGCGCAGGTGGTATTGCAGGTGACGTGTGTCTCGCCGTTGGCAAGCGCAGCGCAGATGATCAGGCGATGCGCCATCGACTTGGACGCGATGGCGGGAACGGTGCCCTTGAGCGGGGACGGGGTGATGCGGGCTAGCATGCGGATGCGTCTCCCTTCTGGCCGAGGCCCTCGGCAATGAGTTCGTGGAAAGTGGAAAGCGTTGTGCGGTCGATGCTGCAGCGGCCAATGCCGTGCGGAATCACCAGGTCGATGGTGTCGCCCGCGCGCTTCTTGTCGTGGAGCGCCTCGGCAAAGACGGTATCGGCATCTAGGTCGCAGCGGGTCTTGAGGCCATGGCGGGCGCAGAGCTCCTCAATACGACCGGGCAGTGCAGCATCGCAAGCGCCGTGCAGGGCCGCGGCGCGCGTGATGATGCCCATGCCGATCGACACGCAGTTGCCGTGTCCGAGTTCAAAGTGCTCGCAGGCCTCGACGGCGTGTCCGGCGCTGTGTCCAAAGTTGAGGAGCTTACGCTGGTTGGTTTCGCGCTCGTCGGCGACGACCACGGCGCGCTTGATGTCGATATTGCGGGCGATGATGAGCGCTACGCGGGCCACATCGCGGTTGAGCAGCTCCAGCGTGAGCGGGGTCTTCTCCAGCTCGGCGAAAAGCTCCGGATCGGCGATCACGGCGTGCTTGACGACCTCGCCGCAGCCGTCGGCGAACTGCTCGGGCGTGAGGGTGGCCAGGCACCCCACGTCGGCGATAACCACGCTCGGCTGCCAAAAGGCGCCGGCCAGGTTCTTGCCGGCAGCCAGGTCTATGGCGGTCTTGCCGCCCACCGACGAATCCACCATGGCGAGCAGGCTCGTGGGGATCTGCACAAACTTGCAGCCGCGCATGTAGGTGGCGGCCACAAAGCCCGCCACGTCGCCCACGACGCCGCCGCCGAGTGCCACGATCACGTCGGAGCGCGAAAGCTCGTGTTCGGCCACAAACTCCAAAATGGCAACGTAGGTCTCGGCGCGCTTATGGGCCTCGCCGGCCTCGAAGGTGCAGATGCTCACCTCGTAGCCTGACGCCTCCAGGCTCTGCTTAACGGGCATCTGGTAGAGCGGGCCCACGTTGGTGTCCGTCACGATGACGGCCTTGGTGCCGCCGGCGGTGGCGCGCACGAGCGGCCCCGCCTGCTCCAGCAAAAACGTGCCAACATGCACCTGGTAGGGGCGTGCAGTGTCGATATCGATGGTAATCGCCATAAGCTTCGGTCCTTTCGACCTGGCGTGATGGGTTGTCTAGTGGGAGGCCTCGTCGTCGAGTGCGCGCTTAATGCGGTCGCCCTCGGCAAGGAGATTCTCCAGATAGCGCTGGTCGCGGTCCTTGAGCGCGCGGCTGTAGGCGCCAAGCGATTCGATCAGATGGTCGATCTCGAAGGCGAGCGCGTCGGCGTCGTCGATCATGAGCTCGGACCACATCTGGGGGTTGAGGTGCGCCACGCGGGTGAGATCGCGGTAGCTACCGGCCGAAAAGCCGTGGTGGACCTGGGCAGTGGGGCTTTTGACGTAGGCGTTGGATACCACGTGCGCAAGCTGGCTCGTGAAGGCGATGACACGGTCGTGCTCGGCGGCGCTGGTCACGCTGAACTTGCCAAAGCCCAAGGGGCGCACCATCTCGCGCACCTGGCCCAAAAGCTCCAGCTTGAGCGCATCGTCCACCGCGGGCGGTACGAGCACCAGCGGGGCGCCCTGGAACAGGTCGGCGCGGGAGTGTGCATAGCCCGAGTACTGCGTGCCCGCCATGGGGTGCGCGCCCACAAAGTAAAAGCCGTGCTCGCGGGCAAGCTCAAAGGCGCGCTCGCACACGATACCCTTGACGCCCACCGTGTCAATTACCACGGGGCCCATGATGGCCTCGGTATCGGTGGCGTCGGCGAGTGCCTGGGCGTGTGCCTCGAGCCACTCGATGCAGGCTTCGGGGTAGCAAGCCAGGACGATGATGTCGCATTCGCCGAGCGTCTCGTCGTTGAGCTCGCCGGCAACGGTGCCCATGCTGGCGGCCGTCATGACATCGTCATCGGGATCCCAGGCCAGCACGCGGACGCCCGCCTGCGCATAGCCGCGGGCAAAGCTGCCGCCGATCAGGCCAAGGCCGACGATGCCGGCGCACTTGGGGCCGCCCTGGTTAACGCGCGCGTTTCTCACTGTACCCATGGGCTACTCCATGGTCTCTTGGCAGACAACCTCGCGGATGGCTCGGATGCGGCGCATGGTGTCGTCGAACTGATCGGGGGTGAGGGCCTGGGCGCCGTCGGACCATGCGCGGCTGGGCTCGTCGTGGACCTCGATCTCCAGGCCGTTGGCACCGCAGGCGGTCGCGGCGAGCGCCATGGGCTCAACGTAGCGGGTGTAGCCGGTGGCGTGGCTGGGGTCGGCGACGACGGGCAGGTGCGACAGGTGGTGCAGCACCGGAACGGCGTTGAGGTCGAATGTGTTGCGAGTACGGGTCTCGAAGGTGCGGATGCCGCGCTCGCACAGGATGACGTTGTCGTTGCCCTCGCTCATGATGTACTCGGCGGCCATGAGCAGCTCGTCGACGGTGCCGGCCATGCCACGCTTGAGCAGGATCGGGGTCTTGGTCTTGCCGACCTCTTTGAGCAGGGGGAAGTTCTGGGCGTTGCGGGCGCCGATCTGCATGACGTCGATCTTCTTGTCCAGGAAGACCTGCACGTCGCGTGGGTCCATGATCTCGGTGACGATCGGCATGTCGAGCTCAGCAGACGCCTCGCACAGCAGGTCCAGACCGGCGGGGCCCATGCCCTGGTAGGCGTACGGGGAAGTGCGGGGCTTGTAGGCACCGCCGCGCAGCATCGTGGCACCGGCGGCCTTCACGCGGCGGGCGATGCGGATGAGGTTCTCGCCCTCGACGGAGCACGGGCCGGCGATGACCTGGAACTGATCGCCGCCGATCTTGACGCCGTGGCCGCAGTCGATGACGGAGTCCTCGGGGTGGAACTTGCGGTTGGCGCGCTTGAACGGCTCGGAGACGCGCTGCACGCGCTCGACGACATCCATGGACTCGAGCAGGAACGGGTCGATCTTGGTCGTGTCGCCCACCAGGCCGATGATGGTCTCGTTCTCGCCGCGTGAGACGTCGGTCTTCAGGCCCTTTTTCTCAATCCAGCTGACGATGTGGCTGACGGCCTCGTCGCTGGCGCTCTCTTTTAAAATTGCAATCATGGTGTGCCTCTCACCTCGATGGATAACCCTTGCAAAAACGGCCCGCATCGCGAGCCGTGTACATATGGTGCATGAGAGTTTATACTATCTGACTCGCTTTTGCCTTCTAAAGTGGGCCGTTGAGCCGCGTCTTCCTCGGAATTGCAAAGCTTTTTCTTTTATTTTGATAGCCCGTGGTGCACTTGGGTATAATGCCAAACGTTGGCCCTATTAGCTCAGGGGATTAGAGCGTCTGCCTCCGGAGCAGAAGGCCGTTGGTTCGAATCCAACATGGGGCACCATTCCAATTTTGCTCGAACCCGCCGGATGTCCAATCTGGCGGGTTCGCCCTTTTTATCGTAGTTCAGCGTGACCAGTATCTCGTCCTCCGAGACGACCGCCTGCCACACGAATGCCTTCAGCAGCGTCGCGTCGTCGAGTGCCGTCCCGCACTGCAGGAAGTCGGCGAAGCGCTCCGGGTCTATCCTCTCGTCCGTGATGGCCTCGAGGTCGTACCTCGCTCGCGCCTGCTGCTCCTCGAGCTCGGCTATGCGCTCGTTCACGCCCGGCGCTATCACGCCCTGCTCGATGGCGTTGAGGATGTTCCTCAGGCCCCTCTCGGCGGCCCTGAGCGAGTCCTCGGCCTGCATGCGACGCGCCCGCACCTCGGCCGTGTCCGCGCGCTCCGCTACCATGTTGGCTATCTGCAGCGCCTCGCCGCGGTCGCCGAGCAGCCCGCGCAGCGCCGAGGCTATGGAGCCCTCGAGCTCCTCGCGCCTGATGTTGCGGACGCACGACCCCGGGCAGCTGTAGTACTCGTACTTCACGTTGTTGCGGCCCCTGCCGCTCACGCCCTGCAGGTTCCTGCCGCATTCCGCGCACAGCGCCGTCCCCGCGAGGGCGAAGTCGCCCCAGTTCTCGCTCGAGCGCTGCTTGCGGCACTTGATTCCCTGGACCTCCATGAACGTCACCTCGTCCACTATCGCCGGCATCCCGCCCTCGCGGACGATGCCTCCCCACTCGTACCTTCCCGTGTACCTGCGGTCACGCAGCATCTGCTGCACCATTGCTTGGCCGCACGGGTTGCCCTTGCGCGTCCTGAGGCCGCGCCGCGCGAACTCGCGCGCTATCGCGTTCATGGACATGCGCTCCAGCCTCAGCGCGAAGGCCTCGCGCACCCACGCCGCCTGCGCCTCGTCGACCTCGTACTCGTCGTCCCCGTTCCTGCGGTATCCGAAGATGCGCACGCCGTTGGTCTTGCACTTGAGGGCGTTGCCCTCCATTCCGCGCTTGGTCCTGATGGCGGTCTTCCTCGACTCGCAGGCGGCGAGCCCCTCGAGCAGCTTCTCGTAGATGATGCCCTCCGGGCTGTCGGGTATCTGCTCGAGCGCCGAGACCAGCTTGACGCCGTGCACGGCGAGCTCGCGCTTGTATATCGGCGCGTCGTACTCGCCGCGGCTGAATCTATCCATCATGTAGACGAGGACGATCTCGCTCTCGCCGGCGTTGGCTATCATCCGTTGGAACTCGGGGCGGTCGTCGGTGCGACCCGACACGGCGCGGTCGCAGTACTCCGCCGCGACCTCGTAGCCCTCGCGCGCGCACCACTCGCGGCAGACGCGCAGCTGATCCTCGATTGAGGCCTCGCGCTGCCTGTTGCACGAGAATCTCGCGTATATCACTGCCTTCTTTGGCATAATGTAGAAGCCCCCTCAAGTTGTGAGTTTGCAAAGATGCTTGGGCGGTTGGATGCCCCGTCGGCTAAAGCGGTACCAGCGCTGCCGACGGGGCTCTTTTTATATATATGCGCCATAAGGTGCGACGCAAATGCTGTAACTGTCGCTAATGGTGAAGCCGCGCGCGTAATCGCGGCACGGTGGCATAGAGAAAGCCCGGTATGTCCGATTGAACATGAAGTCGTGCTCCTCCATTTTCTTCGCGCTTATAGTGCCAAGCAAGGTACCGTCCTCGTCTAGTATTACAGCGGCTCCATCCTCAACTTCCCAATGCGGTGGCATGTTCCTCTTCGTTTGCCGCTTAAGTTTGACCGAAAACGGTGCGAATGGCTGGTGAGTGGACAAAGCGTCTTCAAATGCCGTATAGCTGTGGGTGTATAGGCAGTCACTCGCTAGCGCCCAGAGGGCGAACGGCACGTCCATTGGCGGCTGTCCAGCTCCCTGCTGAGCCTTTGCCGCCGTTTTGCTCATTGACTTTTTAAAAAGTCCCATAAAGCTATTCACCGTCCTCGTATGATTCCGCGCGCTCGAGTAGCTCGTCGACCGTGATACCCATCGCGTGCGCGATCTTGTAAACAATGCTTGCCTTGGGATCTTTTATCTTCCCACTGAAAATCTGGGAGACGTGGGCGTCGGATAACCCAGAAGCCCTGCAAACGTCGGCCTGCTTCATGCCGCGCTCGCCAAGATAGTCAATCAATGCGCGTGAGAGCTGCATTTGTAGCTCCTCTCCATCTAAAGACTGTACGAATAAATCCTAACAGAAATTAGGAAAACTTCAACATTCTATTGATTCCTAATGTGCATTAGGTTACTGTATCCAATGTACCTAATGTAGATTAGGAAGGAGGTACGGATGAACAGCCTTCAAGGACTGGTGGCGGCCCGAGTTGCGGAGCTGAACATTACTAAGCAGAGTCTTGCCGACGCTGTCGGGGTATCGCTCGTCACCTTCAACAAGAAGGTATGCGGCGAGTCTGACATCACCATCACAGAGGCACGAAAGCTCGCAAAGGCTATCGAGGTGAGCAGCGATGAAGTCTGCCGACTCGCGCCATAGCGAAAGTAAGCCCAAGACCCCGCGCGAGATAGCGCTCGACACCATGTGCTCGACGCTTCGGGCGGCGTACCGGGAATGGGAGAGGAAGGAGGAGGGCAAGAGACAGTGAGGCAATGGTCGACACGTGAGATCCGGTACCTGAAGGAACACGCCGGCGATGGCGCCAAGGAGATAGCCAAGGCGCTCGGACGGACTACCGAGGCCGTGAAGCTCCAGGCGAGGAAGTGCGGCATATCGCTCCGGCAGCGCTGGATGTGCCCGAAGTGCGGGCGCATGACGTTCAAGCCGCTGAACAAGGCGAACGGCTGGTGCGCGGAGTGCACGAAGGAGGGCCACGTGGCAGACCTCAGGGAGCAGGCCAGCGCGATGCGCGAGGAGGCTGCGAGGTCCAAGCGGAACGACCGCGAGCGGCAGAGGTGCTACAGCGCCAAGAGCCGCGCGAAAAAGTCCCAAAAATAAAGACCCTAAAAAACACCCTAGCCCTGACCTGCGGAAACATCAGAAGGGAACACAAGATGTACACATACAAAGAAGCGAGCGCCCCCAGCTACCAACTTGTGAGCACTCGCCGAAACAGCCCCAGACATGAGGCTCAGACCATCATAGCACCCAAGTCATACCGACCGACCGTCCGCGAGCAGCTCGACTCCGATGCGTTCAGGGCGGGGGCCATGGTCGGCTTCATCGCCGCCGCGGTCCTGTTCGCGGCGATCCTGACCGTCTTCGTCCTCCCGACGATGGACGGCGCGGTCCAGGCTGCCAAGGCCGCATGCGCTGCGGGGGCCGTCAATGCGTAACGACGAGAGATACCGCCAGAAGCCGATGAGCAACCAGCTCGAGATTTTCGGCCTCGGCGCGGACGGCGAGCAGGACATGGCCGAGGCGCGCGCATGGATAGGCGAGCACCCGCGGGCGTGGGACTTCATGGTCGAGCAGGCCACCCGCCTCAACCGCAAGGGCTACGTCTCGATCAACTACCTCATCCACATGGTGCGCAACGAGCTGCACGTCGGCGTGAAGAACGGCCTCGCGCCGAGCCTCGCCCGCATCATGGAGGCGCGCTACCCGCACCTGAGGCACGCGTTCAACAAGCACCGCTCCAAGAGCGACGGGTTCGTCGATGAGTAGGAGCAGGAGGACCGCCAGGGACGCGGGCACGAGGTTCGAGCGACTGGTCGCCGACTACCTCGCCGGGAGGCTGGGGGCCGACATCGACAGGCAGGTCAAGACCGGCTCCAGGGACACGGGCGACATCCGCGGCGTGTCGATGGCCGGGCGGGGCATCGCGATCGAGTGCAAGGACTACCAGGGCAGGCACGAGCTGCCCAAGTGGCTGCGCGAGGCCGAGGTCGAGCGCAGGAACCGCGGGGCGGACTACGGCGTTGTCGTCTGGAAGCGCCGCGGGACCGCCATCCCCGGCGAGCAGTTCGTGACCATGACATTGGAGACGTTCGCGGCGATGCTCGCGGGCGCAGGCAGGGAGGAATAGCAATGGAGAGCACAAACATACCGGTGGAGATCGAGGCCAAGTTCAAGCAGGCCACCGTGAAGGGCGGCGTCGCCGTCCTTCAGTTCGAGGTCGACACGGAGGACAGCGCGGCGTTCGACGCCATCCGCAAGAGCGGCGAGGAGGTCTGGCTGTCCATCCAGAGCAAGCAGCCGCAGATCCTGTTCGTTAGCCACGACGGGGAGGTGACCGAGTGATGGAGGACTGCAAGGGGATGCTTGCCGAGCTGGCCGAGCTCGCCACGGAGGAGCAGGCGATGTTCACCATCTATGGCATAACCAAGTCCGACGAGGCGTTCGACAGGTTCTTGGACGCGCGCGAGAGGCTGTCCAAGTGGATCGTCGGGCACGCTGCCGTCATCGACGAGGCGATAGCAGAGAGGAAGTACAACCGGATGCTCAACGAGGAGGTCAGGTAATGTCCGAGAAGAACGGGGCCGAGGAGGTCGTCGCCGAGGTCATCGAGGAGCAGGGGGCGTCCGACCTCGTCGTCACGTACTCGCCGTCCGTCATCAGCGCCAACTTCGACGCGCTGGAGGCCCACGTCCGCGCGAAGGTCGCGGACTACGAGGGCGCCAAGTGCGACTTGACCAAGGACGACTCCATCAAGGAGGCGAAGCACGACCGCTCCTACCTCAACGGGCTCAAGTCCGAGATAGAGGAGCGCCGAAAGGCCGTGAAGCGCGAGTACAACAAGCCGCTCGCCGCCTTCGAGAAGCGCTGCAAGGAGATCACGTCCATCATCGACGGCGCGTCGGACGGCATCAAGGCGCAGCTCGACGAGGCGGAGGAGAGGCGCAGGGCGGGCGCGAGGGCCGCACTCGAGGCCCACTACAGGGAGTTCGCGGAGCTCCTCTCGCCGGTCGTGCCCTACGAGCGCCTGCACGACGACAGATGGCTCAACAAGTCGTTCGGCGAGGTGAAGGCCAAGAAGGCCCTCGAGGACAAGGTCTCAGCCGTCGCGCGCGACTGGGACACGCTCAAGGCCCAGCGCGACTCCATGGCCAACTACGAGGTCGCCGAGCGCGAGCTGTTCCGCACGCTCGACCTTGGCTCGGCGCTCAACGCCGCCCGCGCCGCCGACGAGGAGGACGCCCGCATCGCCGCCATGCGCGAGGCGGTAGAGTCCACGCCCGCGCCGCGTCCCGCACCGAGGCGCCAGGCGGAACCCGCCGCCGCGGCGCGCCCCGAGCCGTCCTGCGCGTGGACGGTCGAGATCCCGTCCGCCACGCGCTCGCAGATGGAGCTGCTCGCCGCGGCGCTGCGCGAGCGCGGCATCACCGGCACCATCAAGTGCAAGGGGGTGTGCTAGATGGCCGACGAGGAGATGACGCTCTCCCAGGCGATAGCCAAGGTGCAGCGCTCCGTGACAGTCCCCAAGGCGCGCTACAACGCATTCGGGAAGTTCAGCTACCGCTCGTTCGAGGACATCGTCGCCGCGCTCAAGGAGCCCTGCAAGGAGGCGGGCGTGGCGTTCACGCTCCGGGACGGCATCTGCAAGGTGGGCGACCGCTACTACGTCGAGGCGACGTGCACGCTGTTCTTCGAGGACGGGCACGGCGATGCGAGGGAGTTCAAGGCCTACGCCCGCGAGGCGGAGCACAAGAGCGGCTCCGACGACGCGCAGGTGACCGGGATGGCGTCGAGCTACGCGCGCAAGTACGCGCTCTGCGGGCTGTTCGCCATCGACGGGCAGAGCGATCCGGACGCGCTCTCGGACAAGCCCGAGAAGGAGCCGCCCGAGAGCGGCGGCTTCACGGCGAAGTGCAAGGCCTGCGGCACGGCCTACACCTTCGAGTCGAAAGAGCAGTACGAGGAGTTCAAGAAGCACCCCGGCTGCTGCGCCACGCCGACGTGGCGCGTCCTGTAGGCCATGCAGGACATGTACGCGCAGCGCGAGGAGCTGTTCGAGCGCCTCATGGCGGAGCTGGACACGCTCAGGCGGACGGGCCAGCAGTACGCCGAGAACGAGGCGGACTACCGCAGGGCGCTGCGCATCGCCATCCTCGAGGAGCGCTCCAAGGGCACGCCGGTGACCATCATCGGCGACCTGTGCCGGGGGCGCGAGGAGATAGCCGAGAAGAAGCAGCTGCGCGACTGCGCCGAAGCTCTCTACAAGGCATCGAGCGAGGCGATCATGGCCCTCAAGCTGCGAATCAAGACAGTGGACGCCGACATCCAGAGGACATGGACGAGCGGCGGAGAGGAGACATACAGATGAGCATCAACAGAGTGGTGGTGTCGGGCAATCTGACCCGAGACCCCGAGCTACGCGTCACGCCGGGCGGCACGCAGGTGCTGGGCTTCGGCGTGGCCGTCAACGACCGCCGCCGCAACCAGCAGACGGGGGAGTGGGAGGACTACCCCAACTTCATCGACTGCACCATGTTCGGCAACCGCGCCGAGGCGCTCTCGCGCATCCTGCACAAGGGTATGAAGGTCGCCATCGAGGGGAAGCTGCGCTACAGCTCCTGGGAGGACAAGAACGGGGGCGGCAGGCGCTCGAAGGTCGAGATCATCCCCGACGAGGTCGTCCTCATGAGCCAGAACCCCAACGGCCAGCAGGCGCCGCAGTACGCGCCGCAGGGATACCAGCAGCAGTTCGCGCCGCAGCAGGCGCCGCAAACCGCCCCGCAGGCGTATGTCCCGCAACCGGCGCCCCAGCAGCCCGCGCCGCAGTGGAGCGCCCAGCAGGCCTACCAGCAGGCCCCGCAGGCGGCTCCGCAGCGACCCCAGCAGGCACCGCAGGCCGCCCCGCAGCCGGCACCCGCCAAGCAGCAGCTGGACGTGTACGACGAGGACATCCCGTTCTGATGGGGCGCGTACCCGACATCATCCGCGACCACTGGGAGGCGGCCCTTTTCGCCACCTCCTTCTCCGCGGGTTTCCTGTTCTTCTCTTCGCTTCTATGGGGGTGGTTCTGATGGCATTCACCGTGTTCGACAGCTTCGCCGAGGTCTACGACGACTTCGACGAGAGCGACACCGAGGACATGCGCGACCGCGCGGTGCTCGCCGACGCGATCATGATGTACGGCCTGCACGGAGTCGAACCCGACCTCCCGAAGCACCTGCGCCGCGTGTTCAAGGCCATGAAGAACGCCATCGACAACTCTAAGGACGCGCGCGGCAGGGGCGGGAAGGGCGGCCGACCACGCAAGAAACCGACTGCCGACAAACCCGAATCGCAGGTTTCCGAAAGTGAAAACCTAGGTTTTCCAAACGTGAAACCAGTTTCCGACAAACCTGAAACGCAGGTTTCCGAAAGTGAAAACCCTAACCTAACCTACCCTAGCCTGTCCTGTACTGAACTGGTCTGTGATGAGGGCGATGCCCCAGCCGCGCCGCCCGAGTTCGAGCCGCCGTCGCTGGAGGAGGCCCGCGGTTACTTCGGCGCCAACCGCCTGAACGGCGACCCGGACGCCTTCTGGGCCTTTTTCGAGTCGCAGGGCTGGGTCAAGAGCAACGGCCAGCCGGTGAGCAACTGGGGCGCCCTGGCACTCGACTGGTCCAGGCGCCAGAAGCGCATCGACGCCGACGACCGTGCGAGGGGCAAGCCGACCGCCTCGGAGGTCGAGGCCGCGACGTTCAGGCCAGCGAGGACGCCCGAGGAGGCGCTGGCCGAGCAGGAGCGCCGGTGGGCCGCCGAGCACCCGGGCATCGACCCGGGCAAGGTCGAGGCCCCGCGGGGCACGACCGCGAGCAGGGACCAGTTCGGGCTGTACCAGGACGCGCAGAGGCTGCTGGCCGCCCGCGCCGCGTGCGAGGGGAGGCTCTCATGATCCTCGACGCGGGCCCGCTGAGGGGATGGCCGAAGGAGCGCGCCGAGCTGTACGGCAAGCCCCACCTCGGGGCGAGGTACACGCACGACACGGCATATGAGCCGACGCAGGCCCGGTGCGCGGTGTGCGGAAGGCGCGCCTCCAACTGCCACCACGTCGCCCGCAGGTCATGGGGGAAGACGTTCAGGCTCGTCACGCCCAACGGGGTGTGGGAGCTGCGCAGCCCGCTGTTCGCCCTATGCGGCTCCGGCACGACCGGGTGCCACGGGAAGTTCCACGACGGCAGCCTCAGGGCCGAGTGGGTATGGCGCACCGGGGCGGCCGAGGAGGCATGGTGGTCCGGCACACTGCTCAGGGAGTACCCGCCGCACAGCCCCGACCTCTACATGTTCGGCTACTGGGCCATCACCGACCGATACGGAAACGAGATCATCCGAGAGGTGAAATGACGATGGAGATCACCAACTGCGAGCAGTACGTGCTCGCCGAGCTCGACTACGAGCAGCGCCGCAACGAGCGCCTCGTGGCCGAGAACAACAAGCTGGCCAAGCAGCTCGACGCCATGACCAAGATGGCCAACGGCTACCGACAGATCATCAACCGGCCCAAGACGCCCATTGAGGAGCTGGCCGACAGGGTCATGCGCGAGGAGATGCTGACCCGCTTCACCTACGCCGAGGTCACGGACGTCAAGAGCGCGTTCAGCGGAAGGCTGCTCGACTTCGACGAATGGTGCCACGATGCGATGCGATATGTGGCGCTGGCGGACGGCGTCGGCGAGGAGGAGTTCATCCGGTTCATGCGCCGGGACCTCAAGAGGATTTACGACAAGAAGGTGGCCAGGAGTGTCGAATAGAGGCCGCCGTGCCCGACAAGAGCGGCAGGGCGGGCCGATGAATGACGAGAAGGCCATCGCCGCGGCCATCCACGCCGGGCTCCAGAGCGACGACGTGACCGACCTGTACACGGGCGACTGCAGGGGCTGCGGCGAGTGCTGCTCGCGCTTCCTGCCCGTGAGCCCGTTCGACCGGGTGCGCCTCGAGGCGTACGTGCGCCGGAACGGAATCGAGCCCGTCGAGCCCAGGGCGGAGTACGACCTGCTGTGCCCTTACCTCACGGGCGGGCGAGAGTGCGCGGTCTACGCCGCGAGGCCCGAGATCTGCCGCGCCTACCGGTGCGACAGGCACAAGAGGGGCGAGCTGGGCATATTCTTCGGCGCTGAGTGCGCCGAGGTGACCGACATGCGCGCGCTCGCGGAATCCATGGCCGGCGACGTCTATGGATGCGAATAGGAACCGAATGGAAGGAATACCGATGACCGACGAGAAGAAGACCGGCGAGACGTCCGAGACGCCATACCCCGGGACGCTTAGCTGGGCGACGACGCGGTTGCTGGAGGCAATCGGAGAGGCCGCGAAGGCCGCCGCCGAGATGCTGTGGGAGAGCATCACACGCGTGTTCAGAGACGCCCGCCGTCTCATGAGGAAGCTCGCGAAGGCGCTCGACCCGAAGTGGCAGCGCCGCCGCCGTCGCGCACTCGCCCGCTCGCGCCGCAACAACCTGTACCTGAAGAGTATCGGGAGGTGCCGGTGATGGGCGGCAAGTACAGGAAGGAGCGGGGGAATGGCTAGGAACGTCTACGGCGGCTACTGCCGCGAGTGCGGCAGGTGGACGCCTCCCGGGTTCGGGCACTTCGAGCGCTACCGCGGCGGCTGGCGCGTCCACTGCGTCGAGTGCGCGAGCGGGCGGAAGCTGCCGCCCGAGGGCGACCAGGCGGCGCGGGACATGCGGCGCCACGTCAGGAACATGGTGAACGACGGAAGGTACGGAAAGAGGGGATACAGATGACGGGGAACGAGAGACCGGACATCTATGCGGACGGACTCCGGGAGGAGCGCTGCGAGAACTGCCTGCACTGCTGCGCGACGGTGCTGCGCACCGTCCACGGCGTGGAGCGCACGGAGTACGAGTGCGAGCGGCGCCCGGAGTTCGTTCACAGGACGCAGGCGGAGGCCGTATGCAACTACTGGGAGGCGCGATGAGCGGATGGGACGAGTTCGGCCGCGAGCAAGACATGGCCGCGGCGAGGGCCGTCGGCTACCTCGAGGGCATGTACGACGTGGCCGTCGCCAGGAAGTGGGTGGCGTAGATGCGAGTTCTTATTGCCTGCGAGGAGTCGCAGCGCGTGGCGCTTGAGTTCAGGAAGATGGGACACGAGGCTTACAGCTGCGACCTTGAGGAAGCGGGGGGGGGGGTCACGACCTCATGCACCTCAACGTCGACGCCCTCCAGATGCTCAAGCTCAAGTGGGACCTGGTGATCGCGCACCCGCCATGCACGTATCTCACCGTCACCGGCAACCGCTGGTTCGACGAGGGAAAGTACGGTGACAGAGCGCGCGAGCGCAAGGCTAACCGTGAGGCCGCCGTCGAGTTCTTCATGGCGTTCGCCAAGTGCAATGCGCCGCACGTCGCAATCGAGAACCCCGTCGGCTGTATGAGCACAAGATGGCGCAAACCGGACCAAATCGTGCAGCCGTACATGTTCGGCGACCCGTTCGAAAAGAAGACGTGCCTGTGGCTGAAGGGGCTCGAGCCGCTCAAGCCGACTGATGAGGTCGAGCCTGAGCCGCGCAAGGTCTTCAAGTCAGGCAACTCCATGCCGGCATGGTACGCGGACGCCTGGCATCTGCCGCCACAAGAAGGAATTCTTCGGCGAGCGCAGCTGGTTCCCGCAGGACCTGATTCTCTACCAGAGCATGTATCTCACGGCCATCGACGAGTGTCTGCCGGACGGCGAGTGCGGATTCGACGTCCTCGCCGACCTTATCGACCGAGGCGAGTGCGAGAACGTCTACGACGGGAGCGTCCAGGACTCATGCGACAACGGCTTCTTATGCTCGGTCTGCGGCTGCAAGGTCGAGGACGAGGAACACTACCGCGTGAGCGGCGTCTGGAACTTCTGCCCGGGATGCGGGAGGAGGGTGGTAAAGAGATGATCGTCGTCGAGAAGAAGGACGTGCCCGAAAACTGCACGACATGCCTTTACGGACGACCCAACGGTTGCGCCCACGCCGACCGCCAGAAGGACTGGATGCGCTACCGCGTGTGGATGGGCCTCGAGCGGTGCCCGAGTTGGTGGCTCAACCAAAAACGATTCGAGAGGGCGTGACGCGATGGCGACCGAGTACGTTCTGGATGCCGATAAGATCGCGCACTGGCGCATCGACAACCACGTGCCGCTGAAGCAGCTGGCGCGCGCCGCCGGGGTGAACCTCAGCAGCCTGAGCCACGCCATCTGCGGCGGCAGGGAAGTGAAGATGAACCTGCTGCTCAATCTGGCGAATGCGAT
The DNA here is from genome assembly GCA_959596505.1 of uncultured Collinsella sp. Lineage (GTDB taxonomy): Bacteria > Actinomycetota > Coriobacteriia > Coriobacteriales > Coriobacteriaceae > Collinsella. Next base: position 65,667 of record CAUFWM010000002.1, read on the forward strand.
GGGCGAAGACCCGCGGGACATCGTGAAGCCCAAAGCACTTGCAAGTCAGGAGACAAAATGAGATTCGAGATAATCGAGCGCCACATCATCGACGTGCCGGACAGCGAGCTCACGGACGGCGGGCGCCCACTGGGCGAGATGACGCTCACCGATGTTCTCGACGTCATCGCGGAGAACCCGCACAGGTTCATCGAACAGTACGAGGTGTACTGCGAGGAGGTGATTCGCCTTGGGGGCAAGCTGTGAGCCGGGCTACAATCTCCCGGACGGATGCACCGACGCGGCAATCGACAGGCACTTCGGCGAGGGCAAGCCCACGTGCGCCGAGTGCGCCAAGATGTACGAGTGCTGCTGCGACTACGGCATCTGCGAGGTGGAGTTCGACGACGCCTTCCGGGAGAAGTTCGACGGGGCGGACGCGGAGCCGAGCGACGTCGCCTACTGGGCGCTCCCATGGATAGCTAATCATATGAGGGACATGCAGGAGGAAGCGTGCGCCATGTTCTGTGGCTGATGCCGCTGGCGGCGCTCACCGTGCTGCTAGCGTTGGCGGCGAGGTCCGCATGGGCGCTCACCGTGGTTTTGACTGTTCTCGTGCGCATGGCGTGCGGGTGAGATTGGAGGTTTGAATGGACGAGATCGGAAGGCTAATTGGCAAGCTCATCGGGTGCCTCATCATGGCCGCGCTCGTGCTGCTTTGCATCGCCGCCGTGCTGTGGTGCATGCAGCTGGTCGTGGGGCTGGTCGCATGAGCGCCGCAGATAGGGTGGCGCGGCAGCTCCGCGATGCCGCGTCCCTGCTGTATTCCATGGCGGACGACGTGGGCAGGGACATCGACGAGAGGTTCGTGCTGCCGCCCATCACGCTCACCATCGAGATAGGCGCCACCGACGAGACCCCGACCCTGTCGGTGAAGAAGCGTTATATCGCGAGGAAGCGCCTGGCATGACGTGGAGCTCCAACGGCAACGCCGAGCGCAAGCTCAAGGCGAGGCTCCGCGCCGAGGGCAGGCCGTGCCACATATGCGGCCAGCCCATAGACTACAGCCTGCCGCCCGGCACGCCGTGGAGCTTCGAGGCCGACCACGTGGTGCCGAGGGCGAGGGGCGGCGCGGTGCTGGACTACTCGAACCTCGACGCGGCGCACCGCATCTGCAACCAGAGGAAGGGCAAGCACATGCCGGGCGACGCGAGGCCCGTCGAGATAAGGCGCACGAGGCTGTTCTAAACGTTATGGACAACTGAATAGGCGGGACTGAAAGGTCTAACTGGAGGCGCGGTCGTCGGCACGGCTGCGCCTCACTGCTTTTCTGGGGCGCCTAGCCGCCGATGGCGGGGGCATCGCCCCTCCCCGGGGGTGCACGGACACCCATCGCTGCCAGTGCCGATTTCCCCCCGCCCTATGACCCCAGGGCGGGGGTGGGCCGCGAATCTCACCCGCATCGCACAATGCGGGCACGAGAAAGGAGGCCGGGATGCCTGAGATGCCGGAATCGGTCGCATCCGACGACTATCAATCGCAGATCTGGGCGAGCGTCACCGCATCGGGGCGATTCTCCGACGAGGACGCGCCGAACCTCGCGCTGCTGTGCTACTGGCACGCCGTGGCGAAGGCCGCCGAGGACGCGATGAGCAAGGGCAAGTCCGTGAAGGTGCTCGACCCCGTCGGGTACAAGCCCATCAAGGCCAAGAACGGGCGGCATGCCATCATGGAGCGCCCGCACCCCGCCGTGTCCGTGCTCAAGCAGGCGACCGCCGAGATACGCGCACTCAACGAGCTGCTCGGGCTGTCGCGCAAGGCAGTGCCCATCCAGGTGCAGCAGGCGCGTCCGCAGAGCGACGGCGCTAGGGTGTTGAGCCTGATGTTCGCTGACCGCGAGCGCAAGGCCAAGGCGGCGGGCGCCTGATGGAGCCAAGGCAGACGCCGACATACGAGGCTAACGTCCCGGAGGACCTCAGCGGGGACGGCGAGATGGCCTGCGAGCTCGCGACCGCGTACTTCGGCGACCCGCTGCCGTGGCAGCCGCACCTGCTCGACGCGATGCTCGCCCGCGACGCGCGCGACAAGTACCTGCTGCGCACGCTGGGCATCTCCATCCCGCGCCAGAACGGAAAGAGCTGGGTCGTGCGCGCAAGGTGCTTCTACGGCGCGCTCAACGGCGAGAAGATCCTGTACACCTGCCAGCATGGCGACACCTCCGACCAGATGTTCAAGGAGCTGTCCCAGCCATTCGAGGACGAGGACGAGACCGAGCTGCATGACCTCCTGCTCGCCGTGCGCAAGACGAACGGGCAGCAGGCCATCAGCCTCAAGAACGGCGGCCTCATCCGCTTCACCACCCGCACCAACTCGCTGGCTCGAGGCAAGACCTACGACGTGCTCATCTACGACGAGGCGCAGGAGCTCACGGACACGCAGCAGGCGGCGTCCCTGCCGGCAATCTCGGCGAGCGCGATGCACAACCCGCAGACCATCTACCTCGGAACGCCGCCAGGCCCCGACAACGTGGGCACCGTGTTCCGCGACCTCCACGACGACGTGCACGAAGGCGAGTCCGAGATGGCGTGGATAGAGTGGGGCGCGGACGAGATAGGCGACGTCCACGACGAGTCCCGCTGGTACGAGTTCAACCCGTCCATGGGCACCGTGCTCAACTACGAGGCAGTCAAGGGCGAGTCCGAGCAGATGCAGCCGGACGTGTTCGCGCGCGAGCGCCTCGGATGGTGGGCGAAGACGGGAGGCTCGCTCCTCTACGCCCTGTCCTTCGAGAAGTGGGACGGGTGCCGGCGCGACTCGGCGCCCACTGGCGGAAAGCTCGCCTTCGGCGTGAAGTTCTCCGCGGACGGCTCCCGCGCCGCGGTGTCCTGGGCGCTCGCCGACAGGGACGGGCCGTCCTACGTCGAGCTGTACGACGTGATGGGCGCTTCGGGCGGAACGGTCGCGATCTCGGACATGCTCCTGCGCAACCGAGACGAGATCGCGTGCGTCTGCATCGACGGCAAGTCCGGAGCGGACGCGCTCAAGCGGCGGATGCTCGACGGCGGCTTCAGCAAGTGCGCACTCGAGATGGGAACCCCGGCAATCGTGCAGGCTGCGGCGTCGATGCTCAAAGACGAGGTCGACTCGGGCACGCTGTCGCACATCGAGTCGCCGGCGCTCGACGACTCGGCGCGCAAGTCGCTCAAGCGCGACATCGGCAGGGACGGGTGGGGCTTCGCGGACGGCCCCGACTCCATCGCAGCCCCCATCGAGTCCGCATCGCTCGCCCTCTGGGCGGCTAGAACAACGAAACGAGACCCGCGAAGGGAACAGGAGGCCAGCTTCTGATGGCAGCAGTGAACATGGAACTGGCGGGGCAGGTAGCATCCGCCGCAGGCTTGGAACCGGGCGACGCGGCGCTCGTCCGCGAGCTCATGACCGTTTGGCGCGAGCACAGAACGAGCAACCTCGAGCGCGAGGACTACTACCTCGGTCACGTGTCGGTGAAGGACCTCGGCATCGCCATGCCGGCGAGCCTCGCCAAGAAGATCAACCCGCGCGTGGACTGGCCCCGCAAGGCCGTGCATGCACTCGCCGACCGCTCCATCTTCAACGGTTACACGTGTGCGGACGAGCAGACGAGCAAGGCCCTCCGCGCCATCTGCGAGTCGAACCAGCTGGAGCGCCTCTACCGCAAGAACCTCATCGGCGAGCTGAAGCACTGCTGCGGCTTCTGGACCGTGACGGACGGCGGCGGCTACCCGGTCATCTCGGCATACCCCGCCACCGCGGCGGCGGCGCTCTGGGACGACGCTCGCAAGGCCATCAGGGCGGGCCTCGTCGTGGCTGAGTCCAAGAAGATGCCCGGCGACGCCGAGCGCGTGCCGACCGTGGTGCACCTGCTCACCGACGACAGCCTCGTGGTGCTCACGCGCGACGGCGGCTCATGGGTAGCCGAGTACCGCGAGCACTCGATGGGCCGATGCCTCATGGAGCCGATGGCGCACGGCGCGACGCTCGAGCGCCCCTTCGGCACCTCGCGCATCAGCCGCTCCGTGATGAGCATCACCGACGACGCGATCCGGCAGCGCGCCCGAATGGAGGTCGCCGCCGAGGCCGCGACCCTGCCGCAGACTTGGCTCTTGGGCACCTACAAGAAGATGCTCAACGACGGCAACAAGTACGACGCCTCGATGGGCGCGGTCAACGAGATTACGAAAGACCCCGACGGCGACAAGCCCACGGTCTGGCAGTCCTCGCAGCTCCAGATGGCACCGCTCACGGAGTACCTGCGCCAGCTCGCCTGCCAGATGTCGGCCGTGACCAACGTGCCGGTGAGCTTCTTCGGCGTGTCCAACGACAACCCGTCCTCCTCGGACGCTATCGCCGCATCCCTGGAGCCTCTGGTCATCGACGCCAAGAACCTCAACCGCGACAACGGCACGGCGCTGCGCAACGTGGCCTATATGGCGCTCGCCGTGGCGAACGGCACCGATTTCGCCACCGAGCGCGACGCGGGCCACGAGATAAACCCGCGCTTCCTCAGCCCGGCGTACCCGTCCACGGTGAGCCTGTCCGACGCGCTGCTCAAGCAGGTGCAGGCGCTCCCGAAGCTCGCCAACTCCACGGTTGCCTACGAGATGCTCGACTACACGGACGAGCAGATCCAGCGCATCGAGTCGGATGCCAAGAAGGCGCAGGCGACCGCGGCGATCGCATCGCTGTTCGAGCCGAAGGAGGGCGAGAATGGCGGCGGTGCCGACTAGCCTGCTGGACGAGCTGACCGATGAGGTGAACGCGCTGTCGGCAGACGCCCAGGCGAAGGTGAGGCCGGCGCTCGAGTCCCTGCTGTCGAGCTGGGAGCGCGGCGGTGGCGGCGATGTCGCCGCTCTCCGCGAGAGGGCGTACGAGACGATCGAGGCGGTGCTCGGGTACTACGCCGACACGTGCGCCACCGCCAGGGCAGCTGAATACTACGACGCGGTCAGGGCGTCGCAGGGCTTCCCCGGGAAGTATCGGGCGGTCGCCGAGTCCATGCGAGACCCGGACGCCACGCTCGGTGCGGTGAGGTATTTCATCGGCAAGGTCGTCGAGGGCGCCCCCGAGGTGTTCGTCTCGCGGTGCGTCACGAGGGTCGACGAGGAGATCAGGCGCGCCGCCAACAGGTGCGTCGCCCACAACGCGCGCAAAGACCCGGCGAAGCCGTGGTACGCCCGCGTTCCCCGTGGCGAGACGTGCGGGTTCTGCCTCATGCTCGCGTCGTTCGGCTTCTACGCCAAGACTGAGGCGGCGGCGGAGCACTCGCACGCGCACTGCGACTGCCGAATCGTTCCCGGCTTCGACGGGGTGACCACAGTCAAGGGATACGACCCTGACGGGATGTACGAGAGGTATAACGACTGCCTGGCCGCGCTCGGAGGCCGCGACGGCATCGCCTCCGACTGGTACGCAATGCCGGAGGACGAACGCGAAGCGCTCGTGAGGCGCCACGGCAACAAGGAGGGGAAGGCGTACACCGCCTACCTCAACAACCGCGTCGCATCCGAGATAGAGCTACGCGACCCGTCCTGGTACGCCGGCGGCGAGCATAAGGGCATAACGTTCACGGACGATGCGGTGAGGCGCGACAAGGTAAAGAGGTGGAGGGTAGACCCCGGAGAGAGGAGAACCGCAGAGAAGTTAGCGACTCTGGGCTACAAGACTGAGTTCTGGGAAGACGAGGTGCACCTGAAGAGCGAGAACGCGCAGGGAAAAACGACCGTAAGCCGCGCCGACCTGTCCACAGGCATCGAAATCAAGACCGTGTACACGTCGAAATCGGAGAACACGTTCAAGTCGCACATGAAGTCCGTGGCCAACAAGAGCGGGGTGCGGTTCGCCGTCTTCGACGTCAGCGAGAACAAGTCGGTCACCGACAGCCAAGCCGAAGCGTGGATACGCAAGTACATGAAGAGGTACGGAATCTCTGAGGTGCGGATGCTGGGGCACGACGGGTCGCTCCAAACGATAAAAAAATAGGCGGGAGCTGCATGTCTCAATAGGTGAGTCAAACAGCTTCCGCCTAACCCCATCATACCGCATGGCCGCCCACGGGCGGCTTTTTTCATGCCGAAAAACGCCAAACAGGCCAAATCTCACGCCCGTAGGACACTGCCGCGCGACAGGGCCGCACGGCCCGAAACGCACATCTAAGGGGCTCGGCCGCACGGCTGGCCCGACGGGCCGCACGGTCCGGGAAAGGACGCGACATGGCAGCAGAGACCAACACGGAGCCCACGGGCGGTACGGAGCCGACCGGGGGCGAGGAGCCCGACTACAAGGCGCTCTACGAGGCCGAGAAGGCGCACTCCCGCAAGTGGGAGAAGCAGGCCAAGGCCAACAAGAGCGCGGCAAGCGCACTCGACGAGGCCAACCAGGCGAAGAAGACCGCCGACGAGAAGGTCGCGGAGCTCGAGAAGCGACTCGACGCCAAGGAGAAGGCCGAGGCACGAGCCAAGACCGCCGCCAAGGTCGCGCAGGAGAAGGGAGTCCCCGCCGAGCTCATCGTCGGCGAGGACGAGGAGAGCATGGCCGCATGGTGCGACAAGATGCTCGCCGCATTCAAGACAAAGCCCGCGCCGCGAGTGGAGAAGCCCGGCAGCTTCGACAAGGGCGGCAAGGGCGGGGACGAGGCGCTGCGAGACTTCGCCAAGCGCCTCCTGAAGTAAGCCAAACCCGAAGAAAGGCACAGAAATGGCTGCAAACGACACCCAGAAAATCAAGCTGCCGTCCAGCGTGGTATCCACCATCATCGGCAAGGTGAAGGACACCTCCACCATCGCCACGCTGAGCCCCAGCACCCCGCAGAAGTTCGCGGACACGACCTACCTCGTGTTCAACCCGACCGCAGAGGCCGAGGTCGTCGCCGAGGGCGGCAAGAAGTCCGGCTCCGAGATCTCCACCGACCCCGTGGTCGCAAAGCGCGCCAAGATCGTCACGACCACGCGCGTCTCCGACGAGCTGAAGTGGGCCGACGAGGACAACCAGCTGGAGATCATCTCCAACATCATCGCCGACCAGACCGCCGCCGCGGGCCGCGCGCTCGACTACATCGTCTACCACGCCATCAACCCCAAGACCGGCCTCGGCCTCACGGGCTACACCGCCCTGACCGCTGACAAGGACGTCCACAGCGTCGCCAAGACCGACTCCCCGGTCGACGACATCGACTCCCTCTCCGACGCCCTGCTCGACTACGGCATCAACGGCATCGCCATGAGCCGCCAGTTCGCCTCCGAGCTGCGCAAGCTGCGCGTGCCCGCCACCGGGCAGCGCCTGTACCCCGAGGTGCCGCTTTCCCTCAACGTGGGCAACCTCGACGGCATCCCCGCCTCCGTGTCCGGCACCGTGAACGGCCGTCTCGCCAAGACCCCGACCAAGGTCTCCGCGATCATGGGCGACTTCTCCGCAATCAAGTGGGGCATGGTCCGCGACATCACCGCCGAGGTCATCGAGTACGGCGACCCCGACAACACCGGTCAGGACCTGAAGGGCTACAACCAGATCGCCTACCGCACCGAGGCCGTCCTGGCATACGCGGTACTCGACCCGAAGGCCTTCGCCGTCCTCAAGAGCGCCTAGGGGGTACCGAGATGGCTCAGCTAGTCCAGAAATTCATCGTGGAGGACGTGGGCAAGGCGTCCAGCATCCTCCCGCAGCACGTGGCGCTCGTCTCGCCCGACGGCAAGCCGCTCGTCGTGCCAAAGAAGGTCGCCAACCCCGGCGCCAGCCCGACCGTCGCGAAGGTCGTGCAGGCCCTCGTCGACGCCGGGATCATGGAGGCCGAGTAGCGATGGCCGCGCTCGCCAGCGTCGACGACTACAAGGCCCGCTACGGCGAGCCCGCGGACTCGGCGCGCACCGAGGTGCTGCTGCAGGACGCATCAGACCTGATGCTCGCGGCATTCGAGGACCGAATCGGCGAGTACACCGAGGGGGCGTGCCCGGCATTCGACCGAGCGGCCCCCGCCGTGTGCTGCCTGCTCGTCAACCGCGTGCTCTCGGCACCGTCCGCGATGGCCGGCGCCACGCAGTACAGCCAGGGGGCGGGCATCTATACGGCATCGGTGACCTACGGCTCGGCGCTCGGCGATATGTACCTAGGTAAGAGCGACCTCAGGCGCCTCGGCCTCACCGGTCAGGCGCTCGGGTCGCTCACGCCGCTGGAGAGGGGAGGGGTGACCGAATGATGTGCCTCATCTCCGGCGAGACCGTGACCGTGCGCAATGCGGCCCAGTCATACGACGAGCTTGGCGAGCCTGCCGGCGAGACGGTGTCCGAGGAGGCGGTCGACAACGTCGTCGTGTGCCCCGGCGCGACCGCCGACCTCGACTCGACGCGCCCGAACGGCGTGACGGTCGCCTATACGCTCTGCTTCCCGAAGGGCGCAGACGTTGACCTCAAGGACGCGACGGTCACGGTGCGCGGCACCGACTACAAGGTGGTCGGCGACCCCAAGCGATACACCGCGGCCAATACGCCCGGCCCCTGGGACCTCACCTGCGAGGTGACCCGAACCGATGGCTAAGGCGAAGTGCGAGGTCAAGATCAAGTGGAAGGGCTGGAACCGCGGCGGATACGCCGAGGTCATGAACGGCTGGGGCGTGCAGGCCATGCTCGACCAGAAGGCAAACGCCGCCGCTGCCGCATGCAACTCCACGTTCACGCCGAAGTACGGCGAGAGCGGTTACAGCACCGCGACCATAGGCGGCTCGCTTGCGAGGGGCCGCGTCGTCTACACGGACAGCAAGCATGCCAACGTGAGCGAGCGCAGGCATAACCGGCTGCAATCGGCATTCGGAGGTGACTGATGGACATCGAGAGGGTGGTCGCCAAGCGGCTCATGGACGCGACCGGCATCAAGTGCGTGCCGGACGTGCCGCGCGAGAGACCCGATGAGTTCGTCCAGGTCACCCTTGCCGCCACGAGCGCGACACGGTTCATCCAGTCCCCGCGCGTGCTCGCCACGTCGTGGGCGAAGACCCGCAGGCGCGCACGCGAGATCGCCGAGGCCGTCGAGCGGGCGTGCGCCGCCATCGAGGACGAGCCGAACGTGTTCTCGGCCGTTCCCGACGGCACGTACCGATGGGACGACCCCGACACGGGGGCTCCCAGATACCAGACGAACATCAACCTGACCATCTGCGAATAAGGAGCAATCATGGCAGAAAGCAACAAAAACAACGTCGCCAACGTCTCCAGCGCCAAGGGAGTAAAGGGCGGCTACATCTTCACCGCGCCCGCCGGAACGGCGCTGCCGACCGACTACAAGACCGCGCTGCCCGCTGCGTGGAAATGCCTCGGCTACATCAGCGAGGACGGCTACGTCGAGACGCTCGACACCGACTCCGAGGACATCAAGGACATGAACGGCGACCTCATGGCCTCGCCGCAGACCTCCCGTGTCGAGAGCGCACAGCTCACGCTCGCCGAGATCAAGGCCGCCACCCTCAAGGTCATGTACGGCTCCGACAACGTCAAGGACGAGGAGGGCATGATCACGGTCAAGCACAACGGCAACTCCGACGAGACGTGGCCGGCCGTGCTCGAGCTCGTGCTCAAGGACGGACGACGCTGGCGCAAGGTCGTCCCCAACGCCCAGTCCTCCGAGCTGGACGACCTCACCCTCGCCGTCGGCGAGCTCGCCGCGCGCGCCCTCACGGTCAAGTACCTCACGGACGATGCCGGCAACACCTGCTACGACTACATCCAGTCCACTGAGACCGCTGCCGCCAAGGCCGCCGAGACCGCGGAGGACAAGTAATGACCGAGCTCACATTCACCATCCCGGGCATCGAGGGGGAGTTCACCGCTGACTACGACGAGCTCACCTCCTACAAGACCAACAAGCAGTTCGCCAAGAGCGAGACCGAGCCCGCCGGCATGTTCGATGCATTCGAGCGCGTGTTTGCCGGACATGACGAGGAGTACATGGAGCGCCTGGGCGGCTCCGTCGAGTTCATCGGCGTGCTCATGCAGGCCGCATTCGAGGCGGCGAAGGCAAAAAACTCCCAGGATTCGTCCTCGAGCTCGAAGGGCACCGCGCAGAAGTCGTAGCGGACTTCCGCCAGTACTACGGCATCGACCTCCCGCTCGAGGGCGGACCGGACGACCTCCGGCGCGCCGCCCTCCTGTGGGAGCAGCTGCCGAAGGAGTCGAGGTGCGCGCGCCGCATGTACCCGGAGCTCAAATGGAGCGAGGAGACGTACATGCTCTGGCGCATCGAGCACCAGCTCAGGAGCCTCGCTTGGGGACTGAGCGACAAGAAGCACCGGCCGCCGCAGGAGCCGCAGCCGCTCAAGACGCCCGGGCAGCTCGCGGAGCTCAAGAGGCACCAGCGCAACGCCCTCGCGAACAGGGCGGAAATCGACGAGATTCTAGGATTAGGAGGACGGGATGGCGACTAGCGTAGGCTCGGCATGCATCACGCTCATGCCGTCCATGAAGGGCTTCGCCGGCAGCATCTGCTCGGAGTTCGGCGACACGGGCTCCAAGGCCGGAAAGTCATTCGGCGACTCGATGACCTCCGGCGTGGACGGCGGGGTCAAGCGCTCGGGCGGGCTGCTGAACGGGCTCGGCACCGTCGCAAGGGGCGTGGGCACCGTCGCCGCGGCTGGCATGGGCGCGCTCACCACGGCGGTGACCGCAATCGGCGGCGCTGCGGTATCCGCATACGCCGACTACGAGCAGCTGGTCGGCGGCGTCGATACGCTCTTCGGCTCCGCGTCCGGCAAACTGCAGGGATACGCCGCGGATGCGTACAAGACGTGCGGCATGAGCGCAAACCAATACATGACCCAGGCGACCAGCTTCGCCGCATCGCTCGTGAGCTCGTGCGGCGGCGACGTGGCGAAGGCCGCCGAGTCCGCCAACACAGCGATGGGCGACATGGCGGACAACGTCAACAAGATGGGCTCGGACATGGCCGACGTCCAGAACGCCTACCAAGGTTTTGCCAAGCAAAACTACACGATGCTGGACAACCTGAAGCTGGGCTACGGCGGCACGAAGTCCGAGATGGAGCGACTCATCGCGGACGCCAACAAGCTGCGCGCGGCGCAGGGCAAGACCGCCGACCTCACCATCGACAGCTACGCCGACGTGGTCGAGGCCATCCACACCGTGCAGTCCGAGATGGGCATCACCGGCACGACCTCCAAGGAGGCCGCGACGACCATCTCCGGCTCCATCGGCATGGCCAAGGCATCATGGGAGAACTTCCTCACCGGCCTTGGCCGAGACGACGTGGACTTCTCGCAGCTCACCGAGCAGCTGCTCACGTCCGTCGGCGCGGTCGCCAAGAACATCGCGCCGCGCGTCGCCCAGATCGGGCAGGGCATCATCAATGCGCTCCCCGCGGCGCTCTCCGGCATCGCGTCGGTGCTCACACCCATCGTGTCCGAGGCGCTCGCCACGGCGTGGAACATCGCCGTCGGGGCGCTCGCCGGCATCGGGATCAAGCTGCCGAAGGTGGACTCCTCGCAGATCTGCTCGGCGCTTCAGGCCATCCTTGGCGTGGCCACGTCCGTCGGTAACGGCATCAAGGCGGCAATCGGGTTCATCGCGCCGCTCATCGCGCCAATCGGCACGGCGCTGCTCAACATCGCGCAGGCCGTGCTGCCGGTGCTCTCAACCGGCATACAGGTGGTGCTCGGCATCGTGCAGGCGCTGTCGCCGGTCATCGGCTTCCTGGTCACCGTCATCGCTGACGTGATGACGACCGTCTCGCAGCTCGTCGCCATCGCCATGCCCGCCGTGCAGTCCGTGCTGTCGGCGGTGCTGGCTGCGATGCCGCTCATCCAGGGCGCGATTCAGGTGGCGATGGGCATCATCTCCGCCGTCTGGAACGCAGTCTGGCCGGTGATCTCCGCTGTCCTGACCGGCGTGATGGATGCAATCTCCACTGCCGTCCAGGTCGCGATGGCCGTGGTGCAGACAGTCATCTCCACGGTCACCGCCGCGATAAGCGGAGACTGGGATACGGTCTGGAACACCATCAAGTCGGTAGCCGAGCTCGTCTGGTCTCAGATAGAGTTCGCCGTGCGAGCGGCCATCGGGGTCGTCGAGTCCGTGATAACGTCCACGCTCGATGGAATCAGCTCGATTTGGTCAAGCGTGTGGGACACCGTCCGCGACTTCGCCGAGGTGGTCTGGGGACGCATCAAGTTTGCCGTCAACTCGGCGATAAATCAGGTCAGCGGCGTGATCAGCTCCGTGCTCAACAGCATCAGCTCCACGTGGTCGAGCATGTGGGGGAGCATCAAGAGCGCCTGCTCGTCCATCTGGGAGGGCATCAAGAGCGCGGCGTCCAACGGAATCAACTCCGTCTACAGGACCGTCACGAGCATCAAGGGCAAGATCACCGGGTTCTTCTCGGGTGCGCGCAACTGGCTCTTCAACTCCGGCAAGTCGATACTCAACGGCCTGAAGGACGGCATCATGTCCGCTATCGGCTCGGTGACCTCGGCGGTCTCCGGCGCAGTATCCAGAATCCGCTCCTTCTTCCCGTTCTCGCCGGCAAAGGTCGGCCCCTTCTCCGGGCACGGCTACACGACCTTCTCGGGCAAGGCCCTCATGCAGGGCTGGGCGCAGGGCATCGGCTCCGGCACCGGCACCGTGGTCTCCGCCATCAGCGGCGCCATGGACACCGCGCAGGGGATGCTCTCGACGGGCCTGACCGTCGCTCCGTCCGCGGTCTACACTCCGGCGCGTCCCGAGGAGGATTCCGACGACGCCCTCGCCGGCATCCTGTCCGTCCTCGAGCAGATCCGGGACAAGGACGGAAACCTGTACATCGACTCGGAGCGCGTCTCCTCCGCCATCGCGATGCGCGGCAGGCACACGCTCGCCGCAAGGGGGTTCGCATGATATTCGGCGGAATCGACCTCACGCCGTACCTGCTGGTGACCAAGGTCACGAGACCGATTGTCCCCAAGGTGCGGCTCGATGAGACCGAGGTCCCGGGCATGGACGGCTCGCATATCCGCGCCACGGGCCTCGAGCCCGTCGAGATAGCGGTCGACTGCAACATCGTCGGCGGCTCCCTCGACGAGGTCGCCGAGGCAAGGGCCGTGCTCGCCTCGGCGCTGTCCGGCGGCGAGAAGGCCCTCGTGCTCGACGACGCTCCCGAGCGCTACATGCTTGCGCGCTACAGGGGAGGGGCGGAGCAGGGGCGCAACGCACACATGCCGAATCTCACGCTCGCGTTCTACTGTGCAGACCCCGCCGCCTACGGGCAGCGGCGCTCCGAGCAGGTGACGGCATCCCAGCGCGCCGTCGCCGCCGGGGGCAACTACAGGGCCTACCCTACGGTCACGTGTAAGCCCCCGGCAGGCTCGAGCTGGACAATCACCAACGTCTCGACCGGGCGGTTCGTCCGCGTCGAGGCGTCGTTCACGGGCGCACAGACCGTCGTGCTGGACATGCGTGCGGAGCGCTGCACGGTCAACGGCGCGGACTGGCCCGTGACCGTCGCGAGTGACTTCTTCTCGCTCGACGGCGTGCAGCAGATCAAGACGAGCGGCGGCACCGCGACGCTCGAATGGGAGGAGAGGTGGCTCTAGGTGCGAATTGACGTATACACGTGGCAGGACGCCTACGTATCGACAATCGGCCCCGAGGAGCTGCTCTCCCTCACCCATACCGACGAGCTCAACGGCGAGGACAGCGTGGACATCGTCACGACCTTCGCGCTCAAGCAGGGCTACCGCCTCGTGTGGGTCGACCGCCTCGGCAAGGTCCACGAGCACGTCTGCCAAGACCCCAAGGGCCTCCACGCCGGAGGCGATACGGTCTACACGGACACGGCGATCAACTCAATCTGCGAGACGTACGGCGACTATATCGAGGACAAGCGCCCCTACGGCTACGGCTTCTTGCAGGCGCTGAATGTCTGCCTTGGGCCGACCCGCTGGACCGCCGGAACGGTCGACCAGACCGGCACCGTCGACAAGGGCCTGACCTTCTACCACACCTCGGCGCGCGAGGCGCTCCAGTCAATCTTGAAATGCGGCGGTGAGCTTGAGACTGAAATCACCGTATCCGGCGGCAGGGTGACATCTCGCAGGGTGGGCATCCGCTCGCACCGAGGCGCGAAGGGCGGCCACCGCCGGTTCACCTACACCAAGGACCTGACATCGGTATCACGCACCGAGCACTACGGGGCGATCACTGCCTGCTACGGCTACGGCAAGGGTATCGAGACCGACACGGGCGGCTACGGCCGCAAGCTGACCTTCGGTGACATCAACAACGGCAGGAACTACGTGGAGGACGCGACCGCGCTCAGGCTGTACGGGCGACCCGACGGCAGGGGCGGGCGCGCGCACGTGTTCGGACAATATGAAAATTCAAATTGCGAGGACGCGGCAACCCTGCTCGCCGAGACCCGCGCGTACCTCGACTCCCGCAAGGAGCCGGGAATGACCTACGAGGCCGACGTCGTCGACCTCGTGCAGTTCGGGCGCGAGTGGGAGGGCGTCGCCGTGGGCGACGACGTCCAGATCGTCGACACGTGCTTCTCCCCGGCGCTGCGCTGCGAGGGCCGCGTGACCAAGCTCGTGACCGACGAGCTTGGCGGCTCCATGCGCGTGACGCTCGGGAACGTGACCGAGACAATCACGGACATGTTGCTGGCTCAGCAGCAGAAAGTGTCCAGCCTGTCGAAGCGCTCGTCCAACTGGGACGTGGCGGCATCCACGCCGCCCGCATACCTCCAGCAGGTCATGGACAGCATGAATACGCAGTTCAACCTCGCGGGCAACAGCTACGTCCATACGAGCTTCGAGCGCGGTCTGATCTTCGGCTCCGTGCCCCTCGACGCGGACGGCCGCTCGACGACCGGCGACGGCATGGCCATGCAGCTGTGCTCCCAGGGATTCCGCATCGCCTCCGGCTGCAAAGCCGACGGCTCGTGGGACTGGCGCACCTTCGGCACCGGCGCGGGCTTCACGGCCGACCTCATCACGGTCGGCACGCTCATGGGCGACCTGATCAAGGCCGGAACCATCCAAGACAGGAGCGGCAAGAACTACTGGAACCTCGACGAGAGCGAGGTCAATCTAGGCCCCGGCGCCAAGCTCGACGGCAAGGACATCGCCGTCGCCGATGCCGTGATAGCGTCGGTGGACGTCGAGTACGCCCAGGGAACGTCGCGCGTCACCGAGCCGCAGGGCGGATGGCAGACCACGGCGCCGCAATGGGTGTCGGGCAAGTACATCTGGACGCGCACCAAGACCACCATGCAGTCCGGCGACATCGAGTACAGCGAGCCCGTGTGCATCAGCGGCATCGATGGCGCCAAGGGCGACAAGGGCTCGACCGGTACCGGCGTGCGCGGCATCGTCGAGCAGTACTACCTCTCCACGAGCTCCACGGCGCAGTCCGGCGGCAGCTGGTCGGAGGCCCAGCCCGCGTGGGCGAAGGGCAAGTACATCTGGACGCGCAGCAAGATCGCGTGGACGGACGGCTCGGTCACCTACACCGCGCCGTGCCTCGCCAAGGCCATCAACGGCTCCAACCAGATGGCCGGCAGCGCCATCGCGGCGCGCGTAAAGCTCTACGCGAGGAACCAGTCGGACAGCGTGCCGCCGATTAATGCGCAGAACCCAGAGCTGGGATGGTCCGAGGACCTCCCGCAATGGTCGAACGGATATTTCGTCTGGTCGATGGAACGCGTCACATACGGCGACGGCAGCGTCACCCACACGGCGCCGGTGCTGGAGGCCGCGTACAACAAGGCCTACCAGAGCGCGCACGACCTCACGGGTTCGCTCAATGGCCTCGACACGACGGTGCAGGACCTCGCCAAAGACGGTGTGGTGACCGAAGCGGAGAAGGCGGCGGTCAAGAAGGCCAAGCAGGACGTCGAAAAGGAGCGCGAGGAGCTCACGAGCCAGTACAACGCGCTGAAGTCGAACAAGGACCTCAGTGCCAAGTTCCTCTCGACCGTCCTCGGCCCCCGCTACACCAAGGCCTTCGGCACGACCGACGAGGGCGGCACGTACGGCGCCTACGCCGACAAGGTCGACAAGGTGATCAAGTGCAAGACCGCCGAGGAGCTCAAGGTTGCAATGGACGAGTACGACGCGGCCTACGGCGCATACTCGACCGCCGTGAGGGACTATGCCGAGGCCGCGACCGGGGCGCGACATGCCATCGAGCAGAAGAACGCATCGGACTACGCCGACGGCATCCTGAGCGCCTACGACGAGCAGATGGACCAGAAGGCCATCTTCGACCGCCTGACGAACGGCGGCGCAGACCAGGGGCTCTACATGAGCAACAACAGGGTCTACGTCAACGCGACATACATCGCAACCGGGACTCTCGCGGACGCAAAGGGGCGCAACTCGTGGAACCTCAAGGAAGGCGTGCTGACGACCAACTACATGACGGCGAAGAACATCACGGCGACCGGAAGCTTCACCGGTGGAAACCGCAGCAGCGGGTACGCCATGGAGCTCGACTCGAGCGGGAAGTTGGCGGGATTCAAGGACGGCACGCAGTACGGATACATCGAATGCTCCTCAACGTCACATGACATCGACAATCCGTCGATTATCTACCACGGACTGCAGCTGCAGGGACAGTGCATCGTGCGAGTCTCGACCCCGAGGCTCAGCGTGAGCGGCAGTGCCGACACGAGCGTCACGACGTGGTCAGGCCTGTCAACCAAGGTCGGAGTGGCATACCACCCGCTTTACACGGAGAACGGCAAGAAATATTTCAACGACCAGTCCCAGACATCGTCGGTGCTCGAGTTCAAGAACGGCCTGCTGATCGGTGTGTCGACAATGCCGTCCGGGTGGAGCGGATAAGAGATGAAAGGACAAGAAGGAATGGAAGCAAGCAAGAAAATCGTCGTGGGCTACGCCGTCCACGACATCATTGGAAACAACGAACAGTGCTTGACGGAGTACGATCCGGAGGCGCTCCGGCGCGCCGAGGACGCCGGACTCATATTTGTCGCCCAGTACGACGACGGCACGCGCGAGGTCGTCAAGGCCGCGGACGTCCGCAAGCCTGACCCCACGGTCAACGGCATCCCGCTGGCGACCGCCGGGTACGTCGATGAGCGCACCGCCGCCACGGTCGCCGTGTTCGACGCGCTCTCGGCCGTCGTCGACCCTCAGCCGGCCACGGCGGACGAGACGGGGGAGGGAACCGAGGCCGTCGACCCGGTCGAGGCATTCAGGGCCGCGCTCGCCGCCCTGAAGGCGCTGGAGGCCAAATGATCAACCACGCTATAGCGCTCGACATGCGCAAGCGCCCGGGCACAGTCCCGCAGCGCGTCACCGTGCGCAGGGGCGAGACGCAGACCCAGAAGATAACGGCGTCGCTCACCGTGGACGGCGCGACGTACACCCCGACGTGCCAGCTCGCGCGCCTGTGCGTGCTCCACGCCGACGGCACGTGGGCGCGCTGCTCGGCGACCGTGGGCACGGCCTCGGTGAGCGCCACGCTGGCGCCGGAGGCCGTCAACGGCACCGGCAAATGCCGCCTGGCCTACTTCGAGTTCTACGCCAACGGGGCTTCCGAGACTACCGAGGACTTCGCGCTCGTCATCCTGGGAAATGTGGACGGGACAACAGGGCCTGCCGTCAGCTACGACCAGGAGCTCGACGAGCTCTACAGGAAGTGGAGCACTGAGCTATCTCGGCTCGGTCAATCCGCGTTCGATGCGGCATCCGCCGCTAGCGGTGCTGCGTCGAGGGCCGATGCGGCGGCAAGCGCGGCATTGCAGATCGCGAACGCGGCGGCGCAGGGCGCCGCCGGCGAGTCCGACATCGCCGAGCTGCGCCGCCAGAACGGCCAGCTCGCGACGATGCTCGCCGACGCGACAGACAAGTTCATCTACATGGACGGCACGGTCTACTGCCCTGCCGGCAAGGCGTCGGTATCCGGGGACACGGTGACGTTCGGCAGCACGTGCTCGGTATCGGGCAGCACGGTAACCCTTTCCTAAGGAGGATAAATGGCAAATGCAAAGACGCTGGTCGTAGGCGGCCAGCCGCTCAACGTCATCGACGATACCGCGCGCAGCAACGCGCAGACGGCGCTCAACAACGCCGAGT
>CAUFWM010000003.1 GCA_959596505.1 uncultured Collinsella sp.
AGTTGTAGGCGCGCATAAAGTCGAAGCGGTCGGTGTCGAGCAGCTCCTCCATGGGAACCTCGCCGTTTTGGGCCTCGACAATCACGGCGTCCTTCTGCAGACTGCGCACGATGGCCTTGAGCTCGGCGATCTGCTCGGGCGTTACGGTATCGGTCTTGTTGAGGATGAGCGTGGAGCAGAATTCAATCTGCTGGATGAGCAGGCTCTCGATGTCGTCCTCGTCGATATCCTCGGCCAGCAGGTCGCGGCCGCCGTTGAACTCGTCATACATACGGGCGCAATCGACCACGGCCACGATGTTGTCGAGCGCGAGCTTGGGCTTGCCGCCCACCTTGGCCTCGTCGCAGAAGCTCGAGATGGTGTAGGCGATGGGGATAGGCTCGCAAATGCCCGAGGCCTCGATGATGATGTAATCGAAGTCGCCCGAATCGGCGATGCCCTGCAGCTGGTTGGCCAGGTCATCCGAAAGCGTACAGCAGATGCAGCCGTTGGTGAGCGGGATGAGGTCGTCGGTCTCGGAAAGGCCGCCGTCGGCGATGAGGCTGGCGTCGACGTTGATCTCGCCGATATCGTTGACGATCACGGCGGCGCGGATGCCGCCGTCGTTAGCGAGGATGTGGTTGAGCAGCGTGGTCTTGCCGGCACCGAGGTATCCGGTAAGCATGATGATCTTCACGGGTTTGTTGGGCATGTGCCCTCCTTTGTTAGACTTGGCTTACAGTTGAATCTTATGCCAAACGCCTGCTCTTATACCCACGCGCCGGCAAATAACACAGGCTACTCCCAGGCTCCCCATACATCGGGGCAATAACCGACGGTGGCCTTTTTGCCGTTGCGCACGATGGGCTCAGCTAGAACCTGCTGGTTTTCGAGCAGCTTGTCGAAGCGCTGACTAGGGGTGAGGTGCTGGATGAGCGCGAGCGTCTCCTCGTCCTTGGCTTTGGGGTTGAGCAGCTTGTCGATGCCGCCGACCGCCTGCATCACGCTCGTGAGCTCGCCTTTGCTCATCTCCTTTTCCTTAAGGTCAATAAACTGCACCTTAATGCGGCGCTCCTTAAAATAGCGCTGGGCCTTCTTGGTATCGAAGGATTTTTTGGTGCCGAAGATTTGAATATTCATATTATGTTCCGCCGTTCTAACGAACATCGAGGTGACCACCGCTGGACTTATCGAATGAAGTTGGTGCGCTCGCGGTCGGCCACGGGGGCTTCGATGCCGGCAGCCTTGCCTGCTTCGATGCAACGAAGGAGCCAGGCTATGTTCTTGCCGATGTTTCGCATGGTAGCAAGACCCTCGGCGTCCTGGGCGGCCTCGCCTGGCATGGCACCAAAGACGTTGTTCCAATAGGTGGAGGCGACCACGGGCATCTGGTTGATGGTGAAGTATTTATTGAGTACATCGAAGGTGGTCGACGTGCCGCCACGGCGGGCAACGGCGACCGCGGCGCCCGGCTTGTGCGCAAAGGCCTTGCTGCCAGCATAGAAGGCGCGGTCGAGGGCCGAGAGGATGCGGCCACTGGGATGCGCGTAGTAGACGGGTGAGCCAAAGACAAAGCCGTCGGCCTGTTCGGCGGCGGCGATGAGCTCGTTCACCACGTCGTCATCAAAGGTGCAGCGGCAATCGAGCTTGCCGCACTGGCCACAGCCAATGCAGTCGCGAATGGGCTTGGCGCCCAGCTGGAACACCTCGGTATCGATGCCCTCGGCATGCAATTGCTCGGCGACCTCGGCGAGCGCGCGGGCGGTGTTGCCGTTTGCCTTGGGGCTGCCATTGACCAAAAGAACCTTCATCACAAACTCCCTCTGCTGTTGGTGACTTCTGCAGAGGATTATCGCACGATGGGGGAGGCGGTGCGGGCGCGGTGCTAATCCAGTTTGGTACCTGACACCTGCACGGCTTTCCCGAGCAACGCTTTGAGCTCGTTCAAAATGGAGACGGGCTGTCGATCGACAGCGTCTAGATGGAGCGTGGCCACGCGAATGGGAGGCTGATATTCAAGCGAGCCGATGAGCACGGGAGAGCCCAGGAACCGCTCGATTTCCTCTGCGATCGCGTCGATCTCTTCGGGATCGAATTCGTCGAAAAGCGCCACGAACATCGGTCCCGTCGAACGGAACAGACGACCCTTGCCGCGCGAACAATCCATGAGGCAGGCGGCGCTCTCCGCCAAAACGCGATCGCCTGCATCAAAGCCAAAGCGGGCATTGACCTGAGCGATATCGTCGATTTTAATGGC
Source organism: uncultured Collinsella sp. (assembly GCA_959596505.1). Lineage (GTDB taxonomy): Bacteria > Actinomycetota > Coriobacteriia > Coriobacteriales > Coriobacteriaceae > Collinsella. Next base: position 2,237 of record CAUFWM010000003.1, read on the forward strand.
GACCATGCTCGCCTTGCGCGCCACGCGACGCATTTCGCCAATGGCGTTGACCAGGGCGTGAATATCGCCCAGGCCGGTCACGGAATCGGTCGTATCTGCCAGGCTTCGGTTGATGATAGTGCCCACGTACATGTTAGGCTCGGTATCGGTGCCGTCCAAGCGGTAGCCCGTGCAGTCGCAAAGCGCGTACGCTCCGGTAGCATCCATAACGCGGTACTGCATGTAGTGGAAGTGCCATGTGCCGTTTATCACCATGTCGAGCTCGGCGCGTACGTTGTCGCGGTCCTCGGGGTGGACGCGAGCAAGCCACATATCGAGTGAGTTGTAGGGATGCTGGGAGGGTAGGTCGAAATCGCGCACGGCATTAATCGACCATTGCGATTCGCCGGTATCGAGGTTAAGGATAAACGGATAGCGCGTCTCGGAGCTCATGGAAATCGCCTGGAACACGCGGTCGTTGCAAGGAAGTTGATCGGCAATCGGCCGCATCGGCGCGTTGTCTTCTTTCGGCTGCTGCACGCGGTGCATGAGCTTGTAGCGATACATTTTGCGATCGGCATCCATCGTCATCTGGCGACGCGTATCGCCTGCAAGCGGGTCGACGTGCGAACAACCAAAACTAAAACTGGCGATCATGGGCGCCTTGCCACCTGAGCTCGCCTCGATCAGCCCGGCACGTACCCGCTCCAAGCGCTGCTCGAGTTCGGTCTCGTTTGCGGAGAGCGAGATGAGCACAAACTCGTCTCCACCGATGCGGAACAGCATCTCATCGTGCTCCATGGTTTCGGAGAGCGTGCGGCAGATGCTCAGAATATAGCGATTGCCTTCGGCGTGGCCAAACCTATCATTGCAATGTTTGAGATGGTCGATGTCAATATAGGCGCAGGTGAAGGGGTCACCTTTGTGCCAGAGTTGCTCGACGTGACGGTCGAGTCCGCCGCGGTTGCCCAAGTTGGTGAGCGGGTCGATATAGGCGTTGCTCTCAAGCAGCCGGCGCTCTTGTTGCAGGATGGCATGCGTCTTTTGCAGTTGCTCGCCAACGGCGCGCAGCTCAGCAGGCAGCGCGGCAACATCGAGTTCGGCGGTCGAGATGCCATTCGCAAGTCGCTGAAGATAGGCAATAATCGATTGCTCGCCCAGGCGATACGACTCGTTCATGATGGATAACCTCCTTGGGTGACAGGATGCTCCGTATCATATCCCCAATTCGGTTTGAATTGGGGATATGAGTTAGCCAATGGGGACAAATGCTCCCCTAGACGGTGGTGTTTTGCGCGCGAGCGTATCAGTTGTTTTTGCCACCATCGAACAATGCCTCAAAATCCTCCACCGGCATGGGACGGTGGTAGAGGAACCCTTGTGCGTAGCGGGCGCCCATCTGGCGCAGCAGCTGTGCCTGCTCATTTGTCTCGATGCCTTCGACCACAACGGGCAGGTGCAACGATTGCGCCATCTCGAGCATAGACGACACGATCCGGGAGCTCCGGTTGTCGGTTTTCCCATCAGGCAAAAAGGTGCGGTCGAGCTTGATAACATCGACGTTGACGTTCTTGAGCATTGCGAGCGTGGACTGGCCGGTGCCAAAGTCGTCCATATAGGTCAAAAAGCCCTGATTATGCAGGTCTGCCGTCAGCTTGTCCACCGCCTCGGATTCTCCGGTATAGGCGGTTTCGGTGATTTCGATGCGCATGAGCTCGGGCGGCAGGTTGTACTGAGCAGCCAGTGCGCTCATGTGCTTGGCGACATCGCAGGCGAGGATGTCGACACGCGACACGTTAAGGGAAATCGGAATTACGCGAAGCCCCTGGTCGATGCGCTTGCGCAGCCACGAGGCGACACCCTGCCAAATATACTTGTCGAGCGTCACCACAAAGCCGCTTTCCTCGAGCGCCGGGATAAAGGACGCGGGCGGAATTAACGATCCATCTTTGTCGATCCAGCGTGTGAGCGCCTCGGCGCCAATGATCTCGCCGGTTTCCATATCAACCAGTGGCTGCAGGTAGTAGGTGATGCGGTCGTTTGAGAGCGCATACTGGAACTCGGTGAGGGTGCGGTGAAACGCAACCTCGCGCTTGTATTCCTCGGGGCGAAAGACGGCAATGCGATCCTTAAAGTCGTTTTTCGCGCGCCGATTGGTAAACATGGCCTTGGCCTGTGCATCGATGGTGATTTCCTCGTTGGAGTCGATGGGGTAGACACCCATGGACGGCCAGAAACCTACGCCGTTATCATGCTTGGCCACGGCTTCGCGAACGCGGTTATAGATTTTATGGACGGTGTCGTGCTCAAAGGGGATGAGTACGCAAAAGTCATCTTGGCCCCAGTACCCTGCGACGCCCATGTCGGCATTCTCGATGTCCTTGAGGACCGTGCCCACATCGGCGAGCATGCGGTCGCCCTCGGCCTGTCCGTGCCATTCGTTGAACAGCCGCATGTGTCCCATGTCGACGGTGGCGATACACCAAGCGCCGTCGTGCCCTGTCCTCAGAAATGCGTTGGCACGCCGCATAAACTCGCTGGGTCGATAGAGGCCCGTGAGCGTATCGATGCGTTCGGCGACGGCGCTTTTGCGCTCAATCTCAGGTATGGGGAGGCTGTCGTTGGGAACAAGCCCGCCGGCCGCACGAAGACGACGGTCGAGCTCGCCTAAAACGGCGGTCGCTTGATTGATTAAGCGCTCGTAAAAGGCCGGAACGACGAGGCAGACGGGGGTAATGGTATCGCCCGCGATTTGAACAGGAGCGAAAACGGCTTCTTTAAGATGATGGGTCAGTTGCTCGAATGCCTCGTGGCCCAACTCGTTGCTAAGCACGACGAACTGGGCGTTTCGTGAGCGGAAGACGCGACTCCTGCCGCGGGTGATCGACAACATGCGGCCTGCGTATTCGGCGAGCATGTTGTCGACAGCCTCGGCCCCATAGAGCTCGTTGAGCTTTGCCGTGCCACGAATGCGCACCGCTATAAGCCCCGTCTCGCAACGGTCGCGACGGCAGGCATCGATAGCGTTGATCAGCATACGCTGCGTTCCGAGGCCCGTAGCGGCGTCGACGGTTTCGGCAAGCGAGTGGTTGACGAGCTCGCCGACATAGAGCGAGGGGGTATTTCCGTCGCCGTCGATACGAAACCCGCGAGCGCGGCAAAGGACGTAGTCGCCCGCGGCATTGCGCATACGGTACTGCATGACGCGGCGGTGTTTGGAGCCGTTGTAGATTTGGTCGATATCGCTGGTATAGGCCTCAAGGTCATCGGGATGGACACGCGTTTTCCAGTAATCGTGGCAGTTGTCGATATGCTCGGAAGGAAGACCGAGATCGCGCAAGGCGCCTTGTGACCAAAGGGTGCGATGCTTGTTCAAGTTCTCGATAAAGCAATAACGGCCTTCGTTGAGCATCGAAAAGGCATCGAAAACGCGGTCGCTTATTTCGAAGTCGTCGGCGTGGACTTGCACGATATTGCGTCGATCAAGGTGCATGGCATGGCGCAGCTTGTAGTCGTACATGCGATGGTCGGCATCGAGTGTCATGCGATTGGAGGCTTCGCCCAGGGCGGGGTCGGCGTGTGCCACTCCGTAGCTAAACGAATGAGGCATCTCGGAATCGTTGTTCTTGAGCAGGACCGTTCGGCAGTGTTCCAGACGTTCGGCGAGGTCGTCCTCGGTCGCAATTGTAGATAGGATGGCAAACTCGTCGCCGCCTATGCGAAACGCCGCCTCGTCCACTTTCATATACAGTTTGAGATAAAGGCTTACCTGCAAGATGTAGCGGTTGCCCTCGTCATGCCCAAAGACGTCGTTGCAGTGCTTGAGATTGTCGATATCGATGAACGCCATGGTAACGGGGATGTCCTGCTCCCAGAGCTCCTCGAGGGAACGGGCAAAGCCGCCGCGGTTGCCAAGTCCGGTAAGCTGGTCGGTAAAGGCGGTCCTAATCAGATCATCCTGACGCTCGAGAAGGTCACGGATGGTCTTTTCGAGCGTTTCGGTGTAATTGCTGACAGTATCCATGTTCTAAGCGGCTTTCTGAGGTCGGGGCGGATTGCGTCGGGCGAGCTCGTTGTGTACACGCGTCGTTGCTCAGCGTATTGCGTGTATCCAGGCCTCCGCCTTGCTGCGTTGTTGGGTTACTTTGCCGGCTAATGTTCGCTGTTGATAACTGCTGAGTAGTATAAACAACAGTACAAAATTATATAGGGGTGCCCATACTATGGGTGACAATTATTTGCCAAGCGGTAACACGACGATGCGATGTTCGATGAAAATGCGACTGAGACGATATATGTTGACGGGTATACTTGTCCCGTTTAAAAACGCAGAAACGGGGATGATCGCATGACGCAGCCAGATACGACGCGCACGGTGGGGCTCGCGCTCGAGGGAGGCGGCTACCGCGGTATGTATACGGCGGGCGTGCTCGACGTATGGATGGAGCGCGGCTTAACTTGCGACCATATGGTGGGTGTCTCGGCGGGCGCGGCGTTTGGCTACAACTTTAAATCGCGGCAGATTGGGCGCGCCATTCGCTACAACAAGGCCTATTGCGCCGACAAGCGCTATGCGAGCGTAACGAGCTGGTTGCGAACAGGGGACATGTTTAATGCCGATTTTGCCTATCACGAGGTGCCCGTCGAGCGCGATCCCATCGACCTGGAGACATATCGTGCCTGCCCCATGCGGTTTACGTGCGTGTGTACCGATATCGAGACGGGCAAGGCCGTCTATCACGATCTGCCGTATGGCGACGAGCGCGATATCGAGTGGATCCGGGCGTCGTCGGCGATCCCTGTGGCGACGCGTCCCGTCGCCATTGAGGGGCGTAAGTACCTGGATGGCGGCGTGGCTGATTCCATTCCCAGCGCTTGGCTGTTTGCACAGGGGTATGACCGCAATATCGTGGTGCTCACGCAGCCGGCGGGCTTTGTGAAACAACCCAACAGCGTGATGCCTATGCTGCGGCGCGTGTTCCGTCACTACCCGGAGTTTGTCGCAGCGCTTGAGCATCGGCATGAGGTCTACAATGCCACGCTCGATGACCTGGCGCGTCGCGAGGCGGCCGGCGAGGTCTTTGTGGTGCGGCCGAGCGAATCGGTAAAGGTGCCGTCGCTGTGCCGCGAGCCCGACGAGCTCGAGCGCATCTATCAGATCGGTCGCCACGATGCGGAGGCGACGTTGCCCGCGCTGGAGGCCTACCTAGCGGGGTAAGGGCCGCATGCGGAAAGCGCATCCCAGAATGGACGTCCAAACTGGGATGCGCTTTCCGTTGCTGAAGATATGAGGCCGCGGAGCAGCTGCTCGGCCTATGTCTATGCCTGCTGCCAGGTGTCGACGAGCTCCTTGGCTGCGGCGTGGGGGTCGTCGGCACTGCAGACGGCGCTCACCACGAAAAAGCCGTCGACGCCGGTGGCCTTGAGCTGCGGCAAGTCGGCTGTCTTAACGCCGCCGCCCACCACGATGGGCACGGGGCTTGCCGCATGGAGGGCTGCCAGGTCCTCAAAGCTTTTGGTGATGATGGAGCCGTCGGCCGCGCGTCCGCAGTCGCGCTTGGTCTCGGTCTCGTGGAGCGGGCCGATGCCCAGGTAGTCGACCAGGCTCATGTCGGCGGTCTTGACGTACTCGAGCATCTCCTCGCAACGGGCCGAAAGACCCACGATGGCATCGGGGCCCAGCAGCTTGCGACAGACCTCGACGGGGATGTCGCTCTGACCCACGTGCACGCCGTCGACAGCGATGCCCTGCTCGCGCGCGGCGAGCACGCAGTCAAGGCGGTCGTCAATCAGCAAGGCGACCTGACCGGTCTTGCCGGCCTGAGCGATAGCCTGTGCGGCGTCGTCGGTCAGCGCGATGATCTCGCGGGCACTTGCCACCTTGGAGCGCACCTGGATGCAGGTAAAGCCGGCGTCGAGTGCCTGGGCCACTACATCGCCCACGGGGCGCCCGAGCGTGTTTTCGGGGCCGAGTACCAGATAGGCCGAGATATCAAGGTTGTCGCGGATGCTCATCGTGCTTCCTCCTGTTTCTTGATCTGTGCTTCCATGCGCTCGAGTTTGCCGGTCATGGTGTCGGTAAATCCGGGTCGAATATCGGCTTTGAGCACGACTTCGGTGCGGATGCCCTTGCTCGCTAACACAAAGGTTGCGTCGCGCACGACCTGCATGACCTCGTCCCAGTCGCCCTCGATCTCGGTGAACATCGAGGTGGTGCGGTTGGGAAGGCCGCTCTCGCGAATGACGCGCACGACCTCAGCGACCTCGGCGGACAGTTCATCGCCGGTGCCACACGGGGCGATGGCCACGGCGACGAGCGTGTTCATGCCGGCGTTGGTTGCGGGCTCGGACATGGCTTATGCCTCCTCGAGCTCGAGTCGGTTATCGGCGATGTCCTGGGCGGTTGCGCGGTAGAGCTCGTCGATAAAGGCGACCTTAAAGCTTGCCGGGGCATCGGCGACAGCGGCGGCACGCGTGCCGGCTACGTTGTAGACGGCGGTGCCGCAGACGGCTGCCGTTAACGGATCGGCAGCGCAGGCGTACACGGCTAGCACGCCGCCCTGCGAGCAACCGCAGCCGGTAATCTTTGACATGAGCGGGCTGCCGCCGTGGGATTTGGCTACGGTCGTGCCGTCGGTAATCAGGTCGACTTCGCCCGAGACCACCACAGCGCCGCCAGTGTAGCGGGCGAGCGCTACGGCGGCATCGCGGGCGGCATCGACCGTGTCGGTGGTATCGACACCGCGCACGCGGCTCAGATCGGCTGCCTCGCCCTCAAGACCCCACAGGCCGGCGAGCGCGATGATCTCGGAGGCGTTGCCGCGTACGATGGCGGGCTTGTACTGCTTGAGCTCGTTTACCAGCTGGGTGCGCAGGCTACCGATGCCCAGACCCACCGGATCGAGCACCCAGGGCTTGCCGGCGTCGTGTGCCGCCTTGGCCGCGCGGGGAATCGTCTGCTCGTAGATGGGGAAGAGCGTGCCCATATTGAGATAGATGGCGCCGCCAGCAACGAGCGCCTCGCCCTCGTCTGGCAGATAGACCATGGCGGCCGAACCGCCCACGGCGAGCTGCGCGTTGGCGACAAAGTCGATCGTCACCGTGTTGGTGATGGAGCCGGCCATCGGATTGGTGGCGCGAATCTCTTCCACGGCCTTGACCACTTGTTGCTTAAGCTGTTCCGAATCAATCACTGCACATGCCTCCTTGGCATAGAAAAGGGGCGCTGTGCATAGACAGCGCCCCTGCAAAGGCGGCATGCTCCCTACGCCAGCATTAACTGACAGGTTCAAAGGATTGGGCCCCATGCCCTCTCAGCCTTGTGGTTTGCACCGCCGGCACTCCCGCATCGAATCTGTTGTTCCCTATACTAGCGCACCTGCCAAAAAGGGACAGGTTTATTTTGGCAGGTGGCAACAGGGGCGCTGCATTTTCCCAGATAAAACCTACCAAAATTAACCTGTCCCTTATTGGCAGGTCGTTACAATGGTTACGGTGAAAATGACTGGGGGACTCTATGATCAAACTTGTGCTGACCGATATGGACGATACACTGATTCCAGCCGGGCATGACGGCGCCAGCGACTACGCCATCGAGGGCATTCATGCCATGCAGGCGGCGGGTCTGCACTTTGGCCCGGTTTCGGGTCGCCAGCCGTCCGCGATGGGCTGGATGTTCAAAAATCGTTCCGAGTGCTTTTCGACCGGTGCGTTCTGCAACGGCCAGGTCATGTTTGTCGACGGTCAGGCGGTCGCTTCGCGCGCGACCGACAACGATGCCCTGATGCGTCTGGCCGATTACCTCGAGCAAGAGACCGACGATACCTATCTAAAGGTCTACAGCCTGGGTGACGACTTTTGGGATAACGATGCCTATTGCGTGACGAGCGACCCCGAGCGCGTGCGTCGCGCCATGGAGTCGGGCGGCAACGCATGGCTCAAGGGCGAAGAGGCTCCGTGCCGTCCCGTTGTCGATGATGCCCCGGTATACAAGGCGAATATCTGGAGCGCCCGTTCGCGTGAGGAGCTCGCGGAGCTACGTGAGCGCGTTGCCGCTGAGGTACCGGAGCTCTCACTCGTGTTTCCCAACAATCGTGTGCGCCTGTTCGATATCCTTCCAGCAGGTTGGGACAAGGGTTGCGCCGCGCTGGAGCTGGCGCGCGCTTTGGACCTGACGCTCGACGAGGTGGCCGTATTCGGTGATTCCGATAACGACCTGCCCATGATCGATGCCGTTCCCAACTCCGTTGCAGTCGCCAATGCCAACGAGGCTGTCACGGCTGCCGCGCGCTGGCATATCGGCGCTGCGGTAGACGATGCGGTTGCCGAGGCTCTGCATCAGATTGCCGCCTGCGCCGCGACGGGGGAGATGCCGCCGTTTATGCGTCAGATGGATGCGACGGGTTTCGACGTCACGAACGTCTAGGGAGGGCGCTATGAAGCTTCAGCAGCTCAGATATGTTGTAAAGGTTGCCGAATGCGGCAGCATCACCGAGGCCTCGCGCCGACTCTTTGTGTCGCAGCCTTCGATTACCGCATCGATCCGCGATCTCGAAAACGAGATGGGTGTGCACATCTTTGAGCGCACCAACAAGGGCGTCATTGTGTCCGAGGAAGGCGAGACCTTCTTGGGCTACGCGCGCCAGGTGCTCGACCAGGCCGACCTGCTCGAGGGCAAGTACAAGGGCGCGTCCGAGCAGGTGCCGCACTTTAGTGTGAGCTGCCAGCATTATTCCTTTGCCGTTAATGCGTTTGTCGACGTGATCCGTGAATTCGATGCCGCGCGCTATGACTTTACCCTGCGCGAGGAACAGACTCACGAGATTATCGAGGACGTCGCGCATATGAAAAGCGAACTGGGCATCCTGTATCTGTCGGAGCATAACCGCGAGGTTATCGAGCGCATGCTGGCGGCCAACGAGCTCGTGTTCGAAGGGCTCTTCTGCGCCACGCCGCACGTTTTTGTGTGTGCCGACCACCCGTTGGCTGACCGCTCCAGTGTGACGCTCGAAGACCTCGAGGACTACCCATTCTTGTCCTATGAGCAGGGCAGCTATAACTCGTTTTACTATTCCGAGGAGCTGACCTCGACCTTTGAGCGCCGCAAGAATATCCGCGTGCGCGACCGTGCGACGCTGTTCAACCTGGCCATGGGCCTCAACGGCTACACGGTGTGTTCGGGCGTGATCAGCCATGAACTCAACGGCCCCGGCATTATCTCGATTCCGCTCGATGTGGACGAGTACATGGAGATCGGCATCATCACACGCAAGAACACGACGCTCACGCGCTACGGACAGGCCTATATCGACGCGATCCGTCAGCATATTTAACCTTTTGAGCGGCGCCCTATTTAAACTTGGCGCCGTTCGATTTACCGCGAACGTCCCAGGATGAGGCTGTATTTCGAGCCACATGTCCCATTAACCGTTGCCCCCTCGCATTACCATCAAAGTGAGCCGCTATGCGAGGGGAGGTCGCTGTGGATCGGATATATACCGACAGCTGGCGTTTCCCCATGCCGCTTATGTGCGCGGCGTTTGAGCCCGGAACGCTCGACAAAACCCTCGACGTGATGCTCAAAGATGACTATGGCGTTATCGCGCGTGCCGAGGCGCACTACTATCGCGGTTGCCCCGATGAGGCACAACGCCTAGCAGAGCCGTACTTACTATCGGATGACCTTTCGCTCCGTCTTTCGGCATGCCTGTTGTGCGCCTATGCAAATCTGTCGCTGAATCGCGCATTGGCGGCGCGCCGCTGCCTTGCGTATCTCAGGGAAACAGGGAAGGGTCAAAGGACGACAAAGGATCCACGCGTCCAGGCTTCATATATGCTGCTTGCGGCGAGCGCCTGTGTGCTGCTGCATTTTCCCTCGCCGGTGTCACGCGGCGAATTCGATTTATATGCATCTCTGCTGCCCGAGGGGCTGCGCCTGTTTGCAACCTATGCGCTGGCGCACCGTGCCTACCTCGACGGCGATTACGGACGCTGCGTGGGTATGGCGGAGAACGCCTTGTCGATGAAGCAAGAAAGCTATCCCGTCCCCGAGGTCTTCTTGCACCTGATTGCCGCCGTTGGGTGGATTAACCAGCGCGAAGCTGACCGCGCGAACGCTCATTTTATGCGTGCCTGGCAGATTGCGCAGCCCGACGGTCTGATTGAAATCGTCGGCGAGCATCACGGGCTTTTGCAAGGCGTGTTGGAGTCTTGCCTAAAGAAGGACCATCCGCAGGAGTTTGCGGAGATCATCAAAGTTACCGAGCGATTTAGCCGCGGTTGGCGTCGTGTGCATAATCCGGGGGCGGGCGCCACCGTTGCCGAGAGCCTGACCACGACGGAGTTCGCCATCGCTATGCTGGCCTGTCGCGGCTGGACCAACGATGAGATTGCCGCTCACATGGGTATCTCGCGTGGCACGGTTAAGAATCGCCTGTCGAACGCCTATGCCAAGCTGGGCATAACGAGTCGCGCCGCGCTGAAACAGTTTGTATTGCTGTAGGCGACTGGGCGGGTGCGCCTGTTTTGGACGAATAATTGAATTGGGGTCGTTCAAACGAGGCGCGGCCGCCGGTGGGAGGTCCGGCGGCCGCTTACCATGGGACGGTGCGCGCCCGAATTGATCGAGCGTCACGAGACTTGGAGTTACGAGCGCTTGCGGCTGGTAAAGATCCCAGCGACGACTGCTGCCATGCCCGTAATGGCGGCAGCGACGGCACCCATAATGGAGGCATCACCCGTGGCCGCGAGCGTGTCCTTGGCGTTGACATGCTTAATGGTCGCGGCGGCGGTCGTTACCTTAGGCTTCGACTCGGGCTTCGCCGGGGGCGTATCCACCGGAACGATGACGGCGCGCTTGGCGATGGCGTCGCTGTACAGGTCTGTAATCACGTCGCTGGCGGTGCCGATGGTCTGTCCACGCTGGTGCAGGATGTCATCGGTTTCGTTGTCAACGAAGTGTACGTCACAAATGCGTCCACCGTCAGGTGTTTCGATAATGCTGTCGACGATATCGATCGTACCGGAAATGCTTCCGTCGCCGCTGTTGACAACGGCCAAAATGGCGGCGGTATCACCTTCTGCCGTTACGCGGCTGCGCGTGATGGAGATGGTCGCGGGCGTTAGGCCGTTCTCGGTAATGGCGATGATGCCAAACGTGCGGGCAGTCGCATCTGGCTCGACTACAACAAAGTCGCTATAGCAGATGGGTGGCAAGGGCTGGTTGCCATTGTCGCGGTTGATGTAGTGAGCAATGGCCTCGACGGTTGAATCGCTGATAAAGATGCGTCCGCCAGAGCCGCCGGGGTAGAAATTATACGAGCTGATTCCAGCGGCATTTTCGCCTTCGGCATATGCGTGAACGAGCGAGCCGTTTTTAATGGTGATGTCACCCTCGTCGGTGTAGATGGCGGTGGGGCTGTCTTCGCGCGCTGGGTATGCATACGCTCGTACGGTCGCCGCATCAATGGTCAGGCCATCGAAGGCATATATGCCGCTGCCGAATCCCTGAGCGGTTAGCGTGCTGTTGGATACCGTGAGGGTTTCTTCGGCGACGATGCCGCAGTCCTGCTCGGAGCGTGCGTCGACTGTGCCGCCGCCGGTTACGGTTATGTCGCCGCCGGCGCGGATACCCTCGGCGTGCGTACCATTGGCGGTAACGGTTCCGCTCGTATTGATTGAAAGGTCATTATCAGCATATATGCCGCTGGCGTCGCCCGTGACGTTAACGGCACCTGTTCCGCTGATCGTCATATCGCCCGCTGAATACAAGGCGTCGCCTTCTGCTGTTGCCGTCAGCGTGCCCGTTCCGGAGATGTTGAGCTCGGCGCCCTCGCTGGTGACGTTCTCGACGGAAATGCCGTTGCCAGACTCGTTGGCAACCGTATTGTTGCCCTCGTAGCTCACATTGAGCTTGCCGCCGGCAGCGATGCCTCCGCCGTTATAACCATTGAGCGTCATGTCGTCGGCGCCGTTCCAGGCCCACGTGCTGCCGTCGCCAGCTGCGGCGCCGGCGGTATAGGTGCTGCCGTCGACCGTGACCCACTCTGCCGCAAACGAGATGCTCGGCATGAGCAGCGAGCTCACGGTAAGTGCGCAGGTCAGGCCGCAAACAATGCGGCGAGTTACGCGGCGCCAGCTGCCACAGGTGAGAACGGCGCGCTGGCGCACGGGGGTCTCGGCGTAATGGAGTCCTGTAGTGCGATCGGTGCGGCGCGTGGGGGTCGTGAACGTGGTCATGGTCGCTCCTATCTCTCGCGTGGCCTTGTGCGGTCACCACTAAGCGTATGGGCGATAGGGCAGAGCTGCTAGTGCCATATGGGCACGAAAATGGCTATTTGCACTGGCGGATATGGGATAGCTTGGCTCGACGATCCGTTGGTGTGCATATAGAAGTTTCCTATATCAAACTGTTATAAACGTATATTTTACGATGGCCATATGAGCGCTCATACTCTGTCCCAGTAAAGCAACCAATACAAAGGGAGATATCTATGAGCACTTCAATTCAACCGAACGCGCCGTTTCGCGCTGATATCGTCGGCAGCTTTCTTCGTCCGCAGGCCGTAAAGGATGCCCGCGCTGCCTATGCGGCAGGCACGCTTGATGCCGAGGGGCTTAAGGCCGTCGAGGAAGAGGCTATTCGCGACCTGGTGGACAAGCAAAAGGCCGCCGGCCTGCAGGTCATCACCGATGGCGAGTTCCGCCGCAGCTACTGGCACCTCGATTTTATGTGGGGGCTGAACGGCGTCGAGCGTCGCACCTCGCGTACGGGCTATATGTTCCACGATGAGGAGACCACCGCCGACACCGCCGTGGTAACCGGTCCCATTAGCGGCGAGAACCATCCGTTCGTCGAGCACTTCAAATTTGTCAAGGCGCTCGAGGGGGAGGGCCAGGTCGCGCGGCAAACTATTCCGGCGCCGATCCAGACGTTCTCCGAAGTCACGCTCGATCGTTGCGATGGCCAGCAGGAGAGCCTGCGCGCCGTCTACAAGACCGACGAAGAGTTCGCCGATGCCATCGCCGCAGCATACCGCACCGTGATTGCCGACCTGTACGCAGCAGGCTGCCGCAATATCCAGTTTGATGACTGTACTTGGGGTATCTACTGCGACACCGATTTCGTGGCAAAGACCGGCATGAGCCCGGTTGACCTGCAAAAGGTGAGCGAGCTGGGCGTGGCGCTCAACAACGCCGCCATCGAGGGCAAGCCTGACGATCTGGTCATCAACACGCATGTATGCCGCGGCAACTACCACTCCACCTACGCTTTTGAAGGCGGCTACGATCCCATCGCTCCATATCTGTTTGCGCATGAGGACGTCGATGCGTTCTATCTGGAGTTCGACACGCCGCGCGCCGGCGGTTTTGAGCCGCTCAAGTACGTTGCCCCGGGCAAGAAGGTCGTGCTGGGCTTGGTAACCACCAAGGCGGCAGAGCTCGAGAACGAGGATGTTATCGTCGAGCGCATCCGCGAAGCCGCAAAGTACGTGCCGCTCGAGAACCTGTACCCGTCGCCCCAGTGTGGCTTTGCCAGCTGCGAGATTGGCAACAAGCTGACCGAGGACGAGCAGTGGGCAAAGATCGCGCTGGTCAAGCGCATTGCCGAGCGCGTTTGGAAATAGCGATAACGTTCGCAGGTGACGGCGCGTGCGAGGCACTGCGTATCGCGTACAATGGTTCGGATCGTATCGTTCGGGCAGGTCATCCGATATGCCTGATCGCCCTTCCATTCGAAAGGACATCCATGTCCCAATCCTCGACGCCCGCCGTCACCGATGCCATCTACGATGCATCGTCGCTCGGCCGCCCGCGCATGTTTCTACTCGGTCTGCAGCATCTATTCGCGATGTTCGGTGCCACGGTGCTCGTACCCGTGCTCACCGGTCTCTCGGTTTCGGCAACGCTTTTGTTTGCCGGCCTGGGCACGCTGCTCTTCCACTTCCTGTCGCGCGGTAAGGTGCCGGCCTTTCTGGGCTCGTCGTTTGCCTTTATCGCTGGCTATGCCGCGATTGCGCCCAATGGCGAGACGGAGCTTTTGCCCTACGCCTGCCTGGGCGTAGCCTGCGCCGGTCTGCTCTATCCGGTGCTGGCGGCGCTCTTCCGCGCGTTTGGTGCCAAGCGCGTCATGCGTTTCTTCCCGCCGGTAGTGACTGGCCCCATCGTCATTTCCATCGGTCTGATTCTGGCAAGCTCCGCCATTGCCAACTGCCAGACCAACTGGCTTGTTGCCGTTGTCGCTGTGGCAGTGATCGTCATCTGCAACATTTGGGGCCGCGGCATGGTCAAGATCGTGCCGATTCTGCTGGGCGTTGTGGTGAGCTATGCCGTTGCCGCCACGCTCGGCGAGGTTGATTTTTCGGGCGTTGCCGCCGCTCCGTGGGTCGGTCTGCCCATCGTGTGGGACAACACCGTGTTTGCGCTCTTTGGCCCGCAGTTCGATAGTGGTCTTGCCACGACGGCCATCATCACTATCATGCCGCTGGCCTTTGCGACCATGATCGAGCATATCGGTGATATCTCGGCTATCGGCTCCACTTGCGAGCGTAACTACATCGCTGATCCTGGCCTGCATCGCACGCTGCTCGGCGACGGCCTTGCCACGATCCTGGCTTCGCTCTTTGGCGCTCCGGCCAACACCACGTATGGCGAGAACACCGGTGTGCTTGCGCTTACGCGCGTGTTCGACCCGCGCGTGATTCGCATTGCCGCGTGTTGCGCCATCGTGCTTTCGTTCTGCCCCAAGTTCGCCGCGGTCATCGCAGCCATGCCGGCATGCGTTATCGGCGGCGTGTCGCTCGTGCTCTACGGCATGATCAGCGCTGTGGGCGTCCGTAACCTCATCGAGAACCAGGTCGATTTCCAGAACAACCGCAACGTGCTGGTGGCAGCTCTGGTGCTCGTGCTTTCGCTCGGCATTGCCTATAGCACCGCCGGCGCCATCGTGTTGGAGCTGGGCGGCGTGACCATTTCGCTTTCGGGTCTTGCCGTGGGTTCGCTGGTGGGTATCGTGCTCAACGCGATTCTGCCGGGTAACGACTTTGAGTTCGATGTCTCGGAACTCGAGGAGTCCACCGAATAGCGGCTGTGTCCAACTCAGTTAAAAAAGCCGGTCATGCGTCCGATGCGCATGGCCGGCTTTTTAGTGCGCAAGAACCCAGTGGATGCCACGCGCCATGCGCAGGTCGGTTTGGGCAAAGTGATTGCCGGGGTTGAGTTCCAGCGTTGTGAGGATGCCGCGCTCGACGAGCAGCGCTTCGATTGCGCGCGTGTCGTCAAGTACGTGCCGCATCATGCGGTTGGGCGTCTTGGTTTCCTTTTTGCCGAGTGACAGATAGACGGCTTGCGGGCTGCCGGCAAATGGCGCCGTGCTGGCGCGATCGACAAATTCGGGAAACCACAGGGACCCCGATGCGCTTGCAGCACGGTCAAAGGCATCGGTTTGCCAGAGGGTCCAAAGCGCGAAGAGGCCCGCCAGCGAGTAGCCAGCAACGCCGCGCCAGGTGGGCGGCCGAGGAAGCGACGACTCGACCTGGGGGATTATCTGATTCAGCAGCTCATCAAGAAAACCGGCAGCTTGGCCGCCGAAAGGCTCGGCATCGCGTACGGTCCCGTCGCATGCCCAGGGGCTCAGCTCGCGATTCCAATCGAGCCCGCCAATGGCGACGAGGGTGAATGGCGGACAGTCGAGCTCTCGGCAGCACTCGTAGACTTCACTGCCGTCGCCCATAACCACGGGAAGGTAGATGACGGGCGCGCTTTCGGCATGCATTGAATGAACGGTTATCTGCTTTTGACGCGCTTCCATGACGGGCTTCTCTCGGCACTGTGGTATCGACAGCCCCTATTGTCGCACGCCAGCTCATACAGGTTGGGCTGCATCAAAACAATCGCGTGCACGCCCTGCGGGCGCAAATGGGAAACGCCACCGCCGGAGGGGAGCTCGGCGGTGGCGTTGCTAAACGGTGAGCGGACTAGGCGGCTTTAAAAGTGTCGGTTCGTGTATGAAGGGCGTCTATGAGCGCTTGCGGATCACCACGGCGCCTGCGGCGATGGCGGCTGTTCCCGCAAGGACGGTTGCCACGATGGCCGCACCCGAGGTGTCGCCGGTTGCCGCGAGCACGCCGGTAGTCTTGGCTTTCGTGGTTGAAGCCGCAACGGCCTTGGTCGGCTTTGAGTCCTCAGGCTTGGGGTTCTGCTTGGACTCCGCGGGCTTGCTTTCTGCGGGCTTGGTCTCGTCGGGCTTGGGGTCTTCCGGCTTGGCTACCTCGGGAGGTGCGATGGCCGTGCTTTTGGCGACTGCTTTGATATAGAGGGAGTCGACCGTGGCGTCGCCCGTGCCGATGGCTTGGCCTGCCTCGTAGATGCCGTCACGGAGCTTGCGATAGTCAATGACCTTGCCGCCTTCGGGCGTCTGGATGGCGGCGTTCTCAATCTTGATGGTGCCGATTGTCTTGCCGTCCGCGCTCATGGCACGGGCAAAGATTGCCGCTGTATCTCCTTCGGCCGTTACCTTGCTGCGGATGATCGAGATGGCTGCTGGTGTGACGCCCTCGCTGGTCTGGGCGATGATGCCGATGTTCTCGCCTTGGGGCTCGGGGCTCGTCTCGCCATCTTGGTTTTCGCTGTAGGGGATGGGGCCGTCGCCGTTCTCGACATAGCGGGCTATGGCCTTGACAACGGAGTCGCTGATGTAGATGTGGCCACCCTCCTCGTTGGGTCGATCGTTTCTGGTGGAGAATGCAGCCGAAACCTCGCCTTCCGCAAACGCGTCCACGGTGGATCCGTTTTTGACGACGATATCGTCTTGGTAGGTGAAGAGGGCAATGGCGCCACCGTATCTGCCTTTACTTGCACGGACTGTCACGTTTGCATGATCGAGCGTGATGCCCTTGTGGGCATAGACGCCATATTCAACACCGTTTGCGTTGAGGGAGGCGTTTGTGGCTGCGAGGCTGCCCTTGGCCTCGACGGCGGCGTCTTTCTCGGAGCTCGCCTTGACCTGGCTGCCGCCCTTGATGGTGAGGTTCTTGTCGGTTCCAATACCCTTGTCCTCGGTAGCCCTGGCGGTAACGGCTCCGCTGTCGTCAATCGTGATATTGCCGTTTGCCCTGATGCCATCCGATGCACCCGTGGCGTTGACGTTGCCCGAACCTTTGATAGCGAGATCACCCCCGGCATTGATGGCATCAAGCCCAGTGCTCGTGGCGTTGACGGATCCGGCTCCGTCGATGTTGATATTACCCGTGGAGAGGATAGCGTCCTCAGTAGATGTCACGCTGAGCGTGCCGCCCTCGTCGCCTTGGATATTGAGCTCGGCATTCTCGTTAGTGCCATGAGAAGCCTTGATGCCTTCGATCCAGTCGGCAGTGACGATGTTGGTTCCCGAGTAATTCACGTTGAGCTTGCCTGCGGCCTGGATCTCGCCACCGTTATAGTTGTTGAGCTTCAAGTCGTCGGCGCCGTCCCACGACCAGGTACCGGCCTCGTCGCTCGCCGCAGTGTTGTACTTGTTGCCGCCGACCTTGACCCATTCCGCTGCGAGCGAGACGCTCGGCATGAGCAGCGAGCTCACCGTGAGCGCGCACACGGCGCCCGCGACGATGCGGCGCGTCGCGCGGCGCCAGCTGCCGTGCGCGAGTCCTATGCGACGGCGAACGTCGGGTTCGGCAACATGGGTTCCGGCGGTAGTGTCATTGCGTTTGGGGGTCGTGAACAAGGCTGCCATGGTTGCTTCCGTTCTCATAGGGCCTATACGACTAGATTCAGCGTATCTGCTGGATGTTGCCGGCGGTAGTGCCGTTTGGAGGGCAAAATGGCCAAAATGGGGGAGAAATAGGCCGCACGCCGGCGGAGGGACCGGCGCTAAAAGAAAAGCGCGGGGCCGCATGGCGACTCCGCGCTTTATTGTTCAGCTTTTGCAGCCTTGCCCTTACGCTACGAAGAAGTAGACGAGGAAGGCAAGGGCCGCGATCCACCCGTCCTGTGCGAAAAAGTGTTTACGAGCGTTTGCGACTCGCCAGGGCGCCTGTGACGATAGCGGCCGTTCCTACAAGGGCGGTCGCTATGATGGCTGCGCTCGAGGCGTCGCCGGTTGCCGCGAGCTTGCCGATGGTCTTGGCTCCCGTGGCTGCAACTGCAACGGTCTTGGTTGTCTTCGTGCCCTCGGACTTGGAACCCTCGGGCTTGGTCTCGCTTGGCTTCTCCTCGGGTTTGATCTCCTCGGGAGGCGCGATGACCGTGCTCTTGGCGACAGCGGCGTCATAGGGGGAGTTGATCACAGCGTCGCCCGTGCCGATGGTTTGACCCATATCGTAGACGATGCCGTCGTCGAGTGCTTCCCTGTTGCTATAGTCAATGATCTTGCCGCCTGTGGGCGTCTGGACGGCAGCGCCTTCGATCTTGATGGTGCCGATCGCCTTGCCGTCCTCGCTTGTGGCAAGGGCGAAGATTGCCGCCGTGTCTCCCTCGGCCGTGACCTTGCTGCGGACGATCGAGATACTCGCAGGCGTGATGCCCTCGTAGGTCTGGGCGAAGATACCGATGTTCAGACCCCTAGGCTCAGGAATGACCTCACCGCTTTGGTCGTTGCTGTAGTGATCGGGGCCATCGCCACCGGTCTCGATATAGCGGGCTATAGCCTTAACAACGGAGTCGCTGATGTAGATGTGGCCGCCAGCGACGTTTGGCTGGTGGTTTCTGGTAGAGATTGCAACCGAGAATTTGCCTTCCGCGAACGCGTCCACGATGGAACCATTCTTGATGACGATGTCGTCCCCGTCAGTGATGAGGGCGATGGCCTGGCCGCCGCTCGCGCTTGTACGGACCGTCACGGTCGCGTGATTGAGCGTAACGCCCTTGTAGGCATAGACACCATATTCAACACCGCTTGCGTCAAGGGAGGCGTTCGTGACCGCGAGACTGCCCTCAGTGTCGACGGCAAGATCTCCCTTGGAGTTCGCCTTGACCTGGCTGCCGCCCGAGATGCTGATGCCGTCGTCAGCCCAAATCGCCGCTTCTTCTATCGAGCTTGCTTCTACCTTGCCACCGCCTTTGATGATGAGGTCACTGCCCGCGGCGACGCCGTAACCTTCGCCTCCTTTAGCGATCACTGTGCCAGAGGAATCGATGGTGGTCTTGCCCTTGGATTGGATGCCTTCGGTACCGCCCGCTGCATTCACGGTGCCCGAGCCCGTGATAGAAAGATTGCCCTTTGCCTCAATTCCGTCGGCATTAGTGCTTGTGGTGTTCACAGTGCCCGGGCCAGAAATGGAGAGGTCGCCTGTGGATTTAATTGCATCGGCCTCGGCTGTCACATTGAGCTCATCCGTGCTATTCGAGCTCGTTATGTTCAACTCTGCTTTCTGGCTAGTGCCATCCTGCGCCTTGATGGCGGCTCCGGCGTAATCGGGCTCGGTTTTCACGGTGTTCCTGCCCTCGTAGGCAATGTTGAGCTTGCCTGCAGCCTGGATCGTACCGCCGTCATAGCCGTTGAGCTTCATATCGTCGGCGCCGTCCCAGCTCCAGGTGCCGGCGGCGTCTCCCGCGGGCCCCGCGGCCGCTTCGTGGCGGACGCCGCCGACGTCCACCCACTCGGCCGCGAGTGAGACGCTCGGCATGAGCAGCGAGCTCGCCGTGAGTGCGCATACGGCGCCTACAACGATGCGGCGTGTCACGCGGCGCCAGCTGCCGTGTGTGAGCAGCGTGCGACGGCGTACGTCGGGCTCGACAAAATGGGCTCCAGAGGTCTTGTCATTGCGCTTGGGGGTCGTGAACAAGGCGGCCATGGTTACTCCCATCCTCATAGGGCCTATGCGATTACGCTCAGCATATCTGCAGGATGTAGCCGGCGGTAGTGCCGTTTGGAGGGCAAAATGTCCAAAAATTCGGGGAGCAATACATCGCGCGCCCGTGTGTTGCCTGGCTTTAAAAGAAAAGCGCGGAGCCGCTCGATGCGACTCCGCGCTTTGGTGTTTTGCTTTAGCAGACTATGCCCTTACGCTACGAAGAAGTAGACGAGGAAGGCAAGGGCCGCGATCCACATGAGCGGCTTGATCTTGGAGGCCTCGCCCTTAAAGAGCGCGACGATCACGTAGGCGATAAAGCCCAGGCCAATGCCGGCAGAGATGGAGTAGGTGAAGGGCACGCCGGCGACAATCATGAACGCCGGGAAACCCTGCGACACGTTGGACCAGTCGATCTCGGAGGCCTCGCTCATCATGAGGTAGCCGACGTAGACCAGAGCACCGCAGGTGGCGGCGCTGGAAACGATGGTGACGATGGGGGAGAAGAACGCGGCGAGGATGAACAACACGCCGGTGGTGACGGAGGTGAGGCCCGTGCGGCCACCGTCAGCGGCGCCGGAAGTGGACTCGACGAAGGTGGTGATGGAGGAGACGCCCATAAAGCCACCGGCAGCAGCGGCCACGGAGTCGACGACCAGGATGGGACGGATGTCCTCGACATTGCCGTCCTCGGTCAAGAACTCGCCCTGCTTGGCGACGGCCATCGCGGTGCCCATGGTGTCGAAGAAGTCACTCATGAGCAGCGAGAAGGCAACGACGAGCAGCATCGGGTCGGTTAGAACCTTCACGATGGCCATGTTGCCATCGGCGGTGCTGGCAAACGGGGCGCCAAAGGTCGAGAAGTCGAGCGGTGCGATGAGGCCCTCGGGCGCATGGGTGACGCCCAGCGGGATGCCGGCGATAACGGCGACGATGATACCGATGAGCAGCGAGCCCGGCACGTTGCGGGAGGCCAGGGCAACCGTCACGACGATGGAGATGATGCCGACGATAAAGGTGGGGGAGGTGATGTCGCCCAAGCCGACGAGCGTACCGGCGCCAGCGGTGATGATGCCGGCGTCGCACAGGCCGATCATGGCGATGAACAGGCCCAGGCCCACCGAGATAGCGTGGCGCAGAACCACGGGGATGGCGTCCATAATGGCCTCGCGCAGGCCGCAAAGGACGAGCAGCAAGATGACGACACCCTCGAGGAAGATGACGCTCATGGCCACGTGCCAGTCGCCGCCGCACATGGTGGTGGTGATGCCCGCAATCATGGCGTTGATGCCCAGGCCCGACGCGCATGCGAGCGGACGGTTGGCGAAGATGCCCATGCAGATGGTCATGATGCCGGCGCCCAAGCAGGTGGCGCAGGCGAGCGCTCCCGCATCGATGCCGGCGCCCGAGAGCACCGCAGGGTTGACGGCGATGATGTAGGCCATCGCCAGGAATGTTGTCAGTCCAGCGCGAAGTTCGGTCCCGATTGTGGACTTGCGCTCACTGACGTGAAAAAGTTCGTCCATGCATACCCTTTCCTTGTTCGGCCCCGAGTTTAGGCCGATTGATACGAACGTTCTCACTATAGCCCCTTTACGACGCTGTTGTTCCTCGCATGTTGATGTTCGGCGCTTTGTAGCAGACGGGCGGTATTTTCCGTATGAAAATGTGTGGGTACCGTATACTTAAGCAGTTACAACGACCCCTATGGAGGAACGTATGATTAAAGAGCTCTGCCACGACGAGGCTATTCTGTCCCAGCGTTGCGAGGTCGCGACCGTCGAGGACGAGTCGGTGGCACAGGACCTGATCGATACCATCAAGTCGCTCGACGATGCCGGCTGCCTTGCCGCCAACCAGATCGGCATCACCAAGAAGGTCTGCGTCTACCTGGACGATGCCGGCGAGCCCCATGTGCTCTACAACCCCCGTCTGGTGTTTGGCCTGGGTGCCAGCAAGATGGAGGAGAGCTGCCTGACGCACGACGAGATCACCAAGTCCACGCGCTACATCAAGTGCAAGGTTGCCTTTGACCAGATCGTCGACGGCAAGATGCGCGAGCGCAAGCAGGACTTCGTCGGCTTCGAGGCACAGATGGTCCAGCATATGATCGATCACTGTCTTGGAAAGTTGGTTTAAAGCGCCGATGCACCGCACCTTGGCGTTCAATCGTCGCTTGCGTACCGTTAGTACGCGGCGCTCCTCTTTCACGCCAATCTGCGGCACCTCGACACTTTAAACCGACCTGTTCGGTTATTCCGGTCGAGTGATTTGATTGGGAATCGAACCAGTGGCTTTTTGCCCGGGCGTGACATTGTTGTCATGTCCGGGCCTTTGTGTTTAGCGCCTTTTTGTTTGGTGACAATAACCTTAGCAGGAACGTAAAGCTAGGAGGCGCTATGTGCACGAGCATTCGATTTACCGATAATTCTGGCCACATGTATCTGGGCCGCAACCTCGACTGGAGCTTTGACTACGGCCAACAGGTTCGCGTGATGCCGCGCGGGTTCCACATTCCGTATTCGTTTATCGACGATGCGTCGGCGGCACACGCGGTAATCGGCATGTGCATCGATTACAAGAACTATCCCATGTTTTTCGACTGTGGTAACGATGCGGGTCTGGCTGTGGCGGGGCTCAACTTTCCCGGCTATGCCAAGTATGCTGAGGGCCCGGTTGACGGCAAGACCAATATCGCGGCCTATGAGTTTCCCCTGTGGGTGGCAGCGACGTTCTCGACGGTCGATGAGGTCGAGGCTGCGCTGCGCGACACGGTGATTGTCGCCAAATCTGCCGGAGAGGGGCTGGGCGTGTCGCTGCTCCATTGGATTATCGGCGACAGCCAGCGCAGCATTGTGGTCGAAATGATGGCTGACGGCCTGCATGTATACGACGATCCGGTCGACACCCTTGCCAACCAGCCGACCTTCCCGTGGCACATGGAAAACCTGCGCACCTATATCACTGCCACAAGCGATTTTCCGCAGACGGCGACATGGCGTGGCGCCGAGCTCAAGCCCTATGGCGCGGGTGCCGGCATGCGCGGCATTCCCGGCGACTGCTATTCGCCGAGCCGTTTTGTAAAGGCAGCGTACCTCAACGCCAATTACCCGCAAAAAGACAGCGAGACCGAAAACGTCGTCCGCATGTTCCGTTCACTCGAGGGCGTGGTGATGATTGAGGGGGCGTCCAGGATGGGCGATGGCAAGTTCGAGAAGACTATCTATACCGGATGCTTTAGCGCGCGCACAGGCAATTATTACTACGCGATGTATGAGGATCCGTCGATTCGCTACGTGAGCCTGATGGATGCCGAGGGCGCGAGCCCCGATAGGCTTGTGGTTCCCGAGCCGCGTCGTTCGTAGCCGAGGGCTTTACTGAAATGCAAAGCGCCCCTGCATCTCCTGTGAGGTGCAGGGGCGCTGTCGTTGATGCGCGACGTCGCTAGAAGTTGGCGTCGTTGAGCTGGGCGCTCTCGAGGCCGTCGAGCAGTTGCTGTTCGGGCGTATCGGCGACGCTCTCGAGCAATTCGGTGGGATCGACGTTCATGTCCCTACCGGCCTCGTTGCCGTTGACCAGGTCGTCCGAGAAGATATCGACTTCCATTTCCTCGGCTTCCTCGATCTGGACCTCGAGCGGCACATGGGTGCGTACGAGTTTGACCGCCGGACGCATGCGGGCAAAGAGAGGCACGTACTCGATGATGATCGCCGAGTTCTCAAGACCGTACCAGCGTGCCGGGCTTCCGCAGGCGCGGCGGACGGCGTACTTGATGGCCATCACGCGGTGGTCGTTGCGGTTGATGTCCGTTTCGGGGGCAAGCATCTTGCGCAGCATGCAAAAACGGAAGTCGCCCACGTTGCCGCGTGTCTCGTAGATGGAGTAGGTGTGATGCTGCGGTGGCAGCTCACCCGATGTCATCAAGTCGCCAACGATCTGACGCAGATAGGCGTTGATGCGCTGGTTGACCTTAAAGCCCAGGTCCAGGCGCACGCGGAACAAAAAGTCCGTGCCAAAGGTCTCGACGGAATACTCGTGCGTATAGGGCTCGTCGGTAACGTGCACGTTGATGAACCAATATGCCTTGGCGCGCTTGGGGTGCTTGTCCAGGATGGAATAGAGCACGTCGCGGTCGAGCGTGAGCGGGTCGGGGCTGTTGGTGAGGAACACCAGATTGTCGGCGAGCACGGGGTAGGTCTCGTCGTTGCGCAGGCGGTTGAGCTGATCGATGTACTTGGAGACGGGCAGCAGGATCGTCTGCGTGCGCTCGATGGCGGTGCCGCGGCGCCACACGTACATAAGGCCAAACAGCAGCGAGGCCAGGAAGATCATCACATAGCCGCCGTCAAAGAACATGGTGAGGCACGAGGCAAAGAAGCAGAGCTCGATGGCGCCAAAAAGCAGGGCAAAGACGCAGGCGCCCAGCTTGTGCTTGAGGATGCCGGCGATATAGCTCGTCAAAAGCGTCGTGGTCATGAGCATAGTCACGGTGATGGCGAGGCCGTAGGCGCTCTCCATGCGCTCGGAGTTTTGGAACAGCAGCACGATGAAGATACAGCCGACCCACATGATGTTGTTGACGAGCGGAATATAGAGTTGACCCTTGGTGTCGCTGGGGTAGTGGATGCGCAGATGCGGCATAAGGTTGAGACGCGTGGCCTCGGATACCAGCGAGAACGAGCCGGTGATAAGCGCCTGCGAGGCGATGATGGCCGCTACGGCCGATAGCACGATGGCAAAGGGGCGCAGGGGCTCGGGAAGCATCATGTAGAACGGGTTGACGATGTCCATCGCGAGCATCTGGGGATTGGAGTTGTTGGCGAGCAGCCAAGCGCCCTGACCCAGATAGTTAAGGATGAGGGCCGCCTTTACGAACGGCCAGGATGCGTAAATGTTAGCCTTGCCCACGTGACCCATGTCCGAATAGAGCGCCTCGGCGCCGGTCGTCGACAGGAAGACGAAGCCGAGCACCATGATGCCCGAGTGGTTGATGGGCGAGAACAGGAACATGATGCCGCGGATGGGGTTGAGTGCGCGCAAGATGGACAGGTTGCCGAGCATGTTGAACAGGCCGGCGCCCGCCAGGAACAGGAACCATAGCGTCATGAGCGGGCCGAAGAGCTTGCCGATTGACGAGGTGCCGGCGCGCTGCATGGCAAACAGACCACAGATAATGATGATGGTGATGATGATCACATTGGTCTGGCCGTCGCCCAAAAGCGCATGGCCCCATTCGATGGTGCGCAGACCCTCGATGGCTGTGGTGACCGTGACGGCGGGGGTGAGGATGCCGTCGGCAAGCAGTGCCGCACCGCCGATCATGGCAGGCAGAATCAGCCATGGTGCCACTTTGCGCACCAGGCTGAACAGGGCGAAGATGCCGCCCTCGTTGTGGTTATCGGCCTTCATGGCGATTACCACGTACTTGACCGTGGTCACGAGCGTCATGGTCCAGATGACGAGCGAAAGCGCGCCCAGGATCATGTCCTCGCTGACGGTGCCGATGCCGCCGTTGTTGGCGACAATTGATTTCATGGTGTACATGGGGCTCGTGCCGATGTCTCCGTAGACGACGCCGAGCGTTACGAGCAGCATGCCAGCGGAAAGGGGGATGGCTCCATGCCCGCCCTGCCCGTGCTGGCCTTGGAGGCTTGCCTCCAGTTTGTTGTGTGCCACGTGGACTCCCTTAGACATCCGGTTATCTGTCTAGGGCAGATAACCTTTATGCCATCTTTATACATATAAGAGCAGTTTGGCACATCGGGGTGTTTTAGACAATAATCCCCATCTGGGGATTATTCATGTACGCAGGTAGCATTTCAAAACAGGGGCGCACCGGCTGTATGGTCTTGCTGCAATGTGATAACCACGGATGCGCCCCTGCTTTGAAACTGAAGAGGGGCTTTTAGGCGCGTGCTGCTTGGGCGATGCTTGCTTTGGTGTCTGCGCGTTTGCCGGCGACTTCGCAAAAGATCGCGCCGCCGATGATCAACGCGGCGCCCATGAGGCGGATGGGCGTCATGGTCTCTCCCAAAAGGGCAACGGAGAACACGACGGCCGAAAGCGGCTCGAGGTAGCCGACGACCGCGACGGTCTGGACGGGCAGCTTGGCGACGGCACTAAAGTAGAGCAGGCAACCGATGCCGGTGTTGACGACGCCGAGCATGGCGACGGCGCCCCAATCGATGCCGGCGGCAATGCTGGGGGAGAGGAACGAGGGGGCACCTTGCGTGAAGAGCGTAAGGATCAACGCGGTTACAAAGGCGGCGCTTACCTGGAGCGTGGAGTTCTCGAGGCCTTCGATGTGTGGCGCACCCTTGCTAGCGATGACCATCAAGGCGTAGCAGAAGGCCGAGGCGATGCCGCAAGCGATACCCGCAATGGGCATATTGCCGCCTAGACCTTGCGCCGCAATGAGAAAGGCGCCACAGGCAACGGCGATAAACCCGGCGATTTTGCCGCCGGTCAGCTTTTCGCCAAAAATGAGCGGGGAGAGGGCCATAACGATGATGGGGCCGCAGTAATACAGCAGCGAGGATACGCCGACGCCGATCGTCTGGTAGGCGCGGAACAGAAAAATCCAGCTGGCGCCCAGCGCGGCGCCCGAGACGATGAGCGCTGCGGCCTCGCGGGGGCGAGACGGAGCCTGCAGGTTATGGCGCTTGGTTATGAAGAGGATGGCGGCAAGGGTGAGAGCGCCCAAAAACGTGCGCAACAGTACGATATCGGAGCTCGGCAGCGCGATGGCAGCGGCGATGATGCCGTTGGAGCCAAACAATAGCAATGCTGCTAAGTACGTAAACAGTCCGTTGTTCATGTGCTGACATCCCCTCTATATCCGAGCATGTTCACTATGGGTGAGGTGGCTTTAGAAGAAAAGCGAATATAATGCATGGATAACATGACAAAAACTCATGTAAAGGTGGAGGGATGCCGTGGAAACGAATATTCAAAAGATGCAAGTGCTGCTCGAGACGGTGCGTGCCGGC
The DNA here is from genome assembly GCA_959596505.1 of uncultured Collinsella sp. Classification (GTDB taxonomy): domain Bacteria; phylum Actinomycetota; class Coriobacteriia; order Coriobacteriales; family Coriobacteriaceae; genus Collinsella. The sequence continues at coordinate 28,989 of CAUFWM010000003.1, forward strand.
AGCTTTACGCATGCTGCAGAGCGGCTGAGCTATTCGCAGTCGGGCGTGAGCCGCATGGTGGGCGACCTTGAGGCAGACTGGGGTTTTAAGGTGCTTGATCGCAGCCGCGAGGGCGTGGTGCTTTCTGCCGACGGGCGGCAGGTCATGCCGGCAGTCGAGGCGTTATGCGAAGAGTTTGGCCGCCTGCAGCGACGCGTGGACGAGATGCGGGGGCTCATGCGTGGCAAGATCTGTATCGGTACATTCTCGAGTGTGGCGACCCATGTACTGCCGCCGGTGATCGCGCGGTTTCGCGCTGATCACCCGGATGTCGATTACGAGCTGCTGATGGGTGATTACTCCGAGATTGAGCAATGGGTGGCGGAAGGCCGCTGCGACCTGGGCTTTATTCCGCGCGAGCCACGCGGCGCCGGCATGGCGTCGCGGCCGTTGGTGCAAGACGAGCTGATGGCCGTGGTGCCAGCGGACTCCTCGCTTGCCACCGCGGAGGTCGTTTCCCTTGCCGATTTGGCCAACGAGCAGTTTATTCTTCTGGAACGCGGTAGCGACGACGAGATTACGCCGCTGTTTCGCCGCGCGGGTCTGGCGGTGCGTTCTAAGCTATCGACCTGGGATGATTATGCGATTATGGCCATGGTCGAGGACGGTCTGGGCGTGAGTATTCTTCCGGCGCTCATCTTGCGCCGCTGTCAGTTCGATGTCGCCGTGCGTCCGCTCGAGGGACATCCCCATCGGCAGATCAACGCGATATATCGCACGGCTGACGTTTCGCTTGCCGCCGCTCGATTCCTTGAATATCTCTAAACGCGTGCGCGTCATTGTCCGCCTTGGGCAAATCTCGGAGTTCGGTACGTTTTCTTGTGAAATTGAACTTCCGAATAAGGTACGGCGCTATACTGCTGCCTAAATTGAACTTAGGTTCAATTCGTGTTCTATAAATTGAACTTTGCCAGCAAGGAGGTTCTAATGGCCCAAGAGACGTTTAGCGATCGCCTGCGACAGACCATGTCCGATCGCGACGTTCGCCAGTCGGACGTAATCCGCGCATCGGAGATGCTCGGAAAAAAACTCGGCAAGAGTCAGATGAGCCAATATGTGAGCGGCAAGACGATCCCGCGGCGCGATGTGGCAGAGCTGCTCGCTCGTATTTTGGAGGTCGATGTTTCCTGGCTGCTCGCCGGTGACGCCGATCAAGGCGAGGAATCATCGCCTCGCAACGTACCCAAGCCCGAACCCCATCCCTCAGCTCAAATTCCAAGGAGCACCACCATGCGTACTTTTTCAAAATCCACCAAGCTCGATAACGTCCTGTATGACGTGCGCGGCCCCGTCGTCGATGAGGCCGCCCGTATGGAGGACGAGGGCGAGCGTATTCTCAAGCTCAACATCGGTAATCCGGCGCCCTTTGGCTTCCGCACGCCCGATGAGGTCATTAAGGACATGCGCCAGCAGCTGCCCGACTGCGAAGGCTATTCCAACTCGCGCGGCCTGTTCTCTGCGCGCAAGGCAATCATGCAGTACTCGCAGATCAAGGGCCTGCCCAATGTTCAGATGGAGCACATCTACACGGGCAACGGCGTGTCCGAACTCATTCAGCTTTCGATGAACGCGCTGCTCGACAATGGCGACGAGATTCTGATCCCCAGCCCCGACTATCCGCTCTGGACGGCGTGCGCAACCCTTGCCGGCGGTCATCCCGTTCACTATCTGTGTGATGAGCAAGCGGATTGGTATCCCGACCTGGAGGATATGGAGTCCAAGATCACGAGCGCGACCAAGGCCCTCGTCATCATCAACCCCAACAACCCCACGGGTTCGGTCTATCCGCGCGAGGTACTCGAGGGCATCGTTGAGATCGCGCGCAGGCACCAGCTCATGATTTTTGCCGATGAGATCTACGACCGCCTGTGCATGGACGGCTACGAGCACGTCTCGATTGCCTCGCTCGCTCCCGACCTGCCCTGCGTCACCTTTAGCGGCCTTTCCAAGTCGCACATGATCGCGGGCTATCGTATTGGCTGGATGGTGCTTTCGGGTAACCAGCGCTGCATGAGCGACTTTATTATGGGCATCAACATGCTCTCGAACATGCGCCTGTGCTCCAACGTGCCGGCTCAGTCAATCGTCCAGACGGCGCTCGGCGGCCATCAGTCTGTTAACAACTACATCCGCCCCGGCGGTCGTGTCTACGAGCAGCGCAACTTTGTGTATGAGGCACTCAACAAGATCGACGGCATCTCGGTGGTCAAGCCGCGTGCGGCGTTCTATATCTTCCCCAAGATGGATGTTAAAAAGTTCAACATCACCGATGACGAGCAGTTCGCTCTTGACCTGCTGCACGAGAAGAAGATCCTGATCACGCGCGGCGGCGGCTTTAACTGGGCCGAGCCCGATCACTTCCGCATCGTGTACCTGCCACGCATGGAAGTGCTCAAAGAGTCCCTCGAAGACCTCGCCGACTTCTTTGACCATTACCGTCAGAGCTAGTGGGATAGAAGCTCCGCACTATGAAAAGCTCCCTGCAGTTGTTTTGCTGCAGGGAGCTTTCTTGAATCGGCGGAACTATATAACGATTCCGCGACAATGGTCGATTTCGTGCTGGATAATCTCGGCGGTGTAGCCCGAGAAGTTTTTGATGCGGTGGACGAAGTTCTCGTCCAAATACTCCACCTTAATGCGGCGGTAGCGGGTACAGGGGCGCTCACCGATCAACGAGAGGCATCCTTCGCTCGCCTGATAGGCATTGACCTGTTCAAGAATTTGAGGGTTGTACATCAGCAGCGTCCTGTTGCCGTCCTTTACGCAGATGATGCGCTTGCGCACGCCGATCATGTTGGCGGCGAGGCCCACGCACTCGTGCTCATGCTCGTGGAGCGTATCCAGAAGATCCTGTCCGGTCGCGGCATCTTCTGGGCCGGCGTCTTCGGAAGGCAGGCGCAAAAAGAACTCGGATTTCATGATGGGCTTAATCATGGCGGGCTCCTTAGGGTGGACACGTTTGGTTCAGGCCATGATACCGCGACATGTCGCATTAATGTGTGCACATAGATTCTGCAGCTAGATTGGATGGCGACACCATAAACTAATGGACGTTTTGCCGAGAGGCATGAATGTTTAAAGCGCAAAGAGTGCGCGACGGGCCCCGCGAATGGGGCGATGATGCCCGAGAGGGCCAAGAAGGAGTCTCATGTCTGAGAACGAAGAGATCATGAACGAGACCGAGAACGAGACCATGGCTGCCGAGGTTGAGGCAGTCGAGACCGTGGAGACCGAAGCTGCCGAGGTTGAGGCTGCTGACGAGGTTTCCGCCGAGGAGGAGGCCGAGGTTGTCGAGGCCGCCGTTGATTACGATGACGAAGAGCTGATGGACAAGATGCAGAAGGCCGCCCGTCTGCTGCGTAGCCGTCGCTTTGCTATTTCCAAGGAGGAGGAGGCCAAGGCCGAGCGCATGGCGAACATCGAGCGCGCCATCAAGCTTCTTGACCTCAAGCCCAAGATGGAGCAGAAGGAAATGTCCGACCTGCTCGGCATGCGCCTCCGCGAGCTCGATGGTCTGATGGCCGAGGCCGAGGCTGCCGATCTGGTCGGCCGCATCGACGACGCCGAGGGCGATATGCGCAAGATCGTCGTCTTCGCTGCCGAGGATGCCGCTGAGGGCCTGGTCGAGCTTGCCAACAAGAAGGAGAAGCTCCTGCCCGAGCTTTCTTACGAGGAGGCCACCGAGCTGATGGCCGCTCTCGATAAGGTTATTGCTCCGCTCGTCGCCATGGGCCTGGACGAGGACCGCGGTCCTCGCGGCGGCCGTGACGATCGCGGCGGCCGTGGCGGCGACCGTGGCGGTCGCGGCGGCTTTGGCGATCGCGGCGGCCGTGGTGGCGACCGTGGCGGTCGCGGTGGCGATCGCGGTGGCCGTGGCGGCTTTGGTGACCGTGGCGGCGACCGTGGCGGTCGCGGCGGCTTTGGTGGCAACCGTGGTGGCTATGGCGACCGCGGCGGCAACCGTGGCGGCTTCGGCGGCAACCGTGGCAACGACCGCGGCGGTCGCGGTGGCGATCGTGGCGGCCGCAACGGTGGCGGCTTCCGCGGCAACCGTTTCTAGTTGGGTTACGCGGGTTTACCAACCCGCGTAACTAGTTGACGCTGCAAACCCGCCAGAGCGGCAATCTGCCTTTCAACTTCGGCGGCATGACCAGAAGGTCAATGCCGCCTTGTTTCAAGGCACCTTGCTCGCTCTGGCGGGTTTTCGCTGTCGGTACCAAGACATCGGCGTTGCCTTAATCCAAGCCTGCCAAAAAGGGACAGGTTTATTTTGGTCGGTTTTATCTGGGCAAACGTGGTCGTCTATCGCAATATGGTCGTTGGGGACGTTCTTGTTTGACTAGTCGTTTAAGAACGTCCCCAACGACTACATAGCATGAGAGTGGATAATCTCCCGGTTTGAGCCTGCATTCAAGCTCAAAGTGGGAGATTATCCACTCTCATTTGTTGTATGTCCGAAAATCCACGCTCGTTTAAATTCTGCCTACATTTGCAGGAACAGTTCGTGGAGGCGGGTGTCTTCGTCGAGCTCGGGGTGGAAGGTGACGCCGAGCTGGTTGCCTTGGCGGGCGGCGACGATGCGACCGTCGACTTCGGCTAGGGCCTCAGTGTCGCCGTGCACTTCGACGATGCGGGGCGCGCGGATAAACGTCAGCGGCACCTCACAGTCGATACCGCCTACCTGCCCCTTGGTGCGAAAGCTGCCGAGCTGTCTGCCGTAAGCATTGCGCTCAACGAGCACATCCATGGTTGCCAAGCGCGGCGTCCCCTTATCGTCGTGGGCGGCAAGATCGCGCGCCAACAGAATCAAGCCGGCGCAGGTGCCCAGGACGGGCATGCCCTCAACAATGCGGGTGCGAAGCTCATCGAGCATACCAAGCTCGGCAAGTAACTTGCCCTGAACGGTGGACTCGCCGCCGGGGAGGACCAGGCGGTCAAAGTTCTGCTGCAAATCGGCCGCCTGCCTCATCTCGATACAACGTGCGCCCAGCTCGGACAGTCTTGCCTCGTGCTCGGCAAAAGCGCCCTGGACCGCCAGCACGGCGACCGTTTGGTCTGCATAATCGCTCATGTGCGATCCTTTCTGCTGGACTAGCGCCCGCGCTCCTCCATGATGATCTCGATTTCGTCGGCGTTGATGCCCACCATGGCCTCGCCCAGGTCCTCCGAAAGCTCGGCGATGAGCTTGGCGTCGGTGAAGTTTGCCACGGCCTTGACGATGGCGGCGGCGCGCTTGGCGGGGTCGCCGCTCTTAAAGATGCCCGAGCCAACAAAGACGCCCTCGGCGCCCAGCTGCATCATCAGCGCGGCGTCGGCGGGGGTCGCTACGCCGCCGGCGGCAAAGTTCACGACGGGAAGCTTGCCTGTGGCATGGACCTCGCGGACCAGCTCGACCGGAACCTGCAGTTGCTTGGCTGCCTCAAAGAGCTCATCATCGCGTAATGCAACAATGTCGCGGATCTGCTTTTGGATTTTGCGCATGTGACGCACAGCCTGGACGACGTCGCCCGTGCCCGGCTCGCCCTTGGTGCGAATCATCGTGGCGCCCTCGGCAACACGGCGTAACGCCTCGCCTAGGTCGCGGGCGCCGCAGACAAACGGCACGTCAAACTGGGTCTTGTCGATATGGTAGACATCGTCGGCAGGGGAGAGGACCTCGGACTCATCGATGTAATCGATCTCGATGGCCTGCAGGACCTGCGCCTCGACAATGTGACCGATGCGGCACTTGGCCATGACGGGGATGGAGACGGCCTCTTGAATGCCCTTGATCATCTTGGGGTCACTCATGCGCGAGACGCCGCCTGCGGCACGGATGTCGGCCGGGATGCGCTCGAGTGCCATGACGGCGCAGGCGCCCGCCTCTTCGGCGATGCGTGCCTGCTCGGGCGTGGTGACGTCCATGATGACGCCGCCCTTGAGCATCTGCGCGAGCTCGCGGTTGAGTTTAACGCGATCGGCCTTGCTGGTCTGTTCTGCCATGGTTGCTCCCTTGGTTGGCATGTGTATTGCTTGACGGAACATCCTATCGGGGAGCTGGGTATGGCGAAATACTCAGTTTTCGAGATAATAGCAAGGTCAGACTAATGCCAGATTGAATGACTCGATAAGGTCAGGTGACAAACTCATGCTTGACTATAATTTGGAAAACCGCGGCGAAGCATCGCTCTATGAGTATGTTTACCAGCAAATTCGAGATGATATTGTAGCTGGACGTATTGCGGCGGGGGAGCATCTTCCGTCTAAGCGCGCCTTTGCCAGTCATCTGGGAATTAGTGTCATTACCATCGAGAATGCATATAGCCAGCTACTTGCCGAGGGCTATATTTGCTCAATGCCGCGTCGTGGCTACTACGCTTGCGAGCTTCCGGATGCACCAGTTTTGCCTTTGGCTACGGGGAGTATCGACCGAGATGCCGTCTCTGTGGGCCCCAGCGCGCATGATGTCAACGGACAGGTCGAGCGATTCGATGCGCTTTCTCCTTCCGCCTTGGAGGCGGCGCGGTTTTGGCAAAGCGCGCTACGGGCGACACTGACGTCCGAAGACGAACGTGAAATCTTTTCGACTGCGCCGGCACAGGGCACCGCTCGGCTACGACGCGCTATCGCTCACCATTTGCGTGGGACAAGGGGCATGAATGTCGACCCCGACAACATCGTTATCGGTGCGGGCGCCCAGTTGCTCGATACCATGTTGGTTCAGTTGCTTGGAGCCGACAAGGTGTATGCCGTTGAGGATCCGGGCTATCTGCGCCTGACGCGCATCTATCAGGCTATGGGTTGCGAAGTGCGTCATATCCCGTTGGACGGTGAAGGCGTGGACTTGAGTGCTCTGCAGAAAACCGGGGCGGATGTCCTTCACCTGATGCCGTCTCACCAATATCCGACCGGCCTTGTGACGAGCATTGCGCGTCGCTATGCCCTGCTGAGCTGGGCCGCCGAGCAGCCGGACCGGTATCTCATCGAAGATGACTTTGATTGTGAGTTTCGCCTTGCCGGCAAGCCGATTCCCGCGCTCGCGTCGATCGATGCCGCCCAATCGGTCATCTACACCAACACGTTTTCGAAGAGCCTTTCATCGGCGTTACGTTTGGCGTACATGGTGCTGCCCGATGAACTAATGGAGAGGTTTAAACGCAACCTTGGTTTCTACGCCTCGTCGGTAAGTTCTGTTGATCAGGTTGCCTTGGCGCGTTTGCTGGAATCGGGTGATTACGAGCGACATGTGAACCGCGTGCGCGTTCGTGCTCGCGAGGCGCGTGATGGCCTGATGGCGCTTGTGCGGAAGGTGTTTCCGGCAGGGGAGGTCTCGATCGAGCATGCAGACGCGGGCCTTTACTGCACCGTTGCCCTGGCCGAGGACAGGGCGGGGGAGAGTTTCGCGAAGGCCCTTGCTAGCGCTCGTATTTCCTATGTTGACATCGCCGATTGCCTGTGGACGGATGATCGGGCATCGACTAAGAACGCTCCATCTCGCGTTCTCATACAATACGACGACCTGAGCCATCAGTCGCTCATCGTTCTTCAAGAACAGCTGCAATAATCTCACGAAAAAGGCCCGAACCATGCGGTCCGGGCCTTATAAAGCTAGAGAATGTCTCTCAGGCGTTTGGCTTAGCCGAAGTAGCGTTTGAGCAGGCCGGCGAAAGCCTTGCCGTGGCGAGCCTCGTCGCGAGCCATCTCGTGCACGGTGTCGTGGATGGCATCGAGGCCAGCGGCCTTGGCGCGCTTGGCAAGATCGGTCTTGCCGGCGGTGGCGCCGTTCTCGGCCTCAACGCGCATCTCGAGGTTCTTCTTGGTGGAGTCGGTCACGACCTCGCCCAGGAGCTCGGCGAACTTGGCGGCATGCTCTGCCTCCTCGTGGGCAGCCTTCTCCCAGTACAGGCCGATCTCGGGATAGCCCTCGCGATGAGCGACACGAGCCATGGCCAGGTACATACCGACCTCAGAGCACTCGCCCTCAAAGTTGGCGCGCAGGTCGGCAACGATGTCCTCGGAGACGCCCTCCATCTTGGCGACGCCCACGACGTGCTCGGCAGCCCACTCGAGCTGACCCTCCTCCTGCTTCAGGAAACGAGAACCGGGAACGCCGCACTGGGGGCACTTGAAGTCCTCGGGCAGCTGGTCGCCGTCGAACTCTTCCACATAACCGCAAACGGGGCAAACAAACTTCATGATTCGATCCTTTCGATCGATGGCGATGGTGCGCTCGCCCGGTCCCATAAGGGCCCTCTCCGGACGTGCGTCTTGACGAGTTCTATTATCCATAAATGAGACTGAAAGTGAAGCCTATTAGGAATGATTTTTAATAAAACAATTTTGAGATATGAAGATGTTGATTGATTAACGATTGGCAGGCCGTCTTTGACCGCCGCTGAGTACAATCGGTCGAGCAAATGTTGACGAATCAACAAATGAAGGAGTTTCCTTTATGCATCTAGCCCGCCGCGCCTGGTGCCGAACGTATCAAACGGTTTTTCGCATCGCATTGCCGGTGCAGCCCTATACCGAGCCACGCATTTTGGAGCATGCCGAGGATATGCCCGCGGTGCTTCAAAAGCGCTCGATACAGCGGGTTCTTATGGTAACGGATCCCGGCATTGCCCGTCTGGGGCTCACGGCGCCGCTCGAGACGGCGCTCGCATCCAGGGGAATTGGCGTTACGGTCTATGCCGAAACGCGTGCGAACCCCACGGTCTCAAACGTGGAGGAAGCGGCGGCGCTGTATCGCGAGAACGACTGCCGGGCCATTATCGGCTTTGGCGGTGGCTCGGCCATGGACTGTGCCAAGGGCGTGGGAGCACGCATCGCGCAGCCAAACAAGCCCATCAACAAGATGCGCGGGCTGCTGCGGATTCATCGTCGCCTGCCGCTGCTTATCGCCGTTCCCACCACGGCAGGCACGGGAAGCGAGGTCACACTTGCAGCGGTAATTACCGATGACGAGACGCACTACAAGTACCCCATTAACGACTTTGTGCTTATCCCGCGCCTTGCGGTGCACGACCCCGAGCTTACGCGCGGCCTGCCCGCCTCCATTACGGGGCAGACGGGCATGGACGCCCTGACGCATGCCGTCGAGGCCTTTATCGGGCGAAGCACCACGCCCTATACGCGCAAGATGGCGCGACAGGCGGTTCAGCTCATCTACGACAATTTGCTCGAGGCCTATGAGCATGGCGACAACATGCGTGCGCGCCGCAATATGCTTTCGGCGGCGTATAAGGCGGGTGTTGCCTTTACGCGCTCCTATGTTGGATATGTTCATGCCATCGCACACAGCTTGGGCGGGCGTTACGGGATTCCGCACGGCTTGGCCAACGCCATCATCCTGCCGCATATGCTTCGCGCTTATGGTGACGCCGCTGCCCCCAAGCTTGCCGACCTCGCTCGCATGGCGGGCATTGCGCCGGCTACCGCACAGGATAGTCTTGCGGCCGAGGCCTTTATCGATTGGGTCAACCGCATGAACGGTGCCCTGGGAATCCCCAAATATGTCTCAGGTATTCGCCGCTCCGACATTCCTGAGATGGCGGCGCATGCCGATGCCGAGGCCAATCCCCTGTACCCCGTTCCGCTTTTAATGGACCGCCTGGAGCTCGAGCATATGTACGAAGTCGTTGCAGGTGGTATGTTTGAGGACGAGAACTAGGAGGGTCCATGAACACCGGGGAAATTGCGCGCATCGTCGGCGATCAGCGCGCCTACTTTAAGACGCACGCCACGTTTGATGTCGATGCTCGACGTCGCGCGCTCGCGAGCTTACGCGATGCGGTGCGGGCCCACGAGGGCGATATTGCCCATGCGCTCAAGACCGATTTGGGTAAGTCGCATGACGAGGCCTACATGTGCGAGATTGGCACGTCGCTTTCCGAGATTCGCCATCAGATTGCGCATGTGGCTCGATGGAGTCGTCCGCGCCTGCGTCCGTGCGACCTCGCTAACGCCGTGAGCGTGTGCAAAACGCAAGCCGTGCCCTATGGTGTCACGCTCATCATGGCGCCCTGGAACTATCCGTTTTTGCTGACGCTCGAGCCGCTCGCTGGCGCCCTTGCCGCGGGCAATACCGTGGTTATCAAGCCGAGCGCCTATGCTCCGGCATCGAGCGCGGTGCTCAGGCAAATCTGTGAAGAGGCATTTGATCCGCGTCTGGTGACGGTTGTCGAGGGCGGGCGCGCCGAGAACGAAGCGCTGCTCGATGAGTGCTGGGACAAGATCTTCTTTACCGGTAGCGTTCCGGTCGGCAAGCTCGTCATGGAGCGCGCAAGTAAAAACCTTACGCCCATGACGCTTGAGCTGGGCGGAAAGAGTCCCTGCATCGTGGATGCGACGGCAAACTTGAAGGTCGCGGCGCGGCGTATTGCCTTTGGTAAATGGCTCAACGTGGGGCAGACCTGCGTGGCGCCCGACTACCTGCTGGTCGATACGCGCGTGCACGACGAGCTGCTGGGCCTCATCAAGGAGGAGGTCAGCCGTATGTTTGGCGAGCATCCGCTCGATAACGAGGACTACGGGCATATCGTCAATGCTAAGCATTTTGCGCGCGTACGCGGACTGATCGATCCCGATAAGGTTGTGCTGGGAGGTGCCGCGCGCGAGGCTTCGCTCAAGATCGAGCCGACGATTTTGGACGGCGTGGTCCCCGATGACGCCGTAATGCAGGAGGAGATCTTCGGTCCCATCTTACCGGTGCTGACGTTTGAGAGCTTAGACGAGGCCGAAGCGTTTATTACGGATCGTCCGACGCCGCTGGCCCTGTATATCTTTAGCCAGGATCGCGCAGTTCAACAGCGCTTTGTGCGTAACGTGCCCTTTGGCGGTGGCTGTGTTAATGACACCATTATGCATTTGGCCACGAGTCATATGGGCTTTGGCGGCATGGGAGCGAGCGGTATGGGGCAGTACCATGGACGCGAGAGCTTCGATACGTTTAGCCATAAGAAGAGCATCGTGAACAAGGCAACGTGGCTGGACGTGCCATTTCGCTATGCCCCTTACGAAAGCTGGAAGCACAAGTTCGTGCGCATGTTTGTGCATTAGAATTAGATAAGATAGGGCGCGGGTGGGGTCAATGGGATTGATAGACGGTATCCGTAGATTCGCTGGCATATCCTTGGCGGTAACAGCGGCATTGTTCTGTCTGGCGGCATGCTCGCCCGCCGCGTCGGACTCGAGTGGAGACGGTGCCTCGTCTGCCCAAGAGAAAACAGGCTCGTCCCCATTTGTTCATACATCCGCTGAAATTGAAGCCATGCTGGCCGAGCTTGAGTCAGGGCAAGAGCCGGAGCAAAAGCCCGCATTGACCGAGCGCCCTGATGGGAAAGCGATTGCCGAGGGGCTTCCTTTTAAAGATATGGACGCGAGCCTGATTGATCAAACCTGGCTTGGCGTACATGACGAAGAGGGGGAAGTCATCAGCGGCGGCAGCCTATTCTCTGGTGGAACTCCGTATTATTGGCGTGCTCAGAATGGAACGGATGATGTGGTGTTTGGGGCCATTGTCCGCGATGGCCGAGTCATAAAGGTTAGCAAGTATAACCAGGGCAGTAATTACTGGGCAGTGCCTGGGCAAATCCTCGATCGAGACCTGCCCGATCGTACGGCGAGTGGCGCGATGGTCGACAAGGGCACTCTCGATGCGGTGCCTGACGATCCGACAGACTACGCGAGCCCGGATGAATATGCTGACAATAACGAGGTAGCGTTTGCTTCAAACGGTGCGAGCGACCCTTGGCAATCCGCCTATGACTATTGGTGCGAAAACGCTGCTTAGTTGCGGGCGAAATGATGTCCGCACGAGTTCGTAGACTTCTCAATATGGTTAAGCGCCGGTTTATCCGGTCGTTAGAGGAGTTGCCATGTACGAGCCTTCACGTGTTCTTTTGTCGTTTCATATCGCAGGATTTCAGTATGCCGACGGTGCCTTGGTCCTGGGCGATCTTAAGGTCGGCGATAAGCTGACGCTGTGTGCCGAGCGCGATAATCCCCATGACCCCGAGGCGGTTGCGATCTATTACGGCAACACTAAGCTCGGCTATGTTCCGGGAAACGAGGTCGGTCCGCTGTCCTTGATGATGTATTACGGCCATGAGGACGTATTTGAGGTCCGTGTGCAGCAGATTGCTCCCGAGCGCAGCCCGTGGCATCAGGTGCGCGTTGGCCTCTATGTGGTGGATGCTCGCTAGTCGGCAATGGAGGCGGTCATGTTTGATGACGATGATCTGTTTGATCTGACGGATGACCCGTTTGAGTGGGATATGCTGCTCGATGACGATGAGCTGGAGCAGGACCGTAAGAAGCGGCAGGACAAGAACGCCCGGGGTGACGCTTCGAAAAAGCAGGACAAGCGCCGCCGCGGACTGTTCGGCGGGCTCTTTGGATAACCGCCGCATCGCTGCGTCTGTATACTTAGCACGAGTTGAACGCGTTGCGAAATGAGGACACAGACGATGATGTGGTTTACCGCCGACCTGCACCTGGGCGACACGAATATCTTGCACGACATGGATCGACCGTTTGATTCGGTCGAGGAGATGAACCGCAAGGTCATCGATGCCGTGAATGAGTGCGTGGCGGCGGACGACCGTCTCTATATCTTGGGAGACTTTACCTATCGTTTGCCCCTGGCGGATGCTGTGCGCCTGCGCGAGCGCATCGAATGTCAGAACGTAACGCTCATCCGTGGTAACCATGACGGTGACTGGGAAGATCCAGCTGCGCCCCAAATCTGGGAAGACGTGCGTGATTACCTGGAGATTGCTCCCGGCTATGCCAAGGGTCATCGCCTGGTGTTGAGCCATTACCCCATGCTCAGCTGGAATGGCAAGGCGCGTGGCGCCATCATGCTGCACGGGCATATCCACAGCAGGGGAGACCGCACCAACGCGCGCAACCGCGATCGCGAGCGCCCTATCTTTCGCTACGATGTCGGTCTCGATGCCAACGAGTACAAGCCCGTAAGCCGTGATCAAATCCTCGGCTTCTTTGGGCTGTAATCCTCGAACCGTCACACAAACCGCCACAAAGGGGACAGGCACCTTTGTGGTGGTTCTGGCGCTGTTGCTATTATGGCGGCGGCGTCTTTTTTGTCCGTGCGGCGCGGTAGAGTGTAAGCGGTTGAAATTTGCGTCCATCGAGGAGCTGCTATGAACGAGATCAAGTGCCCGCATTGTGGCGAAGTTTTTAAGGTCGATACGTCTGGCTATGCGGACATCGTCAAGCAAGTGCGCAATGCCGAGTTTTCGCGCGACCTGGATGAGCGTGTGAAGGCAGTCCAGCGCGAGGGCGAGCAGGCGCTGGAGCTTGAGCGCTCGCGTTCGACGGCTGCCTTGCAAAAGGCAGAGTCTCAGCGCAACGCTCAACTTGTCGAGCAGAAGAACGCCGCGGAGCAGAAGCTGGCACAAGAGGTTGCCAAGCGCGACGCTGAGCTTGCCGAGCTGCGCGCCAAGCTCGAGGGCGCTGCCACAGAGCGCGAGAGCGCAAGTCAGCGCGCGGCGGTTGAGGCCCGTGCCGATGCTCAAAAGGAAAACGCCGAGCTTCAGCGAGAAATCGACAATTTGCGTGCGCAGCTGGAGCGCAAAGATGACGAAGCCAAGCTCGTCGAGTCGGTGGCGCGCAATGCTGCTCAAAACGATTTGGCTGCACGTGATGCTCAGATTGCCGAGCTGCAGGCCAGGCTTGCCGCGGCGGACAAGGCCCAGGAGATGGCGCTTGCCGCTGCCGCGGCAGAGTCGCAGCGTGAGCTCGATGCCGCTCGCAGCGAGGCCGAGCGCGCGCTTACTGACTATCGCGCGAAGGTGCAAGAGAAGTTTTCCGCCGCAAAGGCTCAGTCCGAGCAAGAGGCCGAGGGCCTGCGTGCCCAGTTGCGCGAGCAGGAACTGATGGCAAAAATGAACCTGTCGGAGGCGGTCGCCGCGGCGGAGCGAGAGCGCGATGAGGCACGTGCCAAGCTGACGAGCGAGCTGGCGGTGCGCGATTCTCGCGAGGAACAGGCCAAGGCGGCACACGAGCTCGAGCTTGCGCAGGCCAAGCGTGCGAGCGATGACCTGATTCGCTACAAGGATGAAGAGATTGAGCGCCTTAAGGACATGAAGGTCCGCCTGTCCACCAAGATGGTGGGCGAGTCGCTCGAGCAGCACTGCGAGACCGAGTTTAACCGTCTGCGCATGACGGCGTTTCCTAACGCGTACTTCGAGAAAGACAACGATGCGTCCGAGGGTACCAAGGGCGACTTTATCTTCCGCGAGTGCGATGCGAGCGGCAACGAGGTCATTTCGATTATGTTCGAGATGAAAAACGAGAACGACGAGACCGCGACCAAGCACAAAAACGAGGACTTCTTTAAGAAACTCGATCACGATCGTCGCCAGAAAGGCTGTGAGTACGCGGTGCTCTGCACGCTGCTCGAGCCCGAGAGCGAGCTCTATAACGCAGGAATTGTGGACGTGAGCTATCGCTACGAGAAGATGTACGTGATTCGCCCACAGTTTTTCATCCCCATGATTACACTTCTTCGCAACGCCGCCATGGGTTCGCTGCGCTATAAGCAGGAGCTGGCGGAGTACAAACAGCAGAATATCGACGTCACAAACTTCGAAGCCAAGATGGAAAAGTTCAAGAACGATTTCGGCCGCAACTACGAGATCGCGAGCCGCAAGTTCCAAACGGCAATCGATGAGATCGACAAGACGATTAGCCATCTGCAGAAAACCAAGGAGGCGTTGCTGTCCTCCGAGAACAATCTGCGCCTTGCCAACAAGAAGGCCGACGATCTTACCATTCGCAAGCTCACATGGGGCAACAAGACCATGAAGGCAGCGTTTGACGAGGCGCGCGGGGCTGCGCCAGAGACAAACGATGAGCCAGCCGAGGCGGATTCGTATGAGGTCGAGGATGCCGAGTAAGGCATAGCATATAGTGCAAAAGCGGGGCCGCTGGCGATATTGCCAACGGCCCCGCTTGTTTCGTTCCAGTATGTTCGGCTAGTTATCGAGCAGGTCCTCGATAAAGCCGACGCGGTAGTTTTTGAAGATGACCTCGCCGCCGTCTTGCGTGGCGTCCAGATCGACATCGCCCATGATGCCAAAGTCGTGGTCGCCGTCCTCGTCGGCAAAGATCTGGTGCACGTGCCATACGTGCGCGGTCTTCTCGTCGGACTCGTCGATGGAAAACATCGCGGCGCTGCGGGCATCTCCGTCGGTGAGGATTTCCTCGTGCTGCTCGTGGTAAGCGTCGAGTGCTTTTTTCCAGCGGATCTCGCTCATGCCCCAGTCGTCGTCGAGCTCGCCCAGGTCGCGAACGTGCTCGCGGGCGGCAAGGGTCACGCGGCGGAAGAGCGCGTTGCGCACCAACAGCGTGCAGCCGCGGCGGTCCGTCACGACCTCGTCGATGCCCTGCGGCGGCGTGGCGTCGAGGGCTGCCGGGTTGCCAGCGTTCTCCCACTCGTCCACCAGGCTCGAGTCGACCGAGCGCACCACAAAGCCCAGCCACGAGATAATGTCGCGCAGGCGCTCGTCGCGCTTCTCTATGGGCACGGTGCGGTCGAGTGAACGGTAGGCCTCTGCCAGGTAACGCAGCAAAATGCCCTCGGAGCGGGCGATGCCGAGCTTTTGGATATAGCCCTTAAAATCGCTCGCGCTTTCCAGCATATCGCGCAGGACGCTCTTGGGAGAGAGCTGGTAGTCGTTTGCCCAGGGTACTTCCTGGCAGTACTTGTCAAAAGCGGCGTCGAGCAAATCCTCGAGCGGCTTTTCGTACGTGACGTCTTGAATGCGCTCCAGACGCTCCTCATACTCGATGCCGTCGGCCTTCATTTCGGCCATCGCTCGGTCGCGTGCTGCGCGCTCCTGTGCGCGCAGCACCTGCTTGGGATCCTCGAGCGTTGCCTCGACCATTGAGATCAGGTCCATGGTATAGGTTTCGCTCTCGGGATCGAGCAACTCCAGCGCGGCAAGCAAAAACGGCGAGAGCGGCTGGTCGAGCGCAAAGTCCTCGGGCAGGTCGACCGTCAGCGCATAGTCGATGTCTGGTGCGGCGTCAGTCGGGGCGTCGGGTGCGGGCGGCACCTCGGTGCGAACGACGACGCCGGAGTCGATGAACGTGGCGAAGATTTCGTCGGCGCGAACCTCGAGCTTGGCCTTTTCCTCGGGCGTTTGCAGGCTTGTCTTGATGAGGTCGTGCACGCGGGCTCGCGCATCGCCGCCCTGCTCGACCACGCTAATCACCATGGAGTGTGTGATGCGCAGGCGCGGCTTGAGCGTTTCTGGCTGCGTCTCGATCAGGCGCTCAAAGGTCTGCTTGTTCCAGGTGACAAAGCCCTCGGGGGCCTTTTTCTTTTTAATCTTACGGAGCTTTTTGGGGTCGTCGCCCGCTTTGGCCATAAGCTTGGCATTCTCGATCTCGTGCTCGGGTGCCTCGGCAATCACCATGCCCTCGGTATCGAAGCCCGAGCGGCCGGCGCGACCGGCAATCTGATGGAACTCACGGGCGCGCAGACGACGCATCTTGTAGCCATCGAACTTGGTGAGCGCGGTGAGGACCACGGTGTGGATGGGTACGTTGATACCGACGCCGAGCGTATCGGTACCGCAGATGACGGGCAGCAGGCCCTGCTGTGCCAAGCGCTCGACCAGCAGGCGATAGCGCGGCAACATGCCAGCATGGTGCACGCCGACGCCGCATCCAAGCAGGCGTTTGAGAATCTTACCAAAGGCCGTCGAGAAGCTCGTGCCCTTGGCCGCCTCTTTGATGGCCTCGCGCTGCTCCTTGCTGGCGATGCCAAAATTGGCGAGCGACTGTGCCGTCGCAAGGGCGGCATCCTGGCTAAAGTGCACGATATAGAGCGGGGCCTCTCCGCGGCGCATCGCGAGCTCGACGGTGCCCTCGAGAGAGGTCGTCACATAGTCGTAGCTCAGCGGAACAGGACGCGGGGCGTCGACAACTAAGTCGCAAGCAGCGCCGGTGTGCTCCTCGAGTGAGGCGGCGATGGCGGTGACATCGCCGAGCGTGGCGCTCATGAGCATAAACTGCGTGTGGGGCAGGGTGAGCAGCGGCACCTGCCAGGCCCAGCCGCGGTCGGGGTCGGCAAAGTAGTGGAACTCGTCCATGGCCACGCAGCCCACATCGGCGTCCTCACCCTCGCGCAGTGCGTCGTTGGCAAGGATCTCTGCCGTGCAGCAGATGACGGGCGCCTTGGTATTGATATGCGTGTCGCCGGTAATCATACCGACGTTGTCGCGGCCGAGTACCTGCACCAGATCGAAGAACTTTTCGCTGACCAGGGCCTTGATGGGCGCCGTGTAATAACAGCGCTTGCCCTGTGCCATGCCCATAAAGAGCATGCCCAGCGCGACGAGCGATTTACCCGATCCGGTCGGTGTTCCCAAAATGACGTGATCGCCGGCAGCCAGGTCCATGAGGGCCTCTTCTTGGTGATCCCACAGTTCAATGCCGCGATCGCTCGTCCATTCAAAGAAGCGTTCGAAGGCTTGATCGGGCGTGAGCCACGGTTCGGGCTCGCTGCCGTCCTCGGGCTCCCACCAGGTGGGGGAGAGCGCGCCGAGCGAGCCAAACTCGGCTTCGGTTCCTGTGCCGCCCGAGAATGAGCTGGCGGCGCCGGCGCCGGAGACGGTGCTGGCGGCGGTATCTGTCGTGGTCTGTGCCATGTGTTTGCTTTCTCTCGCGATTGTCCGCCAACTATTATGGCGTAGCGGCGGCGCGGGGCGGCAGCGCGCGAGAAAATGCAGGAAATGGGCGTTCTACCCAGTCGTTTGGTGCAGTTGCCGGCTAAGTGAGTAGGCTTTTTGCAATATCGCGAGCACATGGCTTTTGCGCAAGGGCTCTACCTGCGGTTTTATTTTTCGCTATGCGAGTTGTGCTTGGCTATTGCAAAAAAGTCTACTCACTTAGATTTGAGGGTCGTTTGCTGGCGCCTATTTGCGCTTGTTTGCCGAAGCCGCGACCATCAGAGGCCCCTGGGACTCCTGCGGCAGGCGCTTCTTGCCTTTCCGGGCACGGTTTCTAAAGTTCTCGACGGCCTCTTCCATGCCCAGAGGTACATAGGTGAGCTCATCGAGATCGTCGGGCAGGTAGCAGGCGAGGCTCTGCTCCTGCGCGCGGCCCGCCGCGAGCTGTTCATCGCTGGGCTGCGCGCCGGGTGTGGCGCAAATGCCATAGACGACGGCACCCATCTCGCGCGTGCGGCATTCATATTCGGTCTCGGGATGCTCGGGATGGTCGCGGCGGACGTCGTCACTTACCCAAAGCGTGTCGTAGCCTGCCGCGGCAAACTGTCCCAGGGCGTAATCGCGCAATGGCTTGCTGTCGGTTCGCAACGTGACGGTGGCACCGCCCGAAAAGAGCGGGCGGCAGAGCATCAGATGGTCGATATGGACGAGCCGTTTTTTGGCGTACTTGGCCTTGGGCTGCGGCGTGGGAAAGTTGATGGTGATGGCATCGAGCTCGCCTGCGGCAAACAGCTGCGTCAGCGATGCGGCGCCTCGGGGCAGGACGAGTGCGTTGGCCAGTTCCTGCTCGCAGATTTTCTGTGCGGCATAGGCGATGCAGATGGGCTCCTGGTCTATGCCGATAAAGAGGGTGTTTGGCTCGTGGGCCGCGCGCTCTACAAGGTACGTTCCCTTGCCACAGCCAAGATCCAGGTGAAGGTGTTCGAAGGGCTTGCTGCCAACTGGCGCACAGGCCTCGCGCCAATCTCCAGCATAGATTTCAGGGTTCGTCTCAATCGCATCGGCGTAGCGCTCCAGGCGCTCTTCGAGCACAAAGTTCTTAGGCGTGCGAACGTGGACGGCTCCCATGAGGCTCCTTGGTCATAAGTATGGAACGCATAGCTGCGCGTTCCGTCAATGGGTTGAAAAAAGGGGTGGGCATACTATGCCCGAAAGACGCGGTGCGGCTCGCCGGCGAGTCGCCGATGCCTACAGGCGCTTGAGGATCACATAGCGGTTGAGATCGCCGCTGCGACCGTCGGCATGGAAGCGCTCGAGCTCGCGCACGGGGACCTCGCCGCTCTTGTAGAACGTACGGACGCCGCGCACCAGGTCGGTGATCTGCTGATCGTCAAAGTGATGACAATAGCGGTAGGCGTGGCGGTCGTTTTGCCAGCCAATGAGGTGGTCACCGGCTTCAAACTGCGCGGAATCGTAACCCTCAAACGGCGGGGTGAGCTCAGCGCGGGCCTCGGCGCGAACGGCCTTGCGCGCCATGCGCTCGTCGTTCATAAACTCCCAAAAGCTGATGGCGATGATGCCGCCTGGGCGCGTCTGGCGCACCAGAGCGTCGAGCACACGTACGCGGTACTCGCACGACGGCACGTGGTGCATAAAGCCAAAGCAGACCGAGATGTCGGCGAGCGGGGCGTCGAAAAGCACGTCGGGTGTTTCGGCGGGGTTGAGCTTCATGAGGGCGTCGAGCACGTCGAGTTCCTGGAAGTGCAGGTTGGGAATGCGAAGCGCGTGGCCATGTGCATCGATGGCCAGGTCTTGGCACGAGTCGACGCCATAGAACTCAAACGGGCAGCTGGCATCTGCCGAAGGATTTGCACCGTCGACGCCCTTGGCGGCAAGTGCGCCGCCGGCGGCAAAGTTCTCGAATCGCATATTGCCGCAGGCAAGGTCGAAGACGCGGACGGGATGCTCGATTGTGGCGACGTCGAGCTGCTCGAGCGCGATATCCATGGTGCGTACCCAGCCGGGCCACGGGGCTTGGCGCGTATCGGAGAAGGAGGCGGAGTGCTCGCGATAGAACGTGTTGTTGAGCTGGATGAGCGATGAGGCGAAATCGCGGTTCACGGCGCGGAACTCCCTCCGTTGGCGGTGCGAAATAAACAGTACGACCATACTACCGTTAACGCCGCAACGGGGACAACCGAGCTAGGTGTCATTGCTTTGTTTGGACACATTTCCGCAGCTCATATGCACCCGCAACCGCCGGTTGTCAAAAATCTCACTAGAATAGGTGGCATGCTCTTGGCGGTGGCGGATAGATTTTTAACTGTGCAAGGCGCCTTAAGAACAAAAACGGTCCGGCGGCACGGCTGGCATCACATAGGAGGAACCATGAATGTAGAAACTGCGCAGCGGCTCGCCGACCTTCGTCGCAGGAAGGGTTTTAGCCAAGAAGGGCTGGCACGAAAGCTGGGACTGTCGCGCCAGGCGGTCAGTAAATGGGAGCGCGCGGAGAGCTCGCCCGATACCGAGAACCTGATCTCGCTCGCCAAACTCTATGGCGTGAGCCTGGACGAGCTGCTCAATCCGAGCGACGAGATCGAGGACGATATCGAGTTTGAGAACGAGGACCGCGCCCGTCAGCGCGAGGCCGAGGCGGCAGAGCGTGCTCGCACCCATGAGGCGGCGGCACGCGCCACGGAGGCAGCTACGCAGGCAAGTGATGCCGCGGCCAAGGCGGCGCAGGCGGCAAGCTGGAGTGCGCAGGCCGCCAATGCCGCTACGGCGCAGGCGACGAGTGGCACCGCGGTTGGCTCGACTCCGGTGAAGGGCCCGTTCCAGTCGTTCCCGTATTGGGCCGTGTGCTGGCTGCTGTTCTTTTTGCTGATGTTCCTGTTTGGTGCCGGTCCCTTTGCCGCGCTGATCTTCTTTACGATTCCCATCTATCACTGGGTGGCGCGTGCGCTCGATGGTGATTGGGCGCGCGGGGATATTCAGGTTGGTCCGGCGTCGGTGGCGATCAAGGCCCAGGGGAAGGATACTTCTGCGGAACCCGATGCTGACGTGGCTACCACGACCACCGCTGAGCCATGTGCCAAAGAGGGTGACGAATGATGAAGCTTTCGCATGAATCCAAGCTGCGCCTGGGCGTCGGCATCGGAGCGTTTGTGCTCATCATCGGGCTTGTCTTTGGCATTTCGCGGCTATTGGCTCATTCCGATATGGTGCGTACGACCGGTATTCTATCTGGCAATTTGTCTGATTTTGACGATATGTTTGACGACGATGATCTCTTGGATAGCGGTAACTATTCCGCTCGGCCTCAGCAGCTTTCGAGCGAAACGTTTGATGCCGACGCGTTCCAATCGCTCGACTTGGACGTGACGTCGGGGACGGTCGAGGTTAAATGTGTCTCTGGCGGCCCGGTGCGTGTTATCGAAAGCGGTCGCGTTGCGAAGGGAACGTCTGCTTCTGATGCGGCTACCCGGAACCTTGCTAAGGTCAAGGGCTCTACGCTCAAGATCAGTCAGTTCGACTACGATGATAAGCGCGCGATTGACCGCACAATTACCATTGAGCTGCCGCGAGATGTTGCGGATAGCCTGGTGGGCATTACGGCGAATGTAGGGTCGGGCGACCTGGCGGTCGCGGACATTGCGTGCCATGATCTGGATATAACGTTGAATTCGGGAGACGTTGAGTTTACGGGCACCGTGACCGACACCCTGAATGCCGAGGTCGGTTCGGGTGACATGACGTTCGAGCTCTACCAGGCGCCCGCGAAGTCGATGGACGTGAGCGTGGGCTCGGGCGACGTGGAGATGACGGTTCCGAGCTCTACGGGCTTTAAGGCGAGCCTCACCGTGGGCAGCGGCGACTTCGAGAGCGATTTCCTTCCGCTTGGCTACGATGGCGAGACCATATTGAATCTTGAATTCGATAATGGCGATAAGTCTGCCACGTATCGTTTTGAGGTTGGTTCGGGCGACATGTCATTTGATTCAGAGTGACGGGCGGTTATCGAAGACTTATAAACCATAGCTGCGCTGTTTGATGGAGGCGCCGGAGCCGTGACGGGCTCCGGCGCCTTTGCCTTTACAATGGGGGCATGGAACAGATTATCTTGAACATACTTGAGACCCTGCGTCGCGGCGAGACCGTGGACGACAAGGCGCTCGTCAAACTGATACATGCCGAGGCGCGCCGTGAGGGTGCCGACAAACGCGACTTGGCCAAGCGCCGTCTGCTGCCGTTCTACCAGCGGGTTAAACGTGAGGAGCCGGCTCGGTGGGCTGCGTGGAATGTCGATACCGAGCTGGAACGTCGACTGCTGCAGGTGCTGCGCATGAAGCCTCGTCGCACGGCTTCGGGCGTGGCGACCATTACCGTTATCACCAAGCCCTGGCCATGCTCGGGCGATTGCCTGTTTTGCCCCAATGACCTGCGCATGCCTAAAAGCTATCTGCACGCCGAGCCGGCATGCGCCCGTGCGGAGCAAAACTGCTTCGACCCGTATCTGCAGGTGAGCGCTCGCCTGACCGCGCTTTCGCAGATGGGTCATGCGACCGATAAGATCGAGCTCATCGTGCTCGGTGGCACCTGGAGCGACTATCCGCAAGGGTATCAAACGTGGTTTATGTCGGAGCTTTTCCGTGCGCTGAACGATGACGCCGTTGCTGGCGTGGCAGCTAACCCCATGTTGGCGCGTCCGGGCATCAGTCGTGCCGAGGCGGGGCGCCTGCTCGATGACGCGCCCGCCGATGCCCTGC
This sequence comes from uncultured Collinsella sp., assembly GCA_959596505.1. Lineage (GTDB taxonomy): Bacteria > Actinomycetota > Coriobacteriia > Coriobacteriales > Coriobacteriaceae > Collinsella. The sequence continues at coordinate 51,478 of CAUFWM010000003.1, forward strand.
CGCCGGTGGTAGCAGGGCGCCGCGAGCGCTATCGGGCTGCCGGCATTGCGACCGACGAGGCTGAGCTTGCTGCCGGCGTTGCCGACGAGCAGGAGCGTGTGGATGCTGCCGTGGGCGGCTATAACCGCGCGGTGCGTCGTCTGTACGGCCCCGGTACGCCGTGGGGCGAGGTCACCGAGTGGCAGACGGCAACGATGGAGGAGCTCGAGCGCCAGCAGCGCATCAACGAGACGGCGAAGCATCGCGTGGTGGGGCTCGTTATCGAGACACGCCCCGATGCCGTAACGCCGCAGGCCCTCACACTTATCCGCCGCTTGGGCTGCACCAAGATTCAGATGGGTATTCAGAGTCTTGACCAGCATCTACTCGATATCAACGAGCGCCGCATTTCGGTGGCGCAGATCGAGCGGGCGTTTTCGCTCGCGCGCCTGTTTGGCTTTAAGATCCACGCGCACTTTATGCTCAACTTGCTGGGCGCCACGCCTGATGGGGACAAGCGCGACTACGAGCGCTTTATGACCGAGGGCGCCTTTATGCCCGACGAGGTCAAGGTCTACCCGTGCGCGCTCATCGAGGGCTCGCGTCTGGTGGGCTGTTACGAGCGTGGCGAGTGGCGCCCCTATACCGAGGACGAGCTGCTCGATGTGTTGGCCGACGACATCGTGGTGACGCCGGCGTTCTGCCGCATCAGCCGCATGATCCGCGACTTTAGCTCCGATGACATCATGGTGGGCAACAAGAAACCCAACCTGCGCCAGCTCGTTGAGAACCGCCTGGCTGCTCGGGGTGACGGTGCGACGGTGCGTGAGATTCGCTATCGCGAGATCAGCACGGCGGGCGCCGACCTGGACGAGTTGACCCTTGACGAGGAAGTGGCGTACGAGACGCCGGTGACGCGCGAGCGCTTTTTGCAGTGGGTGACACCGCAGGGCAAAATCGCGGGCTTTTTGCGCCTGTCGCTGCCCGACCGCGCGTTTGTTGCCGCGCATGCGGACGAGTTGCCGACGGTGTCGGACGAGGCGATGATTCGCGAGGTTCACGTGTATGGCATGGCGGCGCGCGTGGGCGATCAAGGCCAGGCGGCGCAGCATCACGGGTTGGGGCGTTTGCTCGTAGAGCGTGCGTGCGAGATTGCCCGGGATGCGGGTTATGCGCGTATCAACGTGATTAGCGCGATTGGCACACGTGAGTACTATCGTCATCTTGGATTTTATGACCATGGCCTTTATCTGCAAAAGGAGCTCTAGATGAACAAGCCGAGTGTTTCTGCCGGCGTCGTTGCCGGCGTTGCTCTGGGGGCCGCGGCGCTTGGCGCGGCCGCTGTCGCTGTCCGTGCTGCCTGTCTGCAGGTTGCGCGAACCCGCAATGGGTTGGCGCGTGTGAAACGCGTGCACGATGAGGGCGGCGACGAAGTCCGTGTATTGGTGCAAGGCGGCGTTTACCAAAGCGCAAGCTACGTTGGCGAGCGTTGGGCGGAGCCCGTCTTTGCGTACTACCGCGCGTTTGACGACGTGTTTGAGGCTGAGGACGCAATGCGTGATGCTTACGGGCATGGTATCGACCGTATGCTCATGCTGGGCGGCGGCGGGTTTGCCTATCCCAAGTTTGCACTGATGTCGCACGAGGACTTGCGCATGGACGTCGTTGAGTACGATGCCGAGATTACGCGCCTGGCGCGCCGTTGGTTCTACCTGGACGAGCTGGAGCGCACGGTGGGCGATCGCCTGCGAGTGATTACCGCTGAGGCTCGCTCGTATCTGGGCGTGACGAGCGTGGGTCATCGTCGCTACGACGTGGTCGTGAGCGATTGCTTTGGCGGTGCCGAGCCCGTACGCGAGCTGGCGACGGTTGAGGCATTGCGTTTGGTGCGAGGCAGCCTGAACCCCGGGGGCATCTATGTTGCCAATATCGTGAGTGCGAACAGGGGGAGCGACGTGACGTTCCTGCGCGATTGCGTTGCCGCGGCACTCGAGGTATTCGCCCACGCCTGGGTGGTCCCATGCGGCGATGCGGAGTTCGGCGGCGAGGAGAACTACCTGCTCATCGCCAGCGACGGCGACTATGTCTTTGCCGAAGCTGTACCCTTCGACACCGACTTCCTCGGCACCGTCCTTCACGACAAGTAAGTCTCCCCGTCCCAAAAAGACTGGTTTTATGCGTGGTCGCGCCAGCTGAGGACGCGCTGCTTCATGCCCTCGATGTCGAGCACGCCTTCGGCGAAGCCTTTGCGCACGAGCTCCTCGGGAACGTACTCGTCATAGCGATCAAAATAAGGCACCTCGCCGGGATAGACGAGCTCAATGGGATCAAAGTCCTTCTCGGCCTCGGCGGCGAGCACCTCAAAGAACGTCTCCTCGTCGGCCTTCATCTTGAACTGCATAAAGTATGGACGCGACGGATCGAGCCCGCGAAGGCCCAGCTCCGCGGCGCATTTAATTTTGAGCATACGTTCGAGCGCCAGAAAGGCGTAGCTGCCCAACCAGGGGAAGAGCACCCAGGTGTCGCCACCCAGGTTGATGAGCGGCTTGGTTCCCGCGCCCGAAATCTCGGCCGTATGACGAGCCTGCGCCAAGCGGGCCCGTGCGTTACCCATAAGGTACGGATATGCTGTGTGCTCGTTGAGCGCCTTGCGCATACGCTCGAGTACATGTGTGTTGATGTCACCGGGGCAGTCGCCAAAGTAGGCCGGCACACGGCCCTTGACCTGCGTGGCAAAGACGGCATGACGCTTCCAGTCCACTTCCTCGACAATCCAGCAGTGTCCGGCGATGGCGATGCGCTCACCAGGCGGTGGCGGATTGACGATCGTGCCCAACTCGGCCGACTCGCTGCGAACGGTGAACTCCTCGTTTTCCTGGAACACGGCGTAAAACTTAAAGTTGTTAATGATGCGCTCGCCCGCGAGGCCCACAATGAGCCCACCGCCCTCGGTGACCTGAATATGGTCGATCTTGATGAGGTGGCGCAGCAACGCGCGATAGTCATCGGCCGAGACTCGATGGAAATAACTGAGCGTGAGTACGCGCTGGGCAAGCTCTGCCGGCGTGAGTTCGCCGGTGCTGGCAAGCGTCGACATGGTCTGGTGATAGAGCAGACTGTAGGGGAGTCGATCGAGCTCAGGCGGCTCGACCCACTTTTCCTCGCGATAGAGCTGTACGAGCGCGATGCCCTGCAGGAGCTTCCACGGAATGGTCTCGGGCATCATCGTGCGCGGCTCGGGCTCTTCCTCGCGCATGACGAACCACATCTCGGGTGGAAGATCGCGGCGTCCCGTGCGGCCCATACGCTGCAAAAAGGAGCTGACGGTAAACGGCGCATCGATCTGAAACGCACGTTCCAGACGGCCGATATCGATGCCGAGTTCCAGCGTGGAGGTGGTGACGGTTGTCTGCGCCTGCTCCTCATCGCGCATGAGTTCCTCGGCCGTCTCGCGCAGCGATGCCGAAAGATTGCCGTGGTGGATGAGAAAGCGGTCGGGCTCGTGTCGGCTCTCACAGTAGCTGCGCAGCATGGAGCATACGGCCTCTGCCTCCTCGCGCGAGTTGGCAAAGACCAGGCACTTGCGCCCGCGGGTGTGTTCGAAGATATAGCCCATGCCGGGATCGGCGTTTTCGGGCGCGATGTCGGTGGGGTTGAGGAGCGCCTGCTCAGCGGCCTGGGGAATATCGACTTCGCCCTCGGGGGCCGAGGAAGTTTGGCGGTCCTTGGGAGCGGCCTTGCCCCGTGCCCGCTCACGACGTTGACGGCGCTCCTCTTGTGTGAGTTGTCCGCTGTGGCGCATGTCTTGGGTGTCGGCCGGCAGTGCCGCGGATGCCGCCGCCTCGATGCGCTCGCACGCAAGCACTTCGGCCTCTTGAGGACCCATGCTCTCGAATCCTCGCTGCTGTGCCTGGGGGCCCGAGTTGTAGAAGTGCTCCATGGAGATGCGCCACACGCGGCGCGGTTCTTCAAAGCGGGGGATAACGCAGTCGCGCCCCGTTCCCTGTGAGAGAAAAGCGCCCGTGCGCTCGGGGTCGCCGATGGTAGCCGAAAGGCCAATGCGGCGAGGCCGCACGCCGGCCATGCGCGAGAGTCGCTCGATAAGGCAGAGCGTTTGCCCGCCACGGTCGCCGCGCATGAGCGAGTGGACCTCATCGATGACCACATAGCGCAGGTCGCAAAACATGCGCGGGATCGCCATGTGCTTATGGATTAAGAGCGCTTCGAGTGACTCGGGCGTAATCTGCAAGATGCCGCTCGGTTTTTTGATGAGCTTGGCCTTGTGCGACTGCGAGACATCGCCATGCCAGTGCCAGACGGGGATGTCGGCTTCTTCGCAGAGGTCGTTGAGGCGGACGAACTGATCATTGATGAGCGCCTTGAGGGGGCCAATATAGAGGGCGCCCACGCTTGCGGGCGGGTTCTCCCAAAACTCGGTCAGGATGGGAAAGAAGGCCGCTTCGGTTTTGCCCGAAGCCGTTGATGCCGTTAGGAGCACATTGTCTTGTGTGTTAAAGATGGCATCTGCCGCCGCAACCTGAATGGAGCGCAGACTCTCCCAATCGTGGGAGTAGATGAAGTCTTGGATAAACGGGGCGTAGCGGTCAAAGGCGTTCACGGGACCTCCTTTCAAAAACGAATCTCTCAACGCGGTGGTCAGTGGCTTGCTGCATGGCTGCTTCAACGTTTGCCCAGATAAAACCTGCCAAAATAAACCCGTCTCTTTTTGGCAGGTTAGATGGTGAATTCGGCGAAGTTGCGGTCGCCGTCTGCGGTGCCGGTGTCGCCTGTTGCGGCTGCCGGCGCCAGCGCGTCGCCGCCGACGCTTTGCAGCAACTCAGCCACGTTTGCATCGGGATTCTGACACAGGATATCGAGCAGCTCGATAAAGTCACGGATGACCTCACGCGGCGTCAAGTGCGTATCGGCTCCCACGCGGCCAAACTCAATCTTGAGGAAGTCTACCAAGTCGTTCTCGGTAAGCGTGGGCGTCCAGCCAAAGTAGCCAGCATGGATCTGCATGAGTTTTTCGATCAGCACCAGCAACTCCTCATAGGTGAGTGGCTGCAGGCGGATGATGGGCGCGAGCATGTCCTTAAGATCCTCGCGTGCAAAGCGGCCTTGAGCGAGTCGGCTACGCAGGGCCTCGTAGGAGAACACGCCACGGCGGCGGTCTTCGATGGAGGTTGGCGTGCCACCCATGATCACGCCCAGGTACTGCGCCTTGCCCTGGAGCGTGTCGTTGTACATGGTCAGGATCTTCTCGTAGTTGTATTGGCGTGTGATGGCGTTGGGAATCTTATATAGATTCACGAGCTCGTCGATGAGCACCAGCATGCCCTTGTAGCCGCTGCAGACCAAAAAGCGCGCAATGAGCTTAACGTAGTCGTACCAGTCGTCATCGCTGATGATGGTCGAGGAGCCCAGCTCGGCGCGTGCCTCACTCTTGGTGCGGTACTCGCCACGAATCCATTTGGTCACGCGGCTCATAGCTTCTTCGTCGCCCTCGGATACGGCCGCGCGGTAGCGGCGGAGCATACGGGCGAAGTCGAAGCCGTGGACCATTTCCTCGAGCGGGGCCAGTTGGGCATTGACGGCAGACTCATCGGCATCGGCACACGAGGCGACCCAGCGATCCAGGATAAGGTTGAGCGCGCCGCCCTCGGGGCGCGTTTTAGTCGATATGTTGCGGATGAGCTCACGGTAGGTGGCAAGGCCCTGTCCCTGCCCGCCCTGCAAGCGGCGCTCAGGGGATAGGTCGGCATCGGCCACGACGAATCCCTCGCCCATGGCGTGCGTGCGGATGGTCTGGAGCAAAAAGCTCTTGCCGGCGCCGTAGCGACCGACTAGGAAACGGAAGCTTGCGCCGCCATCGGCGATGAGGCTCAGGTCGGTGAGCAGAGCACGGATCTCGACCTCGCGCCCCACGGTGATATAGGGAAGGCCGATGCGCGGGACCACGCCGCCCTTGAGCGAGTTGAGAATGACGGCGGCGACGCGCTTGGGCACGCGGGGTGCTGCGGATGCGGTATCACTCATGGTCTAGGTATCCTCTCACGTCTGCTTCGTAGTCCTCGATAATCTGCGGTCCTGC
>CAUFWM010000004.1 GCA_959596505.1 uncultured Collinsella sp.
GCGTGGTCGAGATCCCCTCGCCCACCGGCACCTACTCCTACATCTTGCTCGAGGACGTCATCCTCGCCTGCCTGGACAGTTGCTTTGGCTCCTATAAGCCGCTGGACCGCGCGCTGATCCGCGTCACCCGCAATGCCGATATCGACCCGGACGGCGAAGGCGTCGAGGAGGAAGAGGATTACCGCCAGCACATGAAGCGCATCCTCAAGAAGCGCCTGCGCCTGCAGCCGGTGGTGCTCGCCGTATCGGGCTCGCTCGAGAAGGCAACGCTCAAGACCATCCGCAAGGCGCTCGAGCTTTCTCGCCGCTCGGTCTTTACCTGCGATATCCCCCTTGACCTTGGCTACGTCTTTGGCATTGAGGGTAAGATTCCCGAGCACCTGCGCAATGAGCTCCTCTTTACGCCGTTTAAGCCGCAGCCCAATCCCACCATCGATATGGCCCGCTCCATCCGCGAGCAGGTGCTGCAGCACGACAAGCTGCTCTTTTACCCTTACGAGGCAATGAACCCGTTCTTGGACCTGGTGCACGAAGCAGCCTATGACCCCGAGTGTATCTCGCTGCGCATCACGCTCTACCGTGTGGCAAAGCAGAGCCGTCTGTGCGAGTCGCTCATCGATGCTGCCGAAAACGGCAAAGAGGTCACGGTGCTCATGGAGCTTCGTGCCCGCTTTGACGAGCAAAACAACATCGAATGGGCCGAGCGCCTGGAAGAGGCCGGCTGCACCGTTATCTACGGCTCCGAGGGCTTTAAGTGCCACTCAAAGATCTGCCAGCTCACCTATCGCGAGGGCATGGCGCTTACCCGCCTGACGCTTTTGGGTACCGGCAACTTTAACGAGAAGACGGCCAAGCTCTACAGCGACTTTATGCTCATGACCGCGCATCCCGGCATCGGCGAGGACGCCAACCTGTTCTTCCGCAACCTGTCGCTGGGCAACCTGCGCGGCGACTACCGCTTCCTGGGCGTGGCGCCCGTGGGCCTCAAGCCGCTCATCATGCGCGGCCTGGACCGCGAGATTCAGCGCGCCCTTGTCGGCGAGCCCGCCCGCGTGTTCTTTAAGCTCAACTCGCTTACCGACCGCGAGGTCATCGACAAGATTGCCGAGGCATCGTGTGCCGGCGTGCGCGTGGACATGATCATTCGCGGCATCTCGTGCCTCAAGCCCGGTGTTCCGGGCAAGACCGAGAACGTGCACGTGCGATCCATCGTCGGACGTTTTTTGGAGCATGCGCGCGTCTATGCCTTTGGCGTGGACTCGGACATGATCTACCTGAGCTCGGCAGACATGATGACGCGCAACACCGAGCACCGCGTGGAGATCGCCTTCCCCGTGCTCGACCCCACCTGCCGCGCCCTGGTGCACGAGTACATGGGCATGCAGCTGCGCGACAACGTGAAGGCACGCAGCCTGACGAGTGACGGCACCTGGGTTCCGGTGGAGCGCAAAGAGGACGAGAAACCCTTCAACTCGCAGGAAGCTCTGCTGGAGCGCGCGTATCGCAACGCCGAGGCCGCCGCGCAGCAGCGCGCACAGGAGAAGGAACGTGTGGCCGAAAAAGTTATCCAGGACGAGATTGAACATGGGGCGGCTGCCAAACCGGAAGCGGTTGCCGCTCTCCCGGTGAATGAGCCCGAGGCTGCCGCAGAGCCCGCCGTGGAGAAAGCGCCCGAGGCCGCTACTGCGACTCCGGAGCCCGCCGCCGAGGCAAAGCCCGCCCCTGCTCCTGAGCCGCAGCCGGCCACACCCAAGGTCCAAGAGGTCCAGGCGACCGTCATTGAGCCCAAGCCTGCACCTGCACCTCAGCCCGAGCCGCAGGTCACCAAGCCCGCACCCGAGACGAGCGCCCGTCGCGATAAGCCCGCCGGCAAGACCAAGGCCATCGAGCGCCATCGCCCCGGTCGCGTGCGCATAGGCCTGGGCCTGATCGGCCTGGGTCTAAAGACGCTCATTACCGGCAAGACGAAATAGTCGTTTGTAGAAGCGCCCCGCATTTGAGGAAAGCCTCGGATGCGGGGCGCTTTTCCCTGCTACCATGGTGCGAATAACAACGCGAATGACAGGCAGGAATATGAAGCTCACTATAGAATCGATGACCTACGGCGCCGACGGGCTGGCGCACGCCGACAACGGCAAGGCCGTCTTTGTGCAGGGCGCCGTGGCAGGCGACACCGTCGAGGCCGAGGTCGTACAGGACGGCAAGTCGTTCATGCGTGCCCGCACCACCGAGATTCTGGAGCCAAGCCCCGATCGCATTCAGCCTCCCTGCCCCTTCGTGGGCATCTGCGGCGGCTGCTCGTGGGGCAATCTCTCACGCACGGCACAGCTCGCCGCCAAGGAGCAAAACCTGCGCTCCACGCTCGAGCGCATCGGCAAGTTCGCTCCTGAGCAGGTCGATGAGTTGGTACAGCCCATCTGCCACACCAAGGACGACTGGGGCTACCGCAATAAAATCGAGCTCGAACCGACCGTCGTCAACGGTCGCGTGCGTCTTGGCATGCACGGTGTCGACCCCAGCAAAATCGTGACCGTCGATACGTGCCCGCTGTTCGACAAGCGCTTCCCGAAGGCGCTCAAATCGGTCGTCGGCGCACTCAACTATCTAAGCGGCAGCCATGACTTGGGGCTCGAACGCGTGGGCATTCGCGCATCACGCCGCACCAAGGCACTCGAGGTCGCACTCTGGACGCCCACAGGCTCTTTTCCGCGCTCGCAGGTCTCCCGCGTGCTGGCGGACGCCGCTCATCCCACGAGCATCGTGCGCGTGATGAGCAAGGGCGAAAAGAAGGCCCGCCGTGTCTCCAAGGTCGAAATGCTCGCCGGAGAGGGCTCATGGACCGAGAATATCGCCGAGGGTCAGATGCGCTTGTCTGCCCCGTCTTTTTTCCAGGTCAACACCAAGGGTGCCGAGATTTTGATCGAGCTTGTCATGGAAGCGCTCGACCCGCAGGAAGACGAGCTTGCCGTGGACCTGTACTGTGGTGCCGGCACCTTTACCCTGCCGCTCGCCCGCCGCTGCGACTTTGTCGCCGCCGTCGAGGCCTACGGCCCCGCCGTGCGCGACCTGCGCCGTAACCTGGAGATCAACAAGCTTGATAACGTCGACGTCATTGGCGGAGACGCGGTGCGCGAGTTCCCCGACCAGGATGCCGACGTCTTGGTGGTCGACCCGCCACGCGCAGGCCTCGCCCCCGAGGCGATCGACCTTATCGCCAGCACGAGTGCTCGCGATGTCGCCTACGTGAGCTGCGACCCGGCCACCCTGGCGCGCGATCTCAAACGCTTTGTCGAAGAAGGCACCTTCTTCCCCGTAAAGATCACGCCAGTCGACCTGTTCCCACAAACCTTCCACTGCGAGACCGTCGTCCACCTTAGGCGCAACTAGACTGTTTGCCCAAGGCCACGCCCGATGATTTTTCTGGGACGGGGATTAAATAATCAATTTGTACCAAATGATTATTTAATCCCCGTCCCTTTTTAAACATTGGGAAATCGAGCGTGGCAAGCGCATGTCTTCGGGGTATAAGACGCCTAATTGTATGCCGCCTTACGAAAGGAACTCTCATGCCCAGCGTTGCCGTTCTCGCCGCCGATGGCTTTGAAACGATTGAATGTCTGACCATGGTCGATGTCATGCGTCGCGGCGGCGTGCGCGCCACGCTCGTCTCGATCATGCCCACGCGCGAGGTCGTGAGCTCGCTGCAGATCCCCGTGACCTGTGATGTGCTCTTTGACGAGATTGACTTTGACGAGTACGACTGCGTCGTGCTGCCCGGCGGCCTGCCCGGTGCCACCAACCTGCGCGCCGACCAGCGCGTCTGCAACGTAGTCTGCGATTTCGCCGCGACCAAGCACGTTGCCGCCATCTGCGCCGCCCCGTTTATCCTAGGCGAGCTTGGTCTACTCGAGGGACGCCGCGCCACGTGCTTCCCCGGCTTTGAGAAGAGCTTCCCCGAGGGCACCTATACCGGCGAGAAGGTCACGCAAGACGGCAATATCATCACTGCCAGCGGCATGGCACAGTCACTCCCCTTTGCCTTGGAGCTGCTGCGCACGCTCGCCGGCGAAAAGGCCGTCGAGAAGGTCGCCGAGGGCATCCAACTATGATTTTGGCTTCGCAATCGCCGCGCCGCATAGAGCTGATGCGCGAGGCGGGCTATAACATTCGCGTAATTCCCGCAGACATCGATGAAACGCCTTTTGATGGCGAAGCTCCGCTTACGCTCGTCGAGCGCTTGGCGCGTGCCAAAGCTGCTGCCGTCGCGGCCGAGCATGCCGAACCCAATGAGTTGACCGTCGCGGCCGATACTATTGTCACCTTTGACGGCCAAATATTGGGTAAGCCGGCAAACGAGGACGAGGCGCGCACCATGCTCCGCGAGCTTTCGGGCCGCACGCACCAGGTGGCGACCGGCGTCTGCATCGTTAAAGCCGGCGACGCTACAGCTCCGCATGCCGCCGAGAGCCTGTCGTTTGTCGATGTGACCGACGTGACGTTCTACGAGCTCACCGACGAGCAGATCGAGCGCTACGTCGCCTCGGGTGAGCCCATGGACAAGGCCGGCGCCTACGGCATTCAGGGCACAGGCGGACGCATGCTCGTGCACGATATTTCGGGCGACTTCTATAACGTGGTGGGCTTACCCATCGCCCGCGTCGCGCGCGCGATTCAAAAACTCTCGTAATTGCATCTGGCGCTGGGTATTCCCCAGCGCCTACAATTTTGGCGTACCGTACGGATCCCGACCGGGCACAAGGCGCGGCGGAAAACCGATAGGAGTTAAACATGGATACACTGCTCGAGGCCATTGACGTCTGCGATGTCGATGGCTTTTGCTATGGCAACTATACGGACGAGGAGGCCGGCACCGGTTGCACCGTAATCGTGGCACCCGAGGGCGCCACCGGCGGCGTTGACGTTCGCGGCGGTGCTCCAGCATCGCGCGAAACCGACCTGCTGCGTCCCGAGAACACCGTCGACAAGGTCCACGCCGTCTGCCTTTCGGGTGGATCGGCCTTTGGCCTCGAGGCTGCAAGCGGCGTCGCTCGCGAGCTTGAGAGCCGCGGCATCGGCCTTCCCGTCGGCCCCACGCAGGTGCCTATCGTGTGCTCCAGCTGCATCTTCGACCTCGCCTTTGGCGACCCCACCGTGCGCCCCGACATTGAGGCCGGTATCGCCGCCGTGCGCGAGGCGCTCGACCACACCCCTGCCACGCTCGAGCAAGGCAACGTGGGCGCCGGTACCGGCGCCACCGTAGGCAAGCTCATGGGGCCTGCCACCTGCATGAAGGCCGGCCTTGGAGCTGCCGCCGTGGCACTCGGTCCCGTCAAAGTGGGCGCCGTGGTCTCGGTCAACGCCTGCGGCAACGTCATCGACCCGACCACTGGCGAGTGGGTCGCCGGCATGCGCGCCACAGCCGATAGCGACCAGATCGTCGACATGGAGCTCGCAGCCTTTGCCGCAGCCGGCTCCATGCAAATGCCGCTCGACCGCACCAACACCACCATCAGCTGCATCGTCACCAACATGGAGCTCACTAAGGCGCGGGCTACCAAGGTCTCCCAAATGGCAGCAGACGCCTACGCGCACGCCATCCGCCCCACACACACCACCAACGACGGCGACACCATCTACACCCTTGCCAGCGGCAAACTGGGAGCCCAGGCAAGCGCCGCCGTTCCCCTAGACCTGCTGGGTATGCTCGCAGTAAGGGCCCTAGAAGCTGCCATCGTAAACGGAGCCAAAACCGCTAAAACCTCCCACGGCATCCCCGGCGCCGCGAAGTAAACTAACTCGTCCGGTTGCCCGGTGGGTCTTGGTTATGTTTGCTGCTCTACAGTCCTGGCTCGCACGAAGAGCACATTAAGTGCTCTTCGGCTCGTGCGGAACTCGCGACAAACATAACCAAGACCCACCGGGCAACCTACTCAACTAAATCCCTTTCAGCCCAGGCCCCTGTGTACCGCGCGTCTAAGATCTTCAAATTCTGGCAGCCTGACAATCGATTCTTGTAGCAGAGGCCCCTTGGCCTTTAGTTTGATACAAGTTCCGCACGAGCCGGAAAGCACTTAATGTGCTTTCCGTGCGAGCAGGACTGTTCGCAGTAGCAAACTAAAGGCCAAGGGGCCCAGTCAACCCATCAGCAGCGATTACTCAGCAGCTAGTTGAATTTGAAGATCTTTGAGGCAAGACGGTATAGGCCGAGTGTGGTTTTGTCACCAGCCCGACCGCGCAGGTTGGTGAAGAAGCCGACCACACCGTAGCGTGCACGACGATACATACGCTCGTCATAGGCCTTTAAATCACTCCACAACGTCTTCAGGCGCTCGTCGGCACAATCCTCGTCGGAAAGCTTAGTGAGCACCGAGCAGATTGCCATCATCATGGTGAAATAGCCCATCATGTACGAGCGCAGACGCGACGACTCGACATCGCTGTACAGGTGGAACGACTCCATCATGATGCGCGTCACGCGAAACTGTTGGTCCAGACGCTTGACCATCGTGGCCTCGTTGACGCTTTGGCCCTCACGGCCGATAAAGTAGCGGTAGAGGTCGATGTCGGCGTAGTACATGGTCTTGCAGCGCGGTAGCGGCACGTAGGCGTAGATGTTGTCTACATAGAACGTGTGCGGCGGCATAGGCAGATTGGACGCGCGCAGCACATCCGTGCGATAGCACAGGCTGTGCATGAGCAGATTCTGGTCCAGACGGAAATGACCAATCTGGTCCCAGGTAAAGATCTTTTTCCGCGGCAGGGCAAACTTGTAGCCAATAGCGGTGTGCGTACCCTCGTAAACCTTCTCGTACACATAGTTCGAGATAAAGAGGTCGACGCGCTGGTCGCGCTCCTCAAAACCGCGAAGGATCGAAAGCATGGTCGACAGGGCTGCGCCATCGAGCCAGTCGTCCGAGTCGACAACTTTGTAGTAGGTGCCCTGTGCCTCGCGCAAGCCCGAAAGGACGGCAATGCCGTGGCCGCCGTTCTCCTGATGCACCGCGCGGATGATTCCGGGGTAACGCGTCTCCCACTCATCGGCCTTGGCCGCCGTCTCGTCCTTGGAACCGTCATCGACGATGATGATCTCGATATCGGTGGCGTAATTGCTCCCCTCCAGAATGGAGGTGATGCAATGGTCCATGTCCTTGGCGGCGTTATACGAGGGAATACCGAATGATATGACTTTATGCATGGCAGGCGATAATCTCATCCGAAAGATCGAGGGCGGAGTTGGTCACGGCATCCATATCGTAGTAACGATACTCGGCCAGGCGACCCACCGGGTGGAAGTTCGTCAGGTTCTGAACGCGCTCAAGATAGCACTCATAGAGCTCACGGTTCTCGGGCTCCAGAATGGCGTAGTACGGCGTCTCGCCCGAGCCGGGCGTATAGGCCTTGGAGTACTCCTTCATGATGGTGGTCTTGCCGGGCAGGACCTGACCGGTCATGTTCTTGAACTCGGTGATACGCGTGTAATCCTCGCTCGTGGTGTAGTTGACGGTGCCCACGGGCTGGAACTGGTCCATATCGAGCGTCTCGAACTTCATGTCGAGCGTACGGTACGGCAGAGCGCCCAAGTCGAGGTTGAACAGCTCGTCGAGCGGACCGGTGTAGACGATCTCGCCGCCATAGACCTTGCCGTCGATCTTGACGGTGGTCTCGTCGATCTCGAAGAGATCGCGGGCGTCCACGTCGCAGAACACATCAATCAGATCGTGGTCGAGCATGTGCTCGAACAGCGCGGTATAGCCGTCCTGCGGCATGCCCTGGAAGGGAGCCTGCGGGAAGTAGCGGTCATCGTCGCCCACAAAGACGGGAACGCGACCGGTGATCGAGGGATCGATCTGGTCGGGCGTCTGGCCCCACTGCTTCATGGTGTAATGCAAAAAGACGTTCTCGTAGACGTAATCGGCGACCTCGGCAAGATCCGGGTCGTTCTTCTTGCGCAGCTCCATGATGGGCACCTTGACGTCCTTGCCAAAGGTCTCCACGAGCTTCTGATACAGCTCCTCGCCGCGCTCGTCGCCAAAGGCGAGCTTGAGGCTCGCGTGGTTAAAAGGCACGGGCATGAGGGTGCCGTTGATGTTGGCAAGCACCTTGTGCTGGTAGTCCGTCCACTTGGTAAAGCGCGACAGGAAATTGTGGACGCGCTCATTAAAGGTATGGTAGATGTGCGGACCATACTCGTGGACCAGGATTCCGGCCTCATCAGCGCAGTCGTAGGCGTTACCCGCAATGTGGCTACGGCGCTCCAGAACGGCAACACGATAGCCGATGGTCTCGGCGAGACGGCGGGCACAAACGGCACCGGCATAACCGGCACCGACGACAATCATGTCGTATGCGCCGGCGTTAAAGCCTTCAGGCAGGCCTGAGGTAATCTGCATCGATACTCCTTGTCAAAAGCCACGGGCTCGTTAGCTGGGCTTTTCTCGAACATTCTTCGAGACATATTTATCAGAGCGATTATAGCGCTAATGCGTCCTATAATGAGCTTGCCACACAAGGAAAGCTCAAGCACCGCGGCGAACATAATTGAAAGGTAAACCCGCTAGCAGCGGGTTTATTCGTGAACAGCCGGGCGCCTGGAGCTTAGCGAAACGCTTGTAAGGAGTAACATGAGCGATTTCCTAAACCGTATGAAGTCTGCCGCCAAGGCCGACCTTAAGACGATCGTCCTGCCCGAGGGCGAGGATCCGCGCACCATCGTCGCAGCCACCAAGATCATCGAGGAGGGCCTGGCAAAGATCGTCATCCTGGGTAACCCCGACGAGATCAACGTTCCCGGCGCTACCGTCATCGATCCGCGCAATGCCGAGAAGCACGAGGAGTACGCGCAGAAGTTTGCCGAGCTCCGCGCCAAGAAGGGCGTCACCATCGAGCAGGCTCGCGCCCAGGTGATGGACGCTACCTACTTTGGCACCATGATGGTCAAGATGGGCGATGCCGACGGCCTGGTCTCCGGCGCCTGCCACTCCACCGCCGACACCCTGCGCCCCGCGCTGCAGATCCTCAAGACCGCCCCGGGCACCAAGCTGGTCTCGGCCTTCTTCGTGATGTGCACCGACACCCCGCAGTTCGGCACCGACGGCACGCTGATCTTCGCCGACTGCGGCCTCAACATCAACCCGTCCTCCGACGAGCTCTCCGAGATCGCCATCGCCTCCGCTCACTCCTGGTCCACCTTCATGGGCAACGTTGAGCCGCACGTGGCCATGCTCTCCTACTCCACCATGGGCTCCGCCGGCGGCGAGGTCGCCAAGAAGGTCCAGGAGGCCGTAAAGTTCTGCCACGAGAAGGCTCCCGAGCTCGCCATCGATGGCGACCTGCAGCTCGATGCCGCTATCGTCCCCACCGTCGCCCAGCTCAAGGCTCCCGGCTCCTCCGTTGCCGGCAAGGCCAACGTGCTGGTGTTCCCCGACCTTGAGGCCGGCAACATCGGCTACAAGCTCGTCCAGCGCTTCGCCGGCGCCGACGCCTACGGCCCCATCCTGCAGGGCATCGCCAAGCCGGTCAACGACCTTTCGCGCGGCTGCTCTGCCGACGACATCGTGGGTGTCGTTGCCATCACCGCCGTCCAGGCTCAGATGGCTGAGTAGCGGACATATCCCCTCGGGACCCTACAGGGTAAAGCTCTGAAAACGTCCTCGGACATGTCGGAAGCCCCCGCTGCGCGCTACGCGCGGCGGGGGCTTCCTCCGTCCTGCGGAATGTTTTCAGAGCTTTACCCTGTAGGGTCCCTGCCGCTACGTAGCAATCAGGGCATCTGGAGTGGACGGCGGCTTGACTACGAGCTGGGGCTGAAGATCTGAATGGATGGGTGCCGTTGCTAGGGGCGCAAGCGTTGCTGGCGATGGTCACTTTGGGACTGGTATTTCCGCCTGCTAGTAAAAAGGCCTCCGGAGCTGTTGCTCTGGAGGCCTTTCGTTTACTTGTAAATGCGCGCGTTAGTTGTTCTTGGTCAGACGCTCGACGTCGTGGGCGATCATGTATTCCTCGTCGGTGGGGATGACCATGACCGTGACGGCGGAACCGGCGGCACTGATGACCTGCGGGCCGCTGCCCACGGCCTCACGGTTCTTGTTGTTGTCGATGCGCACGCCCAACCACTCAAAGCAGTCGCAGAAGGCCTTGCGGATCGACCAGTCGTTCTCGCCGATGCCGGCAGTGAAGGTAATGGTATCCACGCCCGCCATAGAAGCGATCATGGAGCCGGCCTGCTGCATAGCCTTATAGGCGAACATATCGAAGGCGAGCAGGCAGCGCTCATCTCCCTCGGAGGCGCGCGTGCGAATGTCGCGGGCGTCGTTGGAGATACCCGAGATGGCGAGCAGACCAGACTGCTTGTTCATCATGTCGTCGACTTCCTGGTAGCTGTAGCCGCCCTCGCGCTGCAGGTAGCACACGGTAGCCGGGTCGATAGAGCCGCAGCGGGTTCCCATCATCAGGCCGTCAAGCGGCGTGAGCCCCATCGTGGTGTCACGGCATACACCGTCCTCGATGGCGGCAAGCGAGGCGCCGTTGCCCAAATGGCACGAGAGCAGGCGGTGGCAGCGCGAGCCCAGGATCTCCTTGGCCATCATCCACTCATAGCGGTGGCTCGTACCGTGGGCTCCGTACTTGCGCACGTGATACTTGTCGCACACGTCCTTGGGCAGGGCGTAGGTGTAGGCGACCTCGGGCATGGTCATGTGGAACGAGGTGTCGAAGACGGCCACGTTGGGCAGCTCCGGATACTTCTCACGGCAATACTCAATCGCCGCCGCCTCGCCGTAGTTGTGCAGCGGAGCAAGCGGTGCCACCTCGAGAATCTTAGCCATGACCTCGTCGTCGACGACCGCAGAATCATCGAAGTGCCAGCCGCCTTGAACGATGCGATGTCCAATGCCATCAATCGTAAAGTCGGTCTTCTCGAGCTCCTCGAGCACGCGAGCGATAGCAGAGCGATGATCGGGGAAGGGAACCTCCTCGGTCTGTTTGGCGCCACCGTTCTCGGAGTGGCCAAAGATGCCCATGTCCGATCCGATACGCTCGCAGTTGCCCTTGGCGAAAACCTCGCGGGTATCGGTATCCAAAAGCTGATATTTAAGGCTTGAACTGCCGGCGTTGACAACAAGTACGTTCATGAGACTCCTTTGCAGTGCAATACGGCCGACGCAGACCCCTTAAGGCGGCCGTATTTTAATAAGAAGTTATCATATCTTGATAAATAGCTATCAGCATATCGCCCAACGAGCGCAAAAGAGGGACTAAACGACACTTGGTCGTCCAGCCCCTCCCCTCTTGCAATTACTTGCCGTTGACGATGCGCTCGACGTCGGAAGCGATCATGAACTCCTCGTCCGTGGGGATGACGAAGATCTTGACCTTGGAATCCTTGGCAGACAGGCACCAAGCGCCGTCGCCACGCAGGGCGTTACGGGCATGGTCCATCTTGACGCCCATAAAGGCCAGACGGTCGGCAACGCCGGCGCGAACGGCCGGAGCGTGCTCACCGATGCCGGCGGTGAAGACCAGCGTGTCCATACCGCACATGGAAGTGGCCATCTCGGCAGCCTTGGCGGCAATCTTGTAGACGAACATGTCGAAGGCGAGCTGAGCCTCGGGGTCGCCGGCGGCGGCAAGCTCCTCGACGTTGCGGCAGTCGTTGGTCTTGCCACCGGTCACAGCCAAAAGGCCGGACTTCTTGTTCATCATCTCGTCGACCTCGTCGAAGGTGTAGCCGCCCTCGCGCTGCAGGTAGCACACGGTAGCCGGGTCGATGGAGCCGCAGCGGGTGCCCATCATGACGCCGTCGAGCGGGGTGAGGCCCATAGTGGTATCCATGCACTTGCCGTCCTCGATGGCGCACAGGGAGGCACCGGAGCCGATGTGGCACACGACAACCTTGCGGGCCTCGCCGTTGGTCATCTCGGCGACCTTCTTGGAGATGTAACGATAGCTGGTGCCGTGGGCGCCGTACTTACGGATGTGCAGCTTGTCGCAAACATCCTTGGGAAGGGCGTAGGTCTTGGCGACCTCGGGCATGTTGAAGTGGAAAGCGGTGTCATAGACCGTGACGTTGGGCAGGTCGGGATACTGCTCCAGGCAGAACTCGATAACGTTGGCCTCGGGGTTGTTGTGCAGCGGCGCCAGCGGGGCGACCTCACGGATCTTGGCGAGGACGTCCTCGTCGACGAGGGAGGAATCGCCAAAGTACCAGCCGCCCTGAACGATACGGTGGCCAATGCCCTCGATCTTGACGCCGTTGGCCTCGAGGTCCTTCAGGACGACCTCGATGGCGACCTTGTGGTCGGGGAACTCGATGTTCTCGGTCACCTTCTTGGAGCCGTTGGCAGCGTGGGTGAAGGTACCGCCGGTAAAGCAGACGCGCTCGCAGGAGCCCTTTGCGGACACCTTGTGGGACTTGGTATCGATGACCTGATACTTAAGGGTCGAAGATCCTGCGTTGACGACCAGAACGTTCATGTGTCTCCCTACTAACAGGCGGTGTGGCGCCGCCAGGTTACATACGCTTCAATAATAAACCCAAACGCCCTCGCGCTCGGGTTTATTGCGTTGATATATAAGTTATCGGTGCCAGAGCTTCCGTTTCATTGCACGGAAGAAGCGTCCTCAGATGAGGTTCTCGCCCAGGTTTTTGCCGCCGAGGACGTGCATGTGGAAGTGCATGACGGTCTGGCCGGCGTTGACGCCCTTGTTGGAGATGACGCGGAAACCGTCCTCCAAGCCCTTGGCCTTGGCAACCTCGTGGATGGCGTGGGCCATGGCGCCCATGGTCTCGGCCGGCACGTTGTCGGCGATGTCGCTGTAGTGCTTCTTGGGGATCACGAGCGTGTGGACCGGCGCCTGGGGGTTGAGGTCGTCGAAGGCGATGACCTGGTCGTCCTCATAGACAACGGTTGAGGGAATCTCGTGGTTGGCGATTTTGCAGAAGATGCAATCACACATGGCTGGTTCCTTTCTCACAGGCCAAGGTAATTATATTTGGTCGGGATGGTTAGAACGAAAGCTTGTCGTCGGTGTTGGCGGCCTCGCCGTCGGCGAGCACGTCGTTGCCGTCGACGTCCTTAAGGAGCACCGAGACCTTCTGCTCGGCATCGGACAGGCGGGTGCGCAGGCTCTTGAGGAGCTCGACGCCGCGGGTATAGCTCTCGAGTGACTCCTCGAGCTCCATATCGCCCGACTCCAAGCTGCGGATGATGAGTTCCAACTCCTGCGAGGCCTGCTTGTACGTAAGCTGCTCGACCGGGGTCTTCTCTGCCATATCTGTTTCCTTTCCTAAAGGTTTATCGCTGTGAAACGCGGTCTACTCGACCGTATCGACCGTTGCCGCCACGTTGCCGTCTGCCATGCGCACGCGTATGGCGTCGCCGGGCTTAAAGGTCTTGGCGCTCGTAGCCACCCCATCATCGCTGTACGCGATGGAATAGCCACGGGCAAGCACCTTGAGCGGCGACAGGGCATCGAGTGAGGCTGCCGCACGGCCCAGGTCGGACGCGGGTTTGCTGAGCATCGTGCGCCCCTGATGCTCCAGACGGGAACTCGCAAGCGTGAGCGCATGGCGCTTGCCATCGAGCCCCGAGGTGCTTGCAACCAGACGCTCGGGCAGGCGCTCAAAGTTGGAGCGGAATGTCCCGACCGAGCGTACTATGGCGCCCGACAGGCGATCGGCAGTCAGCGCAAGCTCCGATTCGCGACGCTCGACCATAAATGTGGGGTCGTTGAGGCACGGGCGGCAGGCGGCGGCATCGAGTGCATCGCCCAGACGGGCCGTATAGGTATTCCAAGCGCGGCGACCACGCTGATCGAGCATCTCCAGGTCGACCTGATTCGACCCAATCATCGATGCCATCGCGGCGCCAAGACGCTGATGGCGTGCCTCGAGCACATCGGCCAACTCCGTCATAGCCGGCGCCACCGATTCGGCCGCCGCCGTGGGCGTGGAGGCGCGGCGGTCGCTCACCATGTCGCAAATCGAGGTATCGGGCTCATGGCCAATACCGGTCACCACGGGCACAGGACAAGCCGCCACCGCGCGGGCAAGCTCCTCGTCATTAAAGGTCATGAGGTCCTCAAAGGAGCCGCCGCCGCGCACCAGCAAAATACAGTCGGGCGCCGGCGTAATGGAAGCGGCGCGGCGCAAGCCCTCGATGAGCTCGGCCGGCGCACCCTCGCCTTGAACCTTGGCGCCCACGCAGACGACCTCGACGAGCGGGTTGCGACGACGCAACGTGCGCTTGACGTCGTCGATTACGGCACCCGAAAGCGAGGTGACGACCGCCACGCGGGAGCAGAACACCGGGATGCGGCGCTTGCGCGCTTCGTCCATCAGGCCCTCGCGGCGTAGCTTTTCGGCCAGTTGCGCCACTTGTTGACGCAGCAGACCCTCCCCCGCCAACGAAAATGAGCGGGCAACAAAGCTCATGCGACCCGTGGGCTTATAGAGATTGAAGCTGCCCTTAAAGCTCACCTGCATGCCATCGCGCAGATCGAAGGTGCGCTTGAGATAGGCGCCCTTCCAGATAATGCAGTCGACGGCGGCCGAGTCGTCCTTGATCTGGAAGTAGCAGTGACCGCTTCGGGCGTTAGGACCACGAAAACCTGTGACCTCGCCCAGAACGCTCAGCTGCGGAATGGCATCGAGCGCACCGGCGGCGATCTCCACTGCCTGGCTCACGCTGAGCTCCTTGCGCTCCTGATCGTCCGAACCGTCGAACTCGGCGGAAACGGCATTGCCGGTTAGATTCCAGCCTGCCACGCAGCCCCCCTTCGTTATCGAGCACAAGGGCTTCGACCCTGCGCAGATTCAAGTCCAACACATAGTACAGCGCCGCGGGGACAAGAATCTCCGCGGCGCCTGTCAAGCCAATTTGTTATCGGTTGGAGTTTCTGTTGTAGCGGGCCATCAGGTAGAGCAGCTGAATAATCGAGGTGAGCGCCGCCGCCACGTAGGTGAGCGCGGCTGCCGTCAGCACCTTCTTGGCACCGTTGACCTGCTTGGAACTCATGCCCGACTGCTCGATATACGCCACGGCGCGGCGACTGGCATCGATCTCGACAGGCAACGTAACGAGTTGGAACAGCACACTAAACGAGAAGAAGATCAATGCGAGGGTCGTGAGCCCGGCGATGTTCATAAACAGGCCCAAGAGCAACACGATGGTCCAGGTGTTCTGGGTAAAGTTGACGACCGGGACCAGGGCGGTGCGAACCTTCATCATGGCGTAACCGCTCTGACGCTGGGCGGCATGACCCGCCTCGTGGCAGGCCACGGCAACGCTTGCGACCGATCCGCCCGAACGGTTAGCGTCCGAGAGATACAGGTTGTTATCCTGCGGGTTGTAGTGGTCGGTGAGCTCACCGGCAACGCCCTTGATACCCACGGCGTTGCAACCGTTGGCGTCGAGCATGCGGCGAGCGACCGTGGCACCCGTGTCGCCGTCCGAGCGAACCTTGGACCAGGTCTTGTACGTCGAGTTGATATAGCTCTGCGCCGCAAGACCAAGCACCGTACAAACAAGGACAACCAGCAGGTACAGCGGGTCGATGCCAAAGCCGTAACCATAGTAATAGGGCATGCGAATTCCTCCGAATCGAATTACACGTTGGAGGCATTCTACCCAATCAAGCGGCTAGGCTTCCTTACAGCAATTCAATTTTGCCATCTTTGACCGTCAACCCCATGTTGCCGGAAAGCAGATCGTCCAGGCGCGAGCCCACAAGTTCAAAGCGCCAACCTTCGCGCAGGCGGCTCTGCTCGGGATGCTCAATGTAGTCGGCCAGGTCATCGCGCGACGCAATGACCGAGGTCGCCACGCCCGAGCGCTCGGCAACCAGGCGAATAAGCGCATACATAAGGTCAGTCACGCTCTCCAGCTCCGGCGAAATCTGACGATGTCCGCGCACCAAGAGCGGCAGGCGATCGTGCGGACAGCTCGCTCCGCGCTTGATGGCCATGAGCGCGCCGTCCACGTCGCGCTCCCCCAGCTGGTCGGTGCCGCGGATGCTACGGAACTCCTCAACACGCACGGGATTGCGCTTGACGAGCGCCAGCAGCGTATCGTCGGACATAACCCACTTGCGCGGGATGTTGCGCCGCTCAGCGCGGTCCTCACGCCAGGCGGCAAGCTCGCGCGCAATGCCCAGCTGATGGCGGCTGCACGAGTTGATGCGCTTGACCTTGCGGAACGCTTCGTGGCGGTCGGCGCGGTAGTGCGACTCATCGGCCAGAGGACGCAACTCGTCGAGCACCCAATCCACGCGGCCCAGCTCGCGCAGACGGCTCATCATCTCGGTATAGGCAACGATCAGATACTTGACGTCATCGATCGCGTACTCAATCTGCTTGTCGGTCAGCGGGCGGCGCGACCAGTCGGTCAGCGACTCGGTCTTGGGCAGTGATACGCCGCAGAACGTCTGAACGAGCGCACCATACGAAATCTGCTGGCGCTCGCCCAAAAAGGCGGCGGCAACCTGCGTGTCAAAAATCGGACGCGGCAGCGCGCCCACGGTGTGGAGCATGACCTCCATATCCTGCGAGCAGGCGTGGAAGACCTTGGTCACGCTCTCGTCGGCCATAAGCTCGGCAAGCGGCGACAGGTCGTCGATCACCAGCGGATCGACAGCGACACTCTCGGCGGGGGTGGCAATCTGGACCAGGCACAGGCGCGGATGAAACGTGCGCTCGCGCAAAAACTCGGTATCGACGGCGATCGCGTCGAACTCGCGGGCGCGCTGGCAAAAGTCGACCAGAGCCTGATGTGTGGAAATGTACATATCAACCCATCGAATAAGGTTAGGCCCGAAAAACACGGGTAGGATATCGGCATTGCTCTACAACTATACTCGGTTAGTCACAGAACGGGAACGTAAGTATGCGCTGCCTTATCATCCACAACCCGGCATCGGGCCCCAGCTCAGATGAAATCTACGCGTTCACGCACGCCCTCGCGCAGGGCGGCGACGAGGTCGTGATGCGTTTTATCGGCGATGGCATGGAGCCCGAGGACGCGGTAGCGGACGTTCGCGAGTTCGATCGCGTGGTCGTTTCGGGCGGCGACGGCACCGTCTCCAACGTGCTCGACCAGATGCGCGGGTGCGGTGTCCCCACGCTTGTCTTCCCCTCCGGCACGGCCTGCCTGTTCTTTAACAACATCGGCAATGCCCCCGAGGCGGCGGCACTCGCCAAGGCTTGCCGCGACGGCCGCACGGTCAAAGTGGACATGGGTGAGCTCTTTTGGCTCGACGAGAACGGCAACGAGAAGCGCCACGGCTTTATCATCATCGCCGGCTCGGGCTTCGACGCCGAGATCATGATGAAGGCCGCTCCCACCAAAAACGACATTGGCGAGATCGCCTACTTCCTCTCCGCGCTCGCCACGCCCAACCCCACGGTGGCGCACTTTACCATTGAGCACGACGGCATTGTCGAGGAGCTCGACGGCATCTGCTGCATGGCAGGCAATACCTCGGTCATCCAAAACGACATCAACCTGTTCCCCAACTGCCGCATGGACGACGGCATGGTCGACATCGTCGTTATTGAGCCCGTGCGCACGATGCAGCTGCTCCCCACGGTAATTACCGCCGCGCTCGACCCCGCTGGCAAAGTGCTCGGCCGTCCGCAGTTTAAGATCATCCAGACCAAGGAAGCCAAGATCACCTGCACGCCATCGCTGGGTATGCAGTTCGATGGAGAGATCATCTCCAGCAACTCCGGCGTCTTTGGCGCTCGCGCGCTGCCGCAATGTCTCGACCTCATCGTCGACGATTTTTCACCGCTCGGAAAATAGGAGGACCCCATGAACGACAATCCCCTGATTGGCTTTATCGTCATCGTCTTGGCCATGCTCGTTGGTTACGCCATCAATGTGATCCACCGCCGAAAGAAGTAAATCCACATTGGTATGATATTCATCCAGTTATCGACTCTCCCGTTGTTTATGCAAATCCTAAACAGCGGGAGAGTTTTCTTTTTGAGCATTGTCTGGCGCTTTATTCAGCTACAGTAAATGCAGGGTGCCTTTATTTAACTAAAGCAATAAAATGAGTATTATTATCCGCTCATCGTATATTTCTTCACGCTCATCGAGTAAAAGCTGTTGTCGAATGAATACTCTTTACACTTCCTTTAGGCTAGTAGATGTATTTATTAGCTGAAACTCCGTACGGTTTCGCGGGGTTTCAACAGTTGGGAGGGATCATGAGGTTTACTCATCCTGTCAACACGCTCAAGAAGCTCGGCTGCGGCCTTGCATTTGGAGCAGCGGCCATTATGGCCATGCCGACTTCGGCGCTCGCTTGCACCCAGATCTACATGGGCAGCCAGCTCACGGCAGACGGCAACACGTACTACGGACGCTCCGAGGACTTCGGCCCGCGCTACATCAAGCACTTTGGCATCGAGCCCGCACACAAGGACGGCAGCAAGTACACCTCGGTCGAGTCCGGCTTTGAGTACAAGTCCAAGGGCGCAACCTACCGCTACACCTTCGTTCGCGACAACCCCTCTCAGTGGGAAGATCGTTACGACGCATATTCCGAGGCTGGCATCAACGAAAAGGGCGTTTCCTGCTCTGCCACGCTGAGCACCTCCTATAACGAGAAGGCAGAGGAAGCCGACCCCGTCACCGAGGAGACCGGCATCGGCGAGTACAACTACGCCAGCGTCATTCTGGGCGAGAGCGCCACGGCCCGCGAGGGTGTCGAGCTCCTCGGCAGCCTGATTGACGAGCAGGGCGTCTGCTCCAACGACCAGATCATCATTGCCGACAACAACGAGACCTGGTTGTTTGCAGCGCTTTCCGGCCACCAGTGGATCGCTATGAGGCTCACCGACGATATTGCCTCACTCAACCCCAACATCGGCAACCTCACCTATGACGTCGACCTCGACGACACCGAGAACTGCCTCCACTCCGAGGGCATCGAGTCCATGCCTAAGGAGAAGGGCTTTGCCGAGTACACCGACGGCAAGTTCGACGTCGCCAAGACCTACGGCGAGGAGATTAGCGAGGCCGGTATGCACCAGTGGTCG
This sequence comes from uncultured Collinsella sp., assembly GCA_959596505.1. Lineage (GTDB taxonomy): Bacteria > Actinomycetota > Coriobacteriia > Coriobacteriales > Coriobacteriaceae > Collinsella. Next base: position 19,043 of record CAUFWM010000004.1, read on the forward strand.
CGCTATGTCCAGGGCCGCGATTACTTCATGGCTCCGCTTGCTGAGGGCACCGACTATGAGATCGTCAAGGACGAGCGCGAAGACGCTCGTGCGACGACCGGCGCCCTGGTCCACGAGATGCAGCCGCTGTTCTTCCAGCCCGGCAAGTCCGACTGGAACACCTTTGAGATGATTCGTTCCTTCGCCGCTCGCGGCGAGAATGTCGCCGGCCTCAACGCCAACACCGACGGCGCCTATGCCATCGGCTCCAACCGCAACACCGAGATCCACACCTTCCAGATCCGTCACGGCATGGACCCCGAAATCGCGACCATCCAGTGGGAGATGCTCTCCAACGCCGAGTTCTCCGTCGCTATCCCCCTCTATTCCGCACTGCTCACCGAGGTCAGCCCCTACTTCAGCGATCAGGATGTCTCCTTCGATCACTGTGAAGAGGAAGACGTCGTGAACAACGAGGAGCCCAAGAACTCCATCAACTACGTCCTCATGGACATCAACACGCTCGCCTATGAGAACCGCGACAGCTGCGCCACCGGCGTCCGCGCCTATCTCGACGCCCTGCAGAAGGAGCTCATTGAGCAGAACCTGACCGTCGACGAGGCCATGCAGGCCGCCAAGGACACCGAGGCCCGCACCGCCCTGGCCAACAAGGCCGGCAAGGCAGCGACCAAGAACACCTACGTCAAGTGCAAGGCCATGCTCGAGGAGATGCGCGACTACCTCAAGAAGGGAGACTTCTCCGAGAAGTTCGTCCCGAGTGACTACGATGCCGACAACGACTGCCTAGTCGAGTCCATCACCTACGCCGACGAGGCCCTCTCCGATGAGGACGTTGCCGAGCCCGAGGTTGAGGAAGAGGCGACCGAGGAGAAGTCCGAGGGCAACAACATGGCCGCCATGGCCGTTGGCGCCGTCGTCATCATCGGTGTCTGCGGCTTCGTGCTCTATCGCCGCAAGAAGGCCTAAGACCCTCGCGTTCCAAGAGACGGGCGGGGTCGCATGAGTCATCCCGCCCGCTCAGCCTGCCCTTTTGACCGGCAGGAAACGCCGCCGAAATCTTTTCAAAAAAAGATTTCCCCGCACACACTTCGCTGTGCTATAGTGCAGCGCAACAGCAACTAGGTGCGACCGCGCCACGGCATCACGAAAGGAGCCACCAACATGAAGAACACGATGAAGTCTCTCAACAACTGGTGGTGGCGTGATGCGAATACGATCGGTCGACAGTGAGTCCCTCACGCCTGTTTTTGCGCTCTAGGTGATTGGAAGGCCTCCGGTTTCGACCGGGGGCCTTTTTCTATCTCGAGCCCGATCGCATTCGCATCACGCGCCTCCGTTTTTCTCTTACACTCCCCTTTTTGAAAGGACTTTTACCATGTCTCAGAACACCACCGCCACAGCCCAGCCCCGCACCGTCCAGACCGCCGACCGCGGCAAACTCGATATCCACGCCCTTGTCCTGCTCGCCATTCTGCTTGCCGCAGGCTTCATCCTCAACTTCACCGTCGGCAAGGCAATCTCGGGCATCTCGGGCGGTATGATCAGTCCCGAGTTCATCATCTCGGCCTTCTGCCTCACCATCCTGGTCGTTCGTCCCAACATTGGCCAAGCGCTCGTCATTGGCCTCATCTCAGCGGCCGTGATCCAGATCACCACCACCTCGCCGTTTGTCGATTTTGCCGCCGAGGGTATCGCCGCCATGCTCATGGCCGTCATTGTCAACGCCGCCGCCAAGGACGGCCAGGTTAAGCCCGTCGTCGCCATCGTCGCAACATTCGTGACCACCTTTGTCTCCGGCGTTATCTTCATGGTCATCAAGATGGCCATGCTCGGCGTGGTGGGCGAGTTCGCCGCAGCCATGCTGCCCGTCGTCGCCATGACCGCCGTGTTTAACGCCATTCTGGTCGGCGCCCTCTACATGCCCATCCAGAAGGCCCTTAAGCTCAACTAACCTGTTCGGCTTTGCGAGCCACCCCATCTTGGCGTTCATTCGTCGCTCGCGTACCCAAGTACGCTTCGTTCCTCTTTCGCGCCAACCCGGGGCACCTCGTAAAGCCGTCTCCGTGCTTCACCGCCAAAGACTGTCCCAAACAACGAGCTCTTGAGGACGTTCTTATAAACGACTGGACATGCAAGAACGTCCCCAATGACTATGAAAGGTACCCATGGAAACGATCATCAACGTCGACGATGTCTCGTTCTCCTATGGCACGCAAACCGAGCAGGCGCTCAGCCACGTTTCGCTCAGCGTGAACAAGGGAGATTTCATCGGCATCATCGGGCCCTCGGGCGCCGGTAAGTCCACACTTGCCGCCTGTCTGTCGGGCGCCGTGCCTCACCACTACACCGGCACCTTTTATGGCTCCGTGTTAGTTGACGGCCACGACACCTGCGAGGTCTCGCTCACCGACGTATCGCAGGTCGTCGGTAGCGTACTGCAGGACATCGATACGCAGATGGTCGCTTCGGTCGTTGAGGACGAAATGCTCTTTGGCCTCGAGAACTTTGGCGTTCCGCACGATCAGATCGAGCAGCGCGTGAGCGAGACGCTTAAGACCGTCGGTATCAGCGACCTGCGCGACCGCGAGATCGCCACCCTCTCGGGCGGCCAAAAGCAAAAGGTAGCTATCGCCGCCATCCTCGCCATGCGTCCGCGCGTCTTAGTGCTCGATGAGCCAACCGCAGCGCTCGATCCCGCCAGTTCCACCTTGATCTTCGAGACGCTGCGCGAGGCAAACCGCGCGCTCGGCATCACCATCGTCGTCGTTGAGCAAAAGGTCGCTTTACTTTCGGAGTACTGCAACCGTGTGTTGGTGCTCGATCACGGCCAGATCGCGCTGCAAGGTGAGCCGCACGAGGTCTTCGCACGCACCGACGAGCTTCGCACCATCGGCGTCGATTGTCCGCGCGTCACGCGCATCTTCAACAGTCTCGAGGCCGATGGCTTGGTAAGCGGCACGCCCTGTCTGGATGTCGACGAGGCAGAACGCCTGATCACGGAAATCGTCGACCCCGACCGTGCGACAAGCGATACCCAGGCGCCCGCAGGCTCCCCGCACGCGCCGTCGCTGCGCCCGCATGCGAAAGACGCCGAGCCGGTGCTCACCTTTGACCATGTCGAGTTTTCTTACCCCCATGGAGGCGCCGCCGTCCACGACCTCAACTTGACGCTCTACCCCGGCGAGCTCGTGGGCATTGTCGGCCAAAACGGAGCCGGCAAAACCACGCTCACCAAACTGCTCACGGGTTTGCTCAAGCCCGCATCGGGCAGCGTACGCGTTACGGGCTTGGACACGGCATCGGTTCCCACGAGCCGCATCGCACACGAAGTGGCAACGCTTTTCCAGAACCCCGACCGCCAAATCTGCAAAGACACCGTGCTCGACGAGGTCGCCTTTGGTCTAGAACTTGCCGGCATCGACCGCGCCGAAGCCCTGCGTCGCGCCCAGCTGGTCATCGACCGCTTTGGTCTGCCCGCCGACGAGGCACCGTTCTCACTGTCGCGCGGCCAACGCCAGATGGTGGCGCTCGCCTCCGTTGTGGTGATCGAGCCCAAGATCGTGGTGCTCGACGAGCCCACGAGCGGCCTGGACTACCGCGAGTGCATGACCGTGATGGAAACGGTGCGCACCATGGCAGAGCGCGGTTGCGCCGTCATCATGGTCTGTCACGACATGGAAGTCGTTTCCGACTTTGCCGAGCGCATCGTGGTGATGGCCAACGGTCGCATCCTCGACCGCGGCCGCACGCACGAGCTGTTCTCGAACATCGAACTCATGCAGCGTGCCTACGTTGAGCCGCCCCAGGTCATCGAACTCTCGCGCCGTCTGGCATCCACCGTCTCGCCCGCCTTTACGCAGGTGAGTGAGGTCACTGATATCGTTCGCATTACCGAGGAGATGGTCCGCCGTGGTTAACGTCATCGACTACATGCCGGGCGACACGCTGCTACACCGCCTGAACCCCGTCATCAAACTGGGCCTCGCCGCCACCATCATCATCGGTATCTTCTTGTCCGACACCTATGTGGCGCTGCTGGGCTTTCTGGCGCTCACGCTCGCGCTGGGAGCCTACGCCGGCGTCGTCGACCGCCTGCTCGCGCTGCTCAAGCTGCTGATTCCACTCGCGCTCATCATGCTGGTGCTGCAGCTGGCTTTTATGCGCGATGGCAACATCGTGTGGGGCTTCGTTACCGACACGGGTCTCATCACCGGCTCCAAGGCTTGCCTGCGCCTGCTGGGCGTGGCGCTTCCGCTCATCCTGATGCTCATGGTGACCAAGCTCAGCGACCTTGCCAACGCCTGCGTCGAAGTGCTGCACGTTCCGTATCGTTATGCCTTCACCTTTACCACGGCGCTGCGCTTTGTGCCAGTGTTTGGTCAGGAGATGAACGCCATCATGGAGGCGCAGACCGCACGCGGCATCGAGTATGACACCAAGAACCCCATCAAGAAGCTTCAGCTCATGCTGCCGTTGTGCGTGCCGCTACTGATCTCGAGCGTGGGTAAAACCGATGCCACGGCCTTGGCGGCCGAGCAGCGCGGCTTCTACCTGCGCACGCGCGCGAGCTCGTACAAGCGCTACCCCATCAAGGGCCAGGACATTGCCATACTTATTGTTAGCATTGCCCTCATTGTCCTCGGCTTCCTGTTCTAGCCCATCGCCATCGGCAACCGATAAATTCAAAAGGCCCCAGCTCACATCAAGCGAGCCGGGGCCTTACTGTTTTCCCAGATAAAACCTACCAAAATAAACCTGTCCCTTTTTGGCAGGCCGAGGGCTACAGGCGGTAGGGGGCGCCGCTGCGGATGATGGATTCGCGCACCAGGACGTCCATGGCGTCAAGGGTAATCTCGGGCATCTCCCGGTACTTTTGCAGCACCGAGAGCTCGGTGCAGGCCAGAATGACGCGGTCGCAGCCGCTGCGGGCGAACTCCCACATCACGCGGTCAAACTTGTCCATATCGGGCTCGCGTCCGGCCTTCACGTCATCATAAATCAGCGACATCACGTCGGCCTGGCGCTTCTCGCTGGGATAGACGACCTCGACGCCCGCGGCCTCGCACTCGCGCCCATAGACGCCTGCACCCACGGTGCCGTCAGTGCCCATGATGCCGATCTTGCGCACCGGCTCGGACGGCATGCTCAGGTTGGGATCGAACTCGCACTCCCCCATCACCGCGCCCGCCAGGGCATAGCGCACCGACTCACGCGGCATGTGGATAATCGGCACCTTGGTAAACGACTGAATCTGGTCGTAGAAGTAGTGCGATGTGTTGCAGGGAATGGCAATGTGCGCGCAGCCCAGTGTCTCGAGCGCCTGTGCGCACTCCTTCATGGTCGCCAGCAGCTCGGCATGCTCGCCGGTCTTGATGGCCAGCGTACGGTCGGGCATGGTCGACTTGGAAAGCACCACCATGTCGATATGCTCCTGATCACAGGCAGCAGCCGTATGACGCACGACCTGGTCGTAGTAATACGACGTGGCCTCAGCGCCCATGCCGCCGATAACTCCCAGCTTTTCCATCGCCGCCTCCTTGGTGACGCTCGCACCGTTGCGCGTATCATGCCCGCGCCCGCCCGATGTAAACCGGGCGGGCGCCGCGCTCATCTACTTGTAATACGTCTTGAACAGCTTAAAGTGACGCAGCTTGGTGTGCCGCATGCGCAACCAGCGGTTAAAGACAAAATCGCCCTTCATAAACGAAGGATCGGCGGCCTTGCCCTCCTTGGCCAGACGATGCGCCTTCGCACGCAGCTCGGGGTCCTTGACATACTTGTCAACGACACCCATGGGGACGACCATCCACAGAGCCTCGTCCTGCGCCGTCACAAATTCCGGCTCAAACGGACGGTTATAGACGTACTCATCCACCACGTACTTGGCAACGTTAAAGCCGCTGTTGGTGACGTAGTAGTTACTGCGGCCCTGACGCGTGTTGAAGTCGAAGAACTTAAACGAACCATCGCGTTGGTCGTACTTGACGTCGAAGTTGGAGAAGCCCGTGAACTTAAGGTCCTCAAGCAGCTTGCGCACGCCACCCATGAGCTCGTCGTTGGGCTCGGTGATGATGCAGGCGTGGTTGCCGACACCATGGGGCTGATGCTCCTCGAGCAGCACGTGACCCAGGCACATCATGCGAACCTTGCCGTTGCGGTCGGAATAACTGGTAAGCACGCGCATGTACTCGTCGTTGCCGGGCACGCGGTCCTGCAAGATGAGGTCATCGGTGTAGCCACTGGCGTACACATCGCGAATGACCTGCTCCAGCTCGGCGCGATCGGCAATCTCGTAGGCCTTCTTCTGGCCCTCGAACTCGTGCTCCCACCACATGATGCCGTCAGAGGGCTTCAGAATCATCGGGAAGGGAAAGTCGATCTGGTCGAGCACCTCGGCGGAAGCCTCGCCCTGGGCGTTGAGCATCGCCATGGTAAAGGTAAACGTGTGCGGATAGGGCACACCGTGCTTCTCGCACAGCTCGTAGAAGATCTCCTTCTTCTGGCACTGCTCGAGCATGCTGTAGGGCGCATAGGGCGCGATGACGTTGGAGGCAAGCTGGCCGGCATCCTGAGCCTGTGCGGCAAGCGCGACGTAGTTATCGCCGCAGCCCATGAGGATAATCTTCCTATCGGGATTGGCCTGTGCAATGCCGTTGACGGTCTCGATCATGACCGGCATGGTGTCGATATCCACATTGGGCGTATAGTCGATAATCTGGCTGCGGTATGCAGGACCCGTCTGATACTTGCCAAAGACCAGGCTCTTGACCTGATACTCCTCGTAGAAGGCGCGCGCCACCGAATAGGCGTTGATATCGCCGCCGAGCAGCACGGGTATAAACTCGCGCTCTGTAAACTGCAATGCCATGGAAACTTCCTATCATCAACTGCCCGTACGATGGGCGGTCTTTATGCAACTGGTTTATTCTAGCGTGCCAAACCGCCGCTTCCCAAAGTTCCACCATATCTATGGCGAGCAGGCGCTTATGATCGAGCCCGCAGGGTTCCGTAACGTTAAAGTTGAACTCTATGGTTTCTTAACAATTCACTATAACTGCAGGTCAAGGCCAAAACCTCAAGTTCAACTTGACCCTTTAGAACCTTTAAGGTTCAAGTTGAGGTCGAAAGCAGTAGTAGAATACCTTTCGAACTATAACCTACGATTGATTGCAGAGGGACTGGATGCAGCATTCGAACCATCGTACCGCAGCGCTCATCGCGTCGAAGCCGGCTCGTATCATCACGAGCGCCGCGCTCGCCGTTGCACTGACGGCCGCGCCGATGCTCTCCCCCGTCACAGCCTATGCCGCCTCGCAGGCAACGCAGGATCAGCTTTCCGCTGCCCAGCAGAAAATCGAAACCGCCACGAGTGCCTACAACGAAGCCCGCACCAAGCTCGAGGATCTGCAGAAGCAAATCGACACTAACGAGGCAAGCATCGAGAAGATCGAAGCCGAACTTCCCGATCAACAGGCCAAGGCGAGCTCCGCCATGCGCGATCTGTATAAGTACCAGAAGGGCACCAACCCCATCGTGAGCTTCCTGGTCAACGCGCAGAGCCTGGGCGAGTTCATCACCACCTGCAAGTACACCAACCAGATCACGAGCTCAAGCGTCGACGAGATCGAAGAGCTCAACAAGATGCAGACCGAGCTCGAGCAGAACAAGACCGAGCTCGAGCAGGCCAAGTCCCAACTCGAGACCGAGCAGAAAACCGCCGAGGACGCACTGGCACAGGCCCAGCAGCTTCGCAGCGAAGCCCAGGCAAAGGCCGAGCAGGAGAATGCCGCCGAGCTGGCCAAGCTCGAGGCCGACAAGACCGCTGCCGCCGAGAAGCTCTCGGGCGAGGGCGTGAGCGGCAACAACTCCAACAGCCAGGCCAATAACGCCAACACCACCATCGACACCACGGTGAACAGCTCCAATACCGGCAACTCCGATTACGACTCGTTTATCAACGAGTGGACGAGTCGCATCGACAACTACCTCGCCGGCTCCCCCATGGCAGGTCAGGGTTACAACTTTGCTGTGGCAGCCTGGAACACCGGTGTTGACCCTCGCTGGTCTCCCGCTATCGCCTGCATCGAGAGCAGCAAGGGCCTCTATTGTGCCGGCTCCTATAACGCCTGGGGCTGGAGCGCCCGCGGCGGCGGCTGGCGGAGCTTTGGTAGCTGGAGCGAGGGCGTCTCTGCCCACGTTGCCTACCTGGGCGCCAACTATGGCTCCACGCTTACCCCGGCAGCCGCCAAAAAGTACTGCCCGCCCACGTGGCAGGACTGGTACAACAAGGTTGCAACCCAGATGAACCGCATCTAAGATCAACGTCAAAGGGCCCCAATTGGGGCCCTCTTTCTTTTACGCGACGGAGGTATCGACGACGCCAGTCGCGTTTGCAATGGCAACAATGATAATCATTACCAACAAGAGCACACCCATAGCCTTGAGCCAGAGCTTTGCAAGCTTTTTACCGCGGTATCTATCGAGTAGCTCAAACCGCCGGCGAAGGCGGCGTTTGTCGAGCATCACAAAATGAATGAGCACTACGAGACCATCGACGAAGATAAAATACTCAATCGCGAGAAACCACATCGGGTAGTTTTGGTTGGCGCCCGTAGGATGAAAAACGGCAAAATGGCTTCCGGCAAAGAAAACAAGTAGCGAAAGATAGACGAATGCGTTCCAAATGCGCCCAACGGTGTCGGGAATGCGGGAGAGTAAATTCGGGCGCTCAGGCACCAACGGCAATCCACCCTGAGACTGATCCGTGGGGAGCACGGGCGCAGGGCACACGGCTCGCCGCTCCGGAGGCTCTTGGAAGGAAGCAGTATTCGGCGCGGACGACGCATACGATGCGCGTGCAGCGTGCCCTAGCGCCTTCGCGCTTGCAAAGCGCTTGTCCGGATCGAGCGCCATCGCCATGCAAATAACATCGGCAAGCGAGGCGGGGACGTCACGTGCCTCGCATTGCTCGCGCATGTTCCGACCTGGCTTGGGATCGGCCCCCGTCAGACAAAAGAACAGCAGGGCACCGAGCGCATAGACATCGCTGCGCACGCTCGTCTGACCAAAACCATATTGCTCGGGCGGCGCATAGGGACGCGTGCCAAACTTAACGGTATCGGCATCGGCTCCCTCGCGCCACACGCGAGCGATTCCCAAATCGATAATCACCAGCGATGAAAACGTCATGCCCGTATCGGGCGTATAGCTCGCGCCCGATACGATGATATTCGAGGGCTTTAGGTCGCGATGGATCACCGGAGCGGCCATCTCCCCCGCCGACGCAAAGCCGGCATGGAGCTCCGCAACTGCATCACAAAGGGCGCCAAACAGCTCACAAGCATAATCGGGCGTCGCACCCAAACGCCTCACCAAGGCCCCGAGCGTTTCGCCTTCGATGTATTCCATGACCACGCAAAGTTCGTCGCCCACGCGGCGGCAATCGACAATCCGAGGCAAGTGCTCGTAACGTCGCCCGGCATGTTGGGCCGCAAACAGGCGTTCATACGCCCCGCCAATCTGGGCCGACGCATCGATGCACTTGCGAACAAAGGGGCCAAGAGATCCTCCGCCGGAGCCCTCAAAGTACACGAGCTCGGTCGTCTCGACGTTGGAGTGCTTGAGCACACGGTCTACGCGATAGCTGTCATCACGCTCAAGTGACGCCAGGTGTCCGGCGAGCGCAGCGGTCAGCTCATCATCGGAATATGTTGGGCTCTGAGTATCCATAGCGTCCATAATAACGCAGGGCGCGGACGCCCCATGACGCCCGTGCCCTGCACGTTCTAAATATCGTGAACGGCGCTTCCGCCGGCAGCCAACCGTTAGCTCACCGTCTCCTCACCAAAGCGATACAGCTCCTCGTTCACCTTTTGCAGGCTGCAGCCACGATCGATACAGAAAATGATGATGGCGTCACGGCGGTCCTTGCAGTTGAGGACATTGGCGCCCGCCGCCGACAAGGCGCGGTTGGTCTCCTTGAGCGTCAGCGCCATGGCAAAGGCAATCTGCAGCACCTTATTGCGGCTCGGATGCCGCGCACCGGTAAAGATCTGATAGCCAAACGTCTCGTTGAGGTCGGCCATACGCACCACGCGCGAGCGCTCCAGCCCCTTTTCTTCCAAAAGCTGTTTCAGATACTCCGAAAGTGACGGGGCGGTAAAGTCGTGCTCTTTGATATAGCCCTCGATACTCGGGGCATCGAGCAGCTCGTTGAGCAACTCTTCCGTTAGCTTCTTATCGGGCATACGGCCTCACCCCCAGCTCGCATAGTAACCATGTTTTTAATTCTAGTTAAAAACCGCTCACGTCAGAACGTTCCCAGCTGGCAACCTGATCGGGAGATACCGTGCTCATCGCTTCGAACTTCCAGGTGCCGCCCGCTTTGAGATGGTTGGTGTTCGCAAGAGCCGTTCCCACCTGATTGCCGTCTGCGTCATACAGAACATACTCAATCTGAATGTAGCTTTGCTCTTTATCCGTATTATTGGTCAACGTGCCAGTGATCTTATACGCAAACTGATTAGACGTATCACCGGCCTCATCCGAAACCGTATAGGGTTCTTGTGCCTCTTTTTGCTCCTCGACTTGCTGGGTCTGTTCGGCAGGCTTTGCTGCATCACCCGTAGACGAATCAGACGAGTTACCGCCCATAGAACCCACAACGCCGGCAACAACGAGCACCACGATGACGCCCAGAATGATCTTGCCGATCGGCTTCTTTCCCTCTTTTGCCATTATGCATCCTTCCTACGATCCGGCTACCGTGCCGGCACACAGCACATCGTAGGAGGCAGCGAGCTCAAATTCATTAGCTGGGAGCTAATGTCGCAGCACAGCTTGCCACCTGGCACTCATTGAGTCTTTTTTCCTTCACCGAACTCACTCCTTTGTTGTTGACTATTAAACATTTAGACGTAAACTGCTTTGTTACCTTGTCAACATCTGAAAGGAACCTCATTGGGAAAAGACGTACTGGTGCAGCAACTCATCGACTCATTCGACAGCTGGCCCGCCAAAAATTCCGGTTGCGGATCGTCACGCATGACACAAGAGCTCTATCCTTTTGACAAGCTCTTCTCTCCCATCAAAATTAACAAGCTCACCGTCAAAAACCGCATTGTCATGGCACCGATGGGCAATATCGACATGTGCGAGGAAACTGGCCGCCCCAGTGACATGATGCTGCAGTACTTTTTCGCCCGCGCCAAAGGCGGCTGCGGCCTCATCACAACAGGACTCGTACCGGTAAGCCACGGCATCGATACCACGGTCACCGAGCTGGACAAGCTCACCTATTTCCCGCGCATCGATCGAAGCCGAACCGTTATGGCAGGCTGGCGCGACCTTGCCCAAGGTGTCCATGCCTTCGGATCGCGCATTTTTGTCCAGCTTACGGCCGGACTCGGCCGCGTGGGCAACCCGCAATGCCTCATCACGCAAAAGAAGTTTCCGGTCTCGGCGAGTTTCTTGCCTAACTACTACATCCCCGCCATTCCATGCATGCGCCTCTCGGACCAAAAGCTGCGCCGTATCGTAAACAATATCGGCCAAGCGGCGGCCGATGCTCATGCCATGGGCATCGATGGCGTCTATTTGCACGGGCACGAGGGTTATCTTATCGAGCAGCTCGGAAACCCCGCCTTTAACCATCGCAAGCTTGGACGTTATGCCGATTGGCGTCAGTTTGGCCTCGATATGATCAAAGAAATCCGTCGCCGCGTTGGGCCCGACTACCCCATCATGTACCGCATCGACCTTTCGCTTGCACTCGAGGAAACCTATGACGAGCAGGTCATGAATTCGACCTATCTGGGACGCATGCGCGGCGGCCGCACAGTCGAACAGACCCTGGGTTATATGGAAGAGCTCGTGGCGGCGGGAGTAGACATCTTTGACGTCGACCTTGGTTGCTATGACAACTGGTGGATGCCCCACCCGCCTGCGAGCATGCCCGCAGGCTGCTTCGTTCCCGTGGCGCGCGCCGTTCGGGAGCGCTTTGCCGCCGACAATATCCGCTCCAATGCCGGCCTTCCCATACCCGTTGTCGCGGTGGGTAAGTTGGGCTACCCCGACATTGCCGAACGCGCCCTTCGCAATGGCGACGCCGATATGATCATGCTCGGACGCCCGCTGCTTGCGGATCCCGAGTGGCCCAACAAGGCGTACGCCGGTCGTGTGGCAGATATTCGCCCCTGCATCGGATGCCAGGAAGGATGCCTCAACGAGTTTGTCGAAGGGGGCCATCCGCAGTGTGCCGTCAATCCACGCTGCAGCTTTGAATACCTCATGCCCCAGACACCCGCTCCCGCCATAGAACCCAAACGCATAGCGGTGATAGGAGCCGGACCCGCCGGGATGGTCTGTGCGCTAATCGCCGCGCGTCGTGGCCACGACGTAAAGCTCATCGACGCCGAAGATGAACTTGGAGGAAAACTCCTCTCCGCCAGCGCCGCCCGGATCAAGTTCGACCTCGATAATTACCGCTCCTATCTTGTTCGACAGGTGCGCGAGCAGACAGAAAAACCCAACGGGAACCTGACGCTCGAGCTTGGACGGGCAGCACGCGCCGAAGATCTTGCAAAAGCAGGCTTCGACGCAATCGTGTGTGCAACAGGCACTTCCAATGCGATCCCGCCCATCCCCGGCCTTACGGAGCTTGCAGCATCGGGCCATGCCGTGCAGGCAACGCAGTTACTGCGCCAACCCGCGCTGCTTGGCAACACCAAAACCGTCGCCATCATTGGCGGAGGGGCCGTGGGCTGCGAGGTTGCTCAATGGCTCACCGTCGAACACGGCATACCACAGGTCAGCGTAATTGAAATGCTGCCTCACATGATGCAGGGCGCCTGCACGGCAAATCGCGGCCACCTACTCCATACGCTCAGGGGACGCAATGTGCGGCTCCTCAATATGACACGCGTCGAGCGCGCGGAAGTCGGCGGCAAACGCGAGTCTGGAGCCCCATCGAGGTGTGCGCGTCTCCACTTGAGTCGCAACTGCCACAAAAACGTTCCCGACCCCTACGTCTCGTGGTCACCGGTCTTGCCCGAGAACGTCGAAAACCCGCTTGCACCCAAAATCGGCAACGACTGGAAGTCACTCGAGCTAACCTGCGACTTGGTAATCATTGCCTGCGGCGGACACCCCGACGACGCGCTGTTCTACAAACTGCAGCAGACGCACGCCGCTGACGAGCTGCATAACATCGGCGATGGGTTTGCGCCCGGCCGTGTGCTCGAAGCGGTCCGTGCGGCATACCGACTCGGCACCAATATCTAACACGAAAGGATGGGCTCACAGATGAACCTGACCTCCCAACAACAAGCCCTGCTCGACGGCGCCAAGGGCCCCGCTATGGCCAAAGTGGTCAAGACCCTCGTTATGTACGGCGAATGCTTTGGCGCCGAGCGTATGGTTCCCGTGACCGGCGCAAACGGTCATCTTGTCACAAGTTTTGGCCTCTCCATGCTCGGTCCAGTCTATGACCTTATGGATGAGCTGCTGAAAGACGGCGCCCTGTCCGGTCAGTCATTCTCGGTCGACCCGAGGCCCCTCGACCCCGCCGTCCCGGCCAACCCGCTGCAAAAGCTGCTGTTCAAGATTATGTATTCCAAACAAGACGATTATGAGGCACAGCTGCGCAGCATGGGTCTATTGGACAACGATGCTTTCACCTGCACCTGTTACCAGCCCGAGGTTGGCAATCGACCTCGGCGTGGCGACATCCTAAGCTGGGCAGAAAGCAGCGCCGTGGTCTTTGCCAACTCCGTGCTGGGCGCTCGCTGCAATCGCAACTCCGGCATCATCGAGATGTTCGGCTCAATTGCCGGCTTTGTCCCGGAATTCGGCCTGCTCACCGATGAGGGCCGCAAGGCGACCTGGATCATCGAAGTCGACTGTAAGCGCAAGCCCGAAGCGCAAGTGCTTGGCAGCGCCATTGGCATGAAGGTGACGGAAGACGTCCCTTACATTAAAGGCCTCGACCGCTGGCTTGGCCGCGAACTCACACCCGGCACGCAGGACTACCTTAAGGACATGGGCGCCGCCAGCGCATCGAACGGCGCTGTCGGGCTCTACCACGTGGACGGCATCACGCCCGAGGCCGTCGAACAAGGCGAACACCTCATAGCACCAGACGTCCAAATCTATCGCATTGACGACGCCGAGCTGGAACGCATCCGCTCGAGCTACCCCGTTATGTGGAAGAACCCGGGCGCGCGCCCCAAGCTTGCCTTCATCGGCTGCCCCCACCTCTCGTCTGCACAACTCGCCCATTGGGCAGACGCCATCTGCGATGGGCTGAGCGCCTCCGGCAAGTGCCGCGTGCAAGTACCCACCGTACTGACCGCCGCCCCATCCGTGGCAGACGCCTTCCGCAAGACTGCGGCATACAGACGCCTCTCGACTACCGGTGCCGTCGTCTCGAGCATCTGCCCGCTTATGTACACCAACAACCCGCTGTGCGGCAGCATGCCCATCATCACCAACTCCAACAAGTTGCGTACGTACTCGGCATCGCGCTACTACACCGACGACGAGGTGCTCGCCTACGTCACCACCGGAAAACCAATCAAATAGGAAGGCGACTCCTCATGGAAAAAATCTTTCACGGCCGCGTCGTTGTCCCCGGAACTGCCCACGCCAAGGCACTTGTCTCTCACGGAGGGCTCAACACACTCGCATCGTTTCAGAAGGCACTGATGTTTGGCGACAAAAAGGCCACGTGTTCCGACCAAAACAATCCCGACTTGTACGGCAAACCTTTGGCGGGATGTGCCTTGTGTCTTCCGCAGACTATCGGCTCCACCACAGGCGGCATGGTGCTCTTCTGCGCCACCAAAATGGGGCGCCAACCCGCATGCCTGCTGTTTTCCAAACCCATTGACAGCCTTGCCGCCGCTGGCGCGATCCTCTCGGGTGTATGGACCGACACCCCCATGCCCACCATTGACAACCTGGGCGATGAGTTTCTCGATGCTGTGTCGACGGGAGACGCCATCACCGTGACCGAAGACGGCACGGTCATCGTCGGCTAAGGCTATCCGACCCGCCGCCCGCAGATGAACAACGTGTTTCGCCATTTCCCACGCGCGGTGCGGGCGATAATCTTGACGTATTCGATATACAACACGAAAGGAGTCCCACCATGGGAGCATCGGTATCGGTCGCACAGGGCGCGCCTCTTGATGCAGGCACCTACAAGGCAGACGAGGCAGCCGTCGAGCGCTTTTGCGAATTGCTGCGCATCCCCACCGTTTCGCGTGAGAACATCGCCGAGCGCGACGATGAGCCCTTCAGCCAGTGGATTCCCACGCTTCAGCGACTTTATCCGCATTTCTTTAAAGTCGCCGAGCTCACACGCGTCGACGACTTTGGCATGCTCCTGCGTTGGCCTGGCGCCGATTCCGCCTTGGACCCCATCGTCATGATGGCGCATCAGGACGTCGTGCCCGTCGAGGGCCAAGACTGGAAGCACGATCCCTTTGGAGCCGAGATCTTCGACGGCGAGATCTGGGCCCGCGGATCACTCGACACCAAGTGCATCGTCTCGGCTTTCTTCGAGGCCGCCGAGCATTTGATTGCCCAGGGCTTCGTTCCCCCGCGCGATGTCTGGTTCTTCTCGAGCGATGGCGAGGAAATCGCCGCACCTACTGCAACCCATGCAGTGCAGTGGCTTCGCGAGCATAACATCCATCCCTACATGGTGCTCGATGAGGGTGGCGCCGTGGCAACCGACGCCCCGCTCGGCGTCACCGAACCCGTTGCCATGGTAGGCGTGTCCGAGAAGGGCCACGTCGACCTTACCGTCACGGCGCGCGCCGACGGCGGCCATGCCTCTACGCCTGCGGCAAACGATGCCTGCCGTCTTCTCTGCCGTGTATGCGAGACTATCTCGGCCAACCCCGGCAAGCCGCAGCTCACGCCCGCCGTCGAGGCCACACTGACCGAGTTGGGTGCCCGTAGCAGCGCGACGTATCAGGCAATCTTTGGCAACCTGTGGCTCACGCGCCCCGCGGTTACCAAGATCATGGCCGCCAGCCCCGAGACCTCGGCCATGCTGCGCACAACCTATGCGCTCACGCAGCTCGAAGGCTCCAATGCGCACAATGTGCTGCCACCAGTTGCTCGCGCCAACTTCAACGTGCGCATCGCTCCGTTCGAGACCATCGCCGATGCCGTTGAGCGCGCCCGCAAGCTCGCCGCCCAGCAGTGCCGCGCCTCGGGCGTAAGCCCCGACCATGTCACCGTCGAAATCAACGAGGCGATTCCCTACACCGAGCCCGCGCCCATCTCGCCTTACGAAGACGATGCCGCCTTCAACTACATCCATCGCTGCGTGTCGGGTGTCTATCCCGAGGCCGGCTTTGCTCCCTACGTGCAGAACTCCTGTACCGACTCGCGCGAGTTCAACGAGATCTGCGATCGCGTCTACCGCTTCTGCGGCTTTATCTACTCGGGCGAGGCGCGCAAGCTCATCCATGCCGCCAACGAACGCATCGGCGTCGACGTCTACAAGCGCGGCATCGAATTCTATGTGGCGTTTCTCGCCAACCTTGAACAACTGTAGAACGGGGGCCGATAGCACCCCTCCCCGCTTTTACCGACCAGGAGAACCAGCATGACCCAACCAGATCTTAAGCGGGCGGCCCGGCTCGACACCAAGGCCGTCGCCCTCGCCTCCCTACCCTTTATGGGCATGATCAGCTTTTGGCAGGTCTACGACGGCATCGTTCCCAAGATGCTCACAGGGACCTTTGGCCTATCCAACTCGCTCACCGGCGCGATCATGGCCATCGATAATGTCTTTGGCCTGTTCCTGCTTCCGCTCTTTGGCATCCTCTCGGACCGCTGCGCAAGCAAACTCGGGCGTCGAACGCCCTTTATCTTGGGCGGCTCCGCGGTGGCAATGCTCTCCGTCCCGCTCATCGCGATCGCCAACAACATGGGCAGCCTACCTCTGCTCATTGGCGCGATTATCCTCACGCTTTTGGCAATATGCGCCTACCGCACCATGACGGTTGCCATTGTGGCCGATATTACGCCTCGCCCACTTCGAACCAAGGCGGACTCAATCGAAAAGATCGTCGGCTATGCGGGAACGGGTCTTATGCTCGTCGCCATCTCGGTCATGGTTCCCAAGGCCGACAAACCTGATTATCTTCAGCTCTTTATCTTGCAGGCCGCCTTTATCCTCGTGTCAGCCGTTGTCTACGGCATCTTTGTCCGTGAGCCCGCCCTCGTCGAAAAGATGCGCGAGAAATCGCTGTCAATGGGCATCGACGAGGATCAGATTGACAAAGACGACTCCCCCGAGGCCGGCGGTAAGGAACGCGTTGCAGACACCGACGTGCGTCGCTCCATCATCATGCTGCTCGCCGCAACGTTTTTCTACTACATGAGCTATAACGCCATGACCACCAATATCAGCCGTTATGCCGATTTGTTCTATGGCATGGAGGGCGGTTCCTATGCCATCATCAATATCGTGACGATTGCAGGCGCGCTGCTAAGCTACGTACCCCTGGCAAACCTTTCGCTCAAAATCGGCCGCAAAAAGGTCGCCCTGGGCACCGCCGTCATCATGGTTTTGTGCCCCGCGCTTCTTTGGCTGGCACCCGGTTTCTCGCCCGTGTTGTACGGGATCTTTTTGTTGATGGGCGTCGCGCTGGGCGGCGTGGACCTGTGCGTGTACACGATGATTCTGGAGTGTTGCAGCTCCCAAAGCGTGGGCCGCTACTCCGGTTACTACTACACCGTGAGCATGGCGGCTCAGGTGGCGACGCCGATTCTCTCCGGCATCGTTATGGACGTGGCGCCGTCGATGCTCTTCGCCTACATCACGGCAATGGGCATGATTATGGCCGCGAGCATTGCCGCCGCCAAGCACGGCGATGCTATCTTGATCGACGAGGTCGCTCGCCGCGAGGCAGCCGAGTAAGAGACCGAATTGACTACCGAGCGAAAGGGGCCGGATAGGCAAAGTGCCCATCCGGCCCCTTTTCGGTTCATCCTCAAAAAGGCAATCGAAGCCTACCCCACCGTGACGGATTCCCCGGTAAAGGTGCTCACAAGCAACAAGATAAAGAACGCCAGATAACTGATGCTCAATAGGTAGGCGACAACCAAAAAGAAGACCCATCCGACATTGGTCTTGCCGTCGGCACGGCGTTGCTCGCGATTACGGCAGAGCCAAATCGTCACGCCAATGGCCACAATCAACAGCGCAAGTGCCGCTGCTGCCAGTCCAGCAAGCGCAAACATCACGCCAATGCTCACAGCAATAACCGGGAGCAGCAGCAAGCCGCACCCGCACCCACCAGGACTATACGCGGCAGACCATCGGCGTCGTTCCATCGTCACTCCAAGCCAAGCAATCGTTTGTAGACATCGAGTCCTTTGAGCAGGACTTCCTCGTCAAAGAGCATGGTATCGGTGTGAAGGGCACTCATCGCATAGGCTGGGCAGCCATCAGCGTCAATCGGGTTTTCTTGCCCCTCTGGCACACCCGTGCCCAGCAAGAAGAACACACCCGGCAGATGGCGCTGATAGAAAGCGAAGTCCTCGGCAATCAGCAAAGGCTCATCCACGAGCTGCAGCTCGGGCAAAGCAGGCGCGACATTGGCAAATAGCTCGGGGTCGTTGTCAACCGGCGGATAGCCCTCGGCAAAGTCGAGATCGTACGTGCAGCCCGTTGCAGCGCATGCCTCATCAAGCACGCGGTGCACGCCCTCGCGTGCACGGTCGAACATGTCGTCTGTAAACACACGCAGGCTGCCGGCCACATGGGCCTCCCCCGCCACCGCATTGCAGACGGTACCGGCCTGCAGCAGACCAAACTTGCCGATACAGGGCTCGTCGGTGCCCAGCTCGTCCATCAGCACGCGCTCGGCAACCAAAAACTTCGCTGCCGCCAACGCGGCATCGTGCGACTCCTCAACCGGCACACCATAGGTCTTAGCAATATGGATGTTCGTACCGTGAATATGGATATGCGTCTCGCTCGAACGCGCCAGCAGCGGACCGGAACAACTCGCCAACGTGCCGGCAGGCAGATCGGGCCACACATGGAAGCCAAAAATTCGGTCGACCCCGTAGCGCTCGAACACGCCGCTCTCGCATACCGTCTTGGCGCCACCGGTCGTTTCCTCGGCCGGCTGGAACACAAAGAGCACGTTGCGCTTGATGGCACCCGGCTGCTCGCGAATCGTACGGTCGACATACGTCGCGGCGGCAAGTGCCATGGCCATATGTCCGTCGTGTCCGCAAGCGTGCATCTTTCCGGGATGCGTCGAGGCAAAGACCGCACCCGTCGCCTCCGCGATGGGCAGGGCGTCCATGTCGGCGCGAATCGCCGTGGCATGCGTGGCACCAACGCCAGCGTCGAAGAAAGCGCAGACGCAGCTGGGGCACGGATGGGTCACTTCGCAGGTGAGTGGTGCCAACACGCCCTCGATATAGGCTATTGTTTGAGGAAGATCGAAATCGAGCTCCGGAATGCGATGCAGGTCGCGACGATAGCGACGAAGTTCTTGGAGCTCGGTCATAAAGGATCCTTTCATGGGGCATTTCCATTCACACAATATTGTGATGCAAAATTGTGACGCCCTTGTTTCCAGCATATCCCTGCATTTTTTAAACGTTATATACGAATACTCTTGTTTGGTAAAGTGCAACGTGGTAGGGTCGTTACCACTTGATAGAGGCGCGGGCACGAAGAACCGCGGGCGAGCCGGCAGGCTTTGACCCCGTGGGGAGGCGAAACCCGCCGAACTGGGCTTTTCGGGCACGAACAACCTGGTGGGCCTGCGGGAAACACCCGCAGGACTGTCTGCAGCAATGCGGGAGCGCTATCCGGACATTGGGTCCACGCTATGCGGATTCGATGCGCAGATGGCGCCGTCTGGATAGCGAGGTTTACGGGACATGGCATTGACCCCCAACGAGGCATATGCGGCCAAGCAGCCGTTTGTGGACAAGGAGACGCTCGAGCATATCGTCGAGCAGTTCCCCACGCCGTTTCATCTATATGACGAGGCGGGCATCCGCCGCAACATGCAAGAGGTGCGCGATGCCTTTGCATGGAACCCAGGCTTTAAGGAATACTTTGCCGTCAAGGCAAATCCCAACCCGGCGCTCATCTCCATTCTCAACGAATACGGCTGCGGCTGCGATTGCTCGAGCTATACCGAGCTCATGACCGCCCGCTCGCTGGGCATCACGGGACACGACATCATGTTCTCGTCCAACGACACGCCGGCAGCGGACTTTGAGCTCGCCGAGAAGTTGGGCGCTATCGTCAACTTTGACGACATCAGCCACATCGAGTTCTTTGAGCACGTTGCGGGGCCCATCCCCAAGACGGTCAGCTGCCGCTTTAATCCGGGCGGCCTGTTCCAGCTCTCCAACGGCATCATGGATAACCCCGGCGACTCCAAATACGGCATGACCACCGAGCAGCTCTTCGAGGCCTTCCACATGCTCAAAGCCAAAGGCGCCGAGGACTTTGGCATCCACGCCTTCCTTGCCAGCAACACCGTCACCAACGACTACTACCCCAAGCTCGCGCGCATCCTCTTTGAGCTTGCTGTGCGCCTGGAGCGCGAGACCGGTGCACATGTCGCCTTCATCAATCTGTCCGGCGGCGTCGGCATCCCCTATCTGCCCGAGCAGCAGGCCAACGACATTCACGCCATCGGCGAGGGGGTGCACGCGGCCTACGACGAAATCCTGGTTCCCGCCGGTATGGGCGATGTGGCCATCTGCACCGAGATGGGCCGCTTTATGATGGGGCCCTACGGCTGCCTGGTCACCAAGGCTATCCACGAAAAGCAGATCTACAAGGACTATATCGGTGTCGACGCAAGCGCCGTCGATCTGATCCGTCCTGCCATGTACGGCGCCTACCACCACATTACGGTAATGGGTCAGCCGGGTGGCGCCGACAAGACCGCGGCGCCTGTCACAAACACGTACGACATTACGGGCAATCTGTGCGAGAACAACGACAAGTTCGCCATCGACCGCGAGCTACCGCAGATCGACATGGGTGATGTGCTCGTGATCCACGATACCGGCGCGCATGGCTACTCCATGGGCTACAACTACAACGGACGGCTGCGCTCCGCCGAGGTCCTGCTGCGTCCCGATGGCTCAGCCGACCTCATCCGCCGCGCCGAGCGCCCGGGCGATTATTTTGCCACGCTCGACGTGCTGCCGAGCGGCCGAGAGCTGCTGGCCAAGTCGCGCGCCGAAAGTGCCCGCCGTCGCGCCCAAGACGAGCGCCTGGCAGTCGCCGCTCAATGGAACAAACGCATCCAGATCGCGGACGCGAAGGAGAAGAACATGGACATCCGCAATCTCGAGGGCTCAATCGTCGCCCTTGTTACGCCGTTTAAAAAGGACGGCAGCGTCGACTTTGACGCACTCGAGCGCCTTATCGATTTCCACCTGCAAAACGGCACCGACGCCATCCTCACCCTGGGCACCACCGGCGAGAGCGCCACGATGACCGACGACGAGGACAACTCCGTCGTCGCCGCCGTGGTCAAGCATGTTGCAGGACGCGTCCCCGTCATCGCCGGCTCGGGCTCCAACTCCACGCAGACCATGCTCACCAAGTCGCTCACCTACCAGGGCCTGGGCGCCGACGGTCTGCTGCTCATTACCCCCTACTACAACAAGTCCAACGAAGAGGGCATCTACCAGCACTTTAAGACCGTCGCCGATGCCGTGGACATCCCCTGCATCCTGTACAACATCCCCGGCCGTTGCGGCTGCGGCATCAGCGAGCGCAACGTAGAGCGCCTGGCCGCACATCCCAACATCATGGGTATTAAGGAAGCCTCGGGCAACGTCGCCTACGCGGCCAAGATCGCCCACCTGCTGTCCGACGACTTCCGCATGTACTCGGGCGAGGACGCCCTCACCGTGCCGCTCATGAGCCTGGGCGCTTCGGGCACCATCAGCGTGTGGGCCGACGTTCAGCCGCAGCTCGTGCACGACATGTGCCGCGCCTATCTGGACGGCGACGTGGAGCGCGCCCGCGATATCCAGATTGCCGGCCAGCCGCTCATCAATGCCCTCTTTAGCGAGGTCAACCCCATCCCCGTTAAGGAAGCGCTCGCCCAGATGGGTATGATCGAGGCAAACTACCGCATGCCGCTGTGCCCCATGGCAGACGACACGCGAGCCGCACTTACCGATGCTCTGAAGGGAGCTGGTCTGCTTGATTAAGACCGTCATTATGGGAACGGGCCGCATGGGCTCGCTCATCCGCACTACCGCCGAGGGCATTGTCAACGCCGCTGGAGAGCCCGTTTTTGACATCGTCGCCCAGATCGGCTTCGACTTGTCCGAGCTCGAGAGCGCACCGGCCGCCGATGTAATCATCGACTTCTCGAACGTCGTGACCTTCGATGCCGTTGTCGCCTATGTCGAGCGCACGGGTGCCGCACTCGTTTCCGGCACCACGGGCTATACGCCCGAGCAGGTGGATCGCCTGCGCGAGCTGGGTCAGAACGCCCGTGTTATGCACTCGGGCAACTACTCTATCGGTATCGCCGCCCTGCGCCATCTGGTTGCCCAGACCACGCGCGAGCTGCCCGGCTTTGACTGCGAGATTGTCGAGACGCACCACAGCCAAAAGGTCGACGCTCCCAGCGGCACCGCCAAGCTGTTACTCGACGCCGTGGTCGAGGCCGAGCCTGAGGCTGGCTACCACCCCGTCTATGGCCGCGAGGGCATGTGCGGCGCGCGCGACCCCAAGGAGATCGGCATGCACTCGCTGCGCGGCGGCACCGTCGCCGGCGTGCACGAGGTAAGCTTTTTCGGCCAGGACGAGGAGGTCACGCTCACGCACCGCGCCACGAGCCGTCAGATCTTCGTCAACGGCGCCCTGGCAGCCGCGCAGAAGCTCGTCACCCGCGAGCCTGGCTTCTATACGTTCGACCAGGTCATGTTTGCCTAACCAGGTATCAACCGGATCCACTCAAAGGAGAGACAGCAAATGAGTAATGCAGCCGAGATGGATGCACAGGAGATTATCAACTACATCGCAACCGCGCCCAAGAAAACGCCCGTCAAACTGTACGTGCGCGAAAAGCCGGGCATGAAGGTCCAGTGGGGCAATGCGCACGTCTACGGCGGTCGTCGTGGCAAGACCGTCTTTGGTGACTGGGATGAGCTCAAGGCAATCCTCGACGTCAACGCCGACTCCATCGACTACTACGACGTAGAGAACGACTGCCGCAACTCCGCCGTGCCCATGCTCGACCTCAAGGGTATCAACGCCCGCATCGAGCCGGGAGCGATCATCCGCGACCGTGTCGAGATTGGCGATCGCGCCGTCATCATGATGGGCGCCATCATCAACATCGGCTCCGTCATTGGCGAAGGCTCCATGATCGACATGGGCGCCGTGCTGGGCGGCCGCGCCACCGTGGGCAAGAACTGCCACATCGGCGCCGGCACCGTGCTGGCAGGCGTCGTGGAGCCCGCCAGTGCCACGCCCGTCATCATCGAGGACGACGTTATGATCGGCGCCAATGCCGTGGTCCTGGAGGGCGTGCACGTAGGCAAGGGCGCTGTCGTTGCCGCCGGCGCCGTGTGCGTCGAGGACGTCCCCGCCGGTGCCGTCGTGGCCGGTGTCCCCGCCCGCGTCATCAAGATGCGCGACGAGAAGACCGACAGCAAGACCGGCCTGGAAGAGGGTCTGCGCCAGCTGTAGAAGTTGCGCGGTTTTACCAAACCGCGCAACTAGTCGACGCTGCACCTTTGGTTCCGTCGTTCTAACGAACGACGGATCTCTCGACGCTGCAAACGCCCCTAAGCGGCAATCTGACGTTCAATCGTCGGTCGCGTACCGAAGTACGCTTCCCTCCTCTTTCACGTCACCTTGCTCGCCTAGGGGCGTTTTCGCTGACATATGCTCAGTCTGCAACTCAATTCAGCTCCAAGCAAAAAGGCCGAAGTCCCGAAGGGTTTCGGCCTTTGCTTTGTCTGAAGTTCAAGCGCAGTTTATCGATTCTCAATTGACCCGATGTTTTTGAGCTCGATGGAGATGAGGCCGTTGGGCTCGTTGACGAACTCGATATACTCGGAGTTCGAACCCATCTCGGCCGGGAAGCTGATCTCGATGCCCGTGTCGGTACAAATCTTGTGATTGCGCACGGCCGCGCGTTCGACCTGCTTGCGCTCCACGGGCACGCGCTCGGGCACCTTCTCCTCGGTCAGCGCCGCACGCACGCTCTCCTTGATAACCGGCTCGTCCTCAAAGACCTCATCGACGATATCCCAAGGCGGCAGCTCCTCGTCGTCTTCAACCTTCTCGGCAACGGCGGCTTTGACCTTGGCGAGCGCTACGGCCGTGTTGGCGCCGTGCTCTTCAGCGACCTCCTCGACCACGCGCGTCACCGTGTCGATGACCTCCTTACCCGAAACGCCCGTGTCGCATTGCAGCAGGCCGTCGGGAATGAGCATGCGATCCTCGCCGGCAATCTTGCGCTTCTTGTCCACGTAGCCGATCTCCATGGTGCTTGCGCGCACGATGGCATAGCTCGGCACCTTTTGCGAGGGGTTCGGCAGAATGGCGTAGTGGCGCGCGATGTCGTTGCGCACCTCCCCCTCCTCGCGGCCCACTTCGTGCATAAAAGCCTGCTTGGAGCCCAGCAGCATCACGGCAAACCAGCGGGCATCCTCATCGTCGTCAAAATCGGCCACGAGCACGTCGGTGGACTCGGCTTTCTCGGCTTTGGTGAGCTCGGAAGAGATAAACTCCGCAATCTGCTGCGACAGGTCCACGAACTCGCGCTCGCCAAAGAAATAGCCCTTGAGCTCGCCGCCAAACGCAGAGTTCTCGGCAAACGTGGCGCGTTTATTGTCGGCCGAGGTGCGTGCACGGCGCAGATGCGTGGTTACGAAATTGCGCACGGCACGGCTTTCGGTATCGAGCTCGCGCTGGCTCATAACGTTGACGGCAGAGTCAAAGTCCAGGATATGCAGAATCGCGTGATTGATTTTCATATACGGCATTCCGTTCTAGATCGATTTCGGCACGAACCAGTATAGCGGTCGAGCCCGCCCCAGGCGCATCGAAGATTGGTGCATCGGGGACAGGCTGCTTTGCACCAATGGCTAGCGCAGGAGCTCGGACTGCCAAGCCTCGAGCTGTTCTGCCAAACTCTTGCCGGCGGCGGGCATGTCGATCTGGGGTCGTTTGGGCAGCAGCGCACACTTAAGAATTGCCACGATGGTCTGCGAGACAAAGCGTCGCGTATCCTTGTCAAACCCTTGCGCAGCCTGGAGCATCACGGGCAGGCTCTCGCGCAGATTCCCAGCGATATCCGCAAACCGCTCAGCACCCGTAGCCTCAAACACGGAGAACAACGCATCTACAAAACGCTCGCGCTCGCTAGGCGAAACTGCAAGCAGCATCTCGCGAATGGAGCCATCAACGTATCGAGCACCGGCGGACAGGCGCTCACAGTACACGAAGTCGCGACCATCAACCACCCAGCTAAAGGGATTGTGCTGCAGCAGACTGAACTCGGTGCTCTCAACGATGGCATAGTCCTCCTGCGTCTCGAACATCATGCCAAAGATCGACGACCGAGGTAGCGTCTTGTCGATTCGACCGGAAAGATCGGCAAAGGCGTTGCCGTTCAGAAACTCCTCGACGAAACCCGGACCATCATGGGAATACGCCCGTTCGATTCGCGCACGGGCGACATCGGAGCACATCGCCGCACCGTACACCGCAAGGTTTCCACCCTTGGAATGACCTCCGCACAAAAGCGGCCCGTCAATCGCATCCGCCGCCTCGTCCACATAACGCGCCGCGGATTCCTGGGCCGGCACAGGATACCGGAACGCCATGTTAAAGTCCTCTTTCCAGCCCACAATCGTGCTGTCGGTCCCCCGGAAGGAAAGATAGCTAAACCCCGCCGGAAACCGGAACGCCATGGCTGCAAACTGCTCTGTCGCCACCACATCGCTCACGGCACGATAGCCGCAAACGTGCACGCCACGGTAGCGAGGGCTTGCTGCCACGGCCTCCAACAAGGCCCTGCTCCCCTCTGGATCCCACAAGTCGTCAATCATGTCCCGGTAGCACTCGGCACGCAGCAGCTCGCGTACGTCTAGGCCCTGCCAGTTCGTCAGCTCCGCCATATCACCCGGCAAACGCAAATAGGACAACCACGCAAAGACGAGGCTATCCACCGCGCAGAACGGCCTCTCCTCAAACGGATCAAACGCCGTCTGGGCATAGGTCAAAAAATTAGGCGAATCCGACATGGCCCTCCCATCAACTATGGTGCATTGGGGTCAGGTTACCTTGCACCAAAAAGGCGCCCGGGCCGTGTGGACCCGGACGCCTTCATTGTAACTTTTTGCTCTAGCAAGCTTGATTTAGCAGGAGAAGTCGACGCTGTCGATGATGTCCTTGAGGGCCTTTGCAGAGGCGGTGAGCTCATGCTGCTCGCCATCGTTCAGCGGCACGGGGACGCGGCAGACAACGCCGTCGCGGCCAACGACCGTCGGCATGGAGATGGCAAGATCGGACAGGCCATACTCGCCCACCATGAGCGAGGAAACGGGCAGAACGGTCTGCTCATCGCGCATGACGGCAGTGCAGATGCGCTTAACGGCCATGGCGACGCCGTAGTAGGTGGCGTGCTTCTTCTCGATGATGGTGTAGGCGGAGTTCTTGACGTCCTCGGCGATGCGCTTCTCGGCAGCCTCATGCTCCAGATGACCGTGAAGCTCGCAGAAGGTGTTCAGCGGCACGCCGGCAACCTGGGCGCTGGACCAAGCGACAAACTCGGAGTCGCCGTGCTCACCCATGACATAAGCCTGAACGTCGCGCGGGTCAACCTCGACGTGAGCGCCGAGCATCTGCTGCAGACGGCCGGTGTCGAGCACGGTACCGGAGCCGATGACATGGCCCTCGGGCAGGCCGGACATCTTGATGGCGGCGTAGGTCAGAACGTCGACCGGGTTGGAGACGATGAGCAGAATGCCGTCGAAGCCGGACTTCTTAATCTCGGGGATAATGGACTTAAAGATGTTAACGTTCTTGTTGACCAGGTCCAGGCGGGTCTCGCCGGGCTTCTGGGCAGCGCCAGCGGTGACGACGATCATGGCGGCGTCGGCGACATCGGAATAATCGCCAGCGTAGATCTTCATCGGCTCGGCAAACGTCATGCCGTGCGCAATATCCAGAGCCTCACCCTCAGCGCGGTTCTTGTCCACGTCGATGAGAACCATCTCGGAGAACAGACCACTCTGCATCAGCGCGAACGCCGAAGACGAACCGACGAAACCGCAGCCGACAATAGCGACCTTCTTCTCGTTAACCATTAGAAACTCCCATCTCTCTCCACAAACAAGCCGCCCGGGAACGACCCGAGCGGCTTGCCGTAATCCCAATACATCCAATCGGGACTTTGATTATGCTCCTATTCGCAGCCAAATATCGACCGTTTGCCGAAATTATTTGCAGAATTCGTAAAATAACTGCACGAAATCGGTTTCGAGCTATTGACGAGCCGAAATAGCTTTCTAATACAGGCCCGCTTCGCGGATGGCCTCGACAGCCAAAGCGATCTGGTCGGGCGGCAAAACCAGTGCCATACGCACGTGTCCCTCGCCCGAAGGACCAAAGCTCGCGCCCGGCGTCACCACAACACCGGCCTTCTCCATGAGCTCCTCGCAAAACGTCATGGAATCGGTGCGACCACCGGGAAGCTTGGCCCACATAAACATGGAGCCATGCGCGTTGGGACGCTCCCAGCCCAGGCCCTCAAGACCGTCGCACAGGGCATCGCGACGCTCCTGGTACTTCAAACGCTGCGCCTCGACCTCATCACGCGGACCGTTCAGGCAGGCGATAGCAGCCTTCTGGATCGGGAAGAACATACCGAAGTCGATCTGGCTGCGTAGCTTGGCAAAGGCAGAGACCACGTCCTCGCGGCCGACCAAAAAGCCGATACGCGCACCGGTGACGTTAAACGACTTGGAGAGCGAGAAGAACTCCACGCCCACCTCGAGCGCGCCGGGATACTGCAAAAAGCTTCCGCCCGGCTCGCCGTCAAACACGATATCGGAATACGCGTTGTCATGGACGATGAGCAGGTCGTGCTCACGGGCGAAAGCGATAATCTCCTCGTAGACCTCGGGCGTGCCCACCGAGCCCACCGGGTTGGCGGGCAGCGACACGATCATGTACTTGGCACGATCGGCCACCTCGGGATCGATGCCCGCCACATAGGGCAGGTAATTATGCTCGGCGACCAACGGATAGTACTCGAGCTTGGCATCGGCGATCTTGGCACCCGCCTCAAAGACCGGATAGCACGGATCGGGAACCAGAATGGTGTCACCCGGATCGAGCAGGGCCAAGCCCAAATGGCCCACGCCCTCCTGCGTGCCGTTGCACGACTGCACCATGGACGGCGTAATGCCCGAAACGCCAAAGCGACGCTCATAGTAATCGCATACGGCTTGCTTGAGCTCGGGCAGGTCGCGCAGGGCATACTTCCACATCTCGGGATCTTGGGCTGCTTGCGTGAGTGCCTCGACCACGTGGTCGTACGGCTTAAAGTCGGGCGTGCCCACGCTCATGTTGTAAATGGTCTTGCCCTGAGCCTTCAGCGCGAGAAGCTTGTTGTTGAGCGAGGCGAAGACCTCCGCGCCAAAGCGGTCGAGACGCTGCGATGCCTGCATGGTGCCACCTTTCGATATAAAAAACGCGGCGCTCCGACAAGAGCGCCGCGCGATACGGGCCATCAGATTGCAAAAGTGTAACGCTTGCAAACCCCGTATTGGTTCAATTTAGCCAACCTTAGTCAATTGGATTGAGTGCGTCGATCTGCGCAAGCCACAGATGCGAGCTGGCGTCACTCGGCATACGCCAATCGCCGCGCGGGCTGAGCGTCACCGAGCCCACCTTGGGACCATCGGGCAGGCAGCTGCGCTTAAACTGCTGGGCAAAGAAGCGACGATAGAACGTACGCAGCCACGTGTGGACGGTCTTGGCGTCGTAGGCGCCCTCGAAGCTCTTGAGCGCCATGCGGTAGATCTTGCCGGGCTCAAAGCCAAAACGCAGCAGGTAGTAGAGGAAGTAGTCGTGCAGCTCGTACGGGCCCACCAAATCCTCAGTCTTCTGCGCAATCTCGCCGTCGCCCGTGGGCGGCAGAAGCTCGGGCGACACCGGCGTATCGAGAATATCGAGCAGCGTTTCGGCAATACGTCCGCCAAAGACATCAGCCGCATAGCGCACCAGATGGCGCACAAGCGTCTTGGGCACGCTCGCGTTGACGGCGTACATGCTCATGTGGTCGCCGTTATAGGTAGCCCAGCCGAGCGCCAGCTCCGACAGATCGCCCGTACCGATGACAAAGCCGCCAGCCTGGTTGGCTAGGTCCATGAGAATCTGCGTACGCTCGCGCGCCTGGCTGTTCTCGTAGGTCACGTCCTGTACGGCCGGATCGTGCTCGATGTCCTTAAAGTGCTGCTCCACGGCCGCATGAATCGAAACCTCGCGAAAGGAGACACCCAGGTCGCGGGCGAGCGACTCGGCATTGGACTTGGTGCGGTGCGTCGTGCCAAAGCCGGGCATGGAGACCGCCGTGATACCCGTGCGCGGCAGCCCCAGTGCATCGAAAGCACGCACAGTCACAAGCAGCGCCAGCGTGGAGTCCAAGCCGCCCGAAAGGCCGATAACAGCCGCCTTGGTGCCCGTGTGGGCAAGGCGTGTCTTGAGGCCCGCGGTCTGCAGGTCGAGGATGGTCTCGCAGCGCTCGGCCAGGTCGCCATGATCGGCCGGCACAAAGGGCGCGCGCGGAAAAACGCGGTCGATATCGCAGGCATCGCGCAGGACAGGTTCTTCGGCCAACACGCCCTCAAACGAAAACTCAACGGTCGTGGCCTCCGGCGCATCGTCGGCGCGCGTCCACGTCGTCGAGCGGCGGCGCTCGGCAACCAGACGGTCGAGGTCGACATCGGCCACCGCCATATCGCAGGTGAGGAGCTTGGTCGCGGCAAGCTTGGAGCCGTTCTCGTAGATAAGGTTCTCGCCCGCAAAGACCATATCGGTCGTGGACTCGCCCTCGCTCGCATCCGCGTAGGCATAGGCGCAGTACAGGCGCGCGCTTTGGTTAGAGATAAGGCTGCGGCGGTAATCTGCCTTACCGATGATCTCGTCGGAAGCGGAGGGGTTGAGAATCACCGTGGCACCGGCAAGCGCCATCTCGGTCGAAGGAGGCGCTGGCACCCACAGGTCCTCGCAAACCTCAATACCGAGTACCAAATCCTTGGCGTCCTCATCGCAGCAGCGGTAGACAAGCCCCGAACCCAGCGGGACCGGACCCTGACCGGCAAATTCAAGCCAAACGGGATCGGTAGGTGCCGGAGCAAACCAACGGCGCTCATAGAACTCGCCATAGTTGGGCAGATACTTCTTGGCCGTGAGGCCCAAAAGCTCGCCCGCGCAGCACACGGCGACGCAGTTGTAGATATTCTCGGCAACTGCAACGGGAAGACCGATGGTAAAGACAATCGGCAGCTCACGGGTTTCATCGAGGATGTGCACAAGTGCCGCCTCGCAGGCATGCAGCAGCGTGCGGTTATGGAACAGATCGGCCGCGGTATAGCCGCACAGATTAAGCTCGGGCAACACCAACGCGCGAACGCCGCGCTCGGCAGCCTCGCGAACAGCCGCCAGCGCAACCTCGGCATTGCCCTCGACATCGGCCACGCGAATCCGCGGCGACGCCGCCGCGACCCGCAGAAAGCCGTCGTTCTTATTAGCCGAAACGCAGCATTGCCTTGTTGATCTGGACACTGGAGGCCCCTTCTACCCTGAGATTCAGTCTAACGGACGTTCACATATCTCTAACTAGCCAAAGCAACCTCCCAGTTTACTGAGACGCCAACCTGTGCTAAGAGCATGTATTCCAAAAATATCTTTAATTAAAAAAGGAGAAATCGATAATCGACTTCTCCTTTAAGCGAGGCAAGTAAATTCCGAAACTAATGGCAGAATTTATCCATGTAGTCCTCAAAGTCGAACACTTCTACCACGACGCCCTCTTCCTGAGACTCTTTCAGTTGCTCCAAGAGATCTTTGTTAATAACGTCCATGTAGAAACCTCCTCTATCTAATCAGTTGTAGTATATCTGCTTTCATGCAATTATCAACCAACTTGTTTAATTGCTCCTCGTTTGCCGATAGTCCCTCTTTTTTCAAAATGTCGCGCACCTCGTTCTTAGTAATCGGCTTTTCAAACAACGAAAGCAAAGCGAACGAAAAATCATTAACCGCACACATTCTATGGGTGGCACAACTCAGCAGTACTCTTAACCCCTCTTTTGAGCGTCCGACTTCTTTAACAAACGAACTTTTAACCAATTGAAAACCATTATCGTGCATTACATAATCGGCATCGATATTTGTATTCAGCAATCCATAATGCAACAGCTCTTCTATCGCCCTCGTCAGCTCGAGGTCGCCCTGATCAAGAATAAGAGAAATGCTACAGTCGGCCTCCAATAAACGGGCCAACTTAAGGTATACCAACTGGGAAACAGCATAGACATGATGGTATTCAGAATTATAGAAGTAGGCAAATGGCTCAACGAGCACTACAGAGGTCTTGGAATCCAGCCAGATTCGATCAGCTGGATTTAGACTAGTTAGCCGTCGCTTTACTTTGGTCAAATGTCCCTTATACCTGACAGCGTGAATAGAATCTAGGATCCAGGTCACCTCTGAAATATGAAGCCGCTGGGGCAAGTCAATTGTGTCGCTACCGTTTATGACCTCTTGCATATAAAAATCAATATGATGCTCATCAGATAAGGATTTTGCTTCATTTAAAGTTAAACCAGTGCCTGAAACATAATCCACTTCGAGGCGCAAATCCTCATATTGGGACTTCGGCATTACAGAGACACCATACTTATCGGGATGATTCCAAACATCCGACCCCATAACGAGACCAAAATTCGTAAATCCTCTCGTGGAATATGGAACACCACATACCTGTTTTGAATAATTCAAAACATTCTCTGTATAAGCTAAGGTGTTCAGAGCCTCTTCTTTAGTTTCGGTCGGAAAGCCAATCATAAAAAATAGATGAACAGGAATACCCGCATTGAGACAATCATGGATATTGCGATCAATCCAATCAACTCTCGTGTTCTTCTTCATTAGATCAAGAACTCTTTGGTTGTATGACTCGAGGCCAAACTGAATCTGCCTACATCCGCTTTGGTATATCTTGTTAAAAACGTCTGTACTTAGGGTTGGAGAGAACCTCGTTTCTCCATGCCAGAAAAACGTTTTTCCCGATGCGTTTATTTCATCCGCGAGTTGCTCCATTCTTTTGCCTTCGAATGTTTCATCCACAAAAGAGAAAACTCTCGTGCCGTATTTTTCATTTAACCGACACATTATTTCAAATACTCTCGATATAGGCATCTTTCGGTAACAACCACCGGTAGCACCGGGAATGGTGCAGAAGGCGCAATGATTAAAACACTGCCTAGAGGAATAAACCGGCAATATTAGCTCAGGCATGAAGTATTTAGAAAGGGCGAAGCCATCGAAATCGGGAACTGTATCGTTGATAAATGTTTGCTCAATCCGATGGTTTTTATATATCTTTCCACCTTTAGCATGGCAAAGGTTTGGAACACAGTCGAGATTGTCATCACCAGAGTCAAGAGCCTCAAGAAGACGTGCAAGCGGCTCTTCGCCGTCATACATCATTATCGAATCAATGTATTCAAAAAAGGGGATGCCATTCTTTCATGCAGTCATCTGCTAAACGAGTAATGTAATTGCCGCCCAATGAGACGTGTTTAACAGATGGACATTCTTCTTTAATCAGTTTCGCTAACGTAACTGCAGAAATCAATTGGAAACAGCCGCTCACCGAAATCCCAATAAACTCGATTTTTTCCCTCTGAATACGCTTAAGAAAGGCAGTTTCATAGAAGGAAATAAACGGATTATGCAAGGTATCCGCAAGCGATTTCATTATTTCTGGTGTCGAATAATAATCATAGGGCAGATCTATGGAGTTGAACGTGTATTTAACTCCATATGAGACGTGATTTATGATATAGAGTGCATTTCTAAAAATGTTTTCAGCATATTGTC
Source organism: uncultured Collinsella sp. (assembly GCA_959596505.1). GTDB lineage: Bacteria > Actinomycetota > Coriobacteriia > Coriobacteriales > Coriobacteriaceae > Collinsella. Next base: position 52,209 of record CAUFWM010000004.1, read on the forward strand.
TTTCTTTTAGATTAAAGTATCTCTTCGATCTGAAAATATCTTTTGCCTCGTCAACATTAAGTGCCGACTTTTGTATCAACTCGATTGTTAATTGAACATTCGAACTAAACGAATCCTTTGATTCCCGATACCTTTTACAGCACTCTTCGACATGTCTAAAAGATAGGAGGTCATCGTAAAATTCCACGTTTAAGTCAACAATGTCAACTTTGTATTGTTCAACCTCTTGAAGATATGACTTCAAAACAGGCAAGGCAAGATACGGCCCCACTGGGCTCCATCCTGGGGGAAATACTAAAAGCGTTTTAGGCATATCAACGTCACATCTTTCGCAAATAATTCAATTGAAACACAACTACCATCATAATTGAAAATACACCAAGTCCTGTAACGAGAATTGAGAACATCGCGATGCTCGTGAACAGCGAAACAAGAAGTGTTGAAATAACAACAGCAACCGATTGCAAAGATTCCCTAATTGAAAACAGGCTTATCGATTCAGATCCGTCTCTCGCCAAATCCTGCAGCGATGTTATGAGAAGCACATCTTGAATGGCGTTTCCGGCACCGACGATAAAAAGGAAAATAAACGATATCCCAGACGCATAGCGATAGCCAAACGCCAGATACGCACCTAGCGCAAGATACGTCACAAAACAATATGATTTAACGCAATCGGAACCACTGATTAAACGACCATATATTGTATTTCCGAACAACAGTCCGATTGTAAGACTACTCTGAAGGAATCCGTATTGTATAGATGACGAGTCAAATTGCAATTGCGCTATAGCTGGCAAAAGAGAATTCAGAGAGCCGAATGCCACGCCACTAGAAATATCGATTAATAGGAAACCAATTGCCAAGTGCTTCGCGCTAAGATCACTAAATGCAGTCCTGTTTTTTTCATTTTTGCTTATTCCCTCTTTATCATTAACCTCGATAACCGACGGAACATCTCGCAGCAACCAGAACGACGCGGCAAAAGAAAGCGCGTCTAATGCAAGAACAGCCTCCGCCCCAAATTGAGCGACAACAAAACCGCCGGCAACTGGCCCCAGAACCATCATCAAATTCTGCAGGAACCCAAACGAATTATTAATTACGTCGCGATTGATACTATTCGTATTGGCTCTTAGCAACGAGTAAAAGCAGGGCATTTCTACCGTTCGGCAAAGCGATACCGCGCACGTAATAGCAAACATACTCCATTTACTATCAACAAAAATATAGCAAACGAATAATCCCGCGCGAATTAAGTCTGCCAATCTCATGGCCTGCAGTGTCCCGATACCCATCTTCTGAGGCAGCTGCGCGAGCGCAACTGAAAACAGAGAGGGGGCAAATCTGCAGCAGACCATCAAAGCAGTTGCAGAAACATCGTGAGTTACCTCGTAAATCAGCATTGGCAAAGCAATATTCGCACACCAATTGCCTATTTCGCTTATCCCTCTAGCAATATATAGGACCCGAACCGGACGGCTAGTTCTCAATACCGTGAACATCACGATTAACCTCGTATTTCAGGCCTCGTTCATCCCTTAATAGGAATCCATAATCAACCAAGTACCGCCTCAACACGGCATAATCAGGATAGAGCTGTGACAGCACACGATTAACCTGAAGCTCCGTATAACTTGTATTTAATTCAAAGAAAGAGACGGCCCATAGCAGCATGATTCTTTTATAGCTTTCCTTTTTTGGAATTGAAACCAGCTCGCCATTCTTGAGAAATCGTTTTTTAAAGTCTATTAGCTCATCCATTCACATCCTCCATTTCATACGCATCTAATACTAAAAATGCATACGCTTTAGGTCATCGCATTCAGTTTCTTTATTCGAACTAAACTCGAACTAATCTAAATTATTTGCTCAGACACTCTTCGAAAGCTCGTTTTTCACTCTGAGTAAAATGCCCTTCCCAGTCAGTCCACGAACAGGAAGGCAATTCACAGCGAGCGGAGTCGAAGCCCTCTGCCGTCGGTCGTTCAAAATGCACGATAACCTTTTCGATATCGCCATCTTCAATCAGGTCAGAATGAATGACCTCGGTACCGTCTTCGAATGTCATATACGGGTACATCACGTAAACCACCTCGCAATCGTAAATCCAGTTTAGCATCAAGCTATCGCACCAAAGACAGCAAGCCCCCTTGATGAGTTGATGGTATCTGTTAAATGTCACGTACGATTCACATCTGGTGGGTACCCTGATGGCTACACGAAACGAAGCAGATTTACACCGGGAGGACCCCGTATGACAACCAAGTACACCGACGCGCCGCGCACGCGCGTCATGACGCCGGCATCGCTCAACAACGGCGTGCACGAGAACCATTCCATCGGACAGACCATGGCCATCGCGCCCAAAAAGGGCCTGTTCGACGACATCTCCATTCCCCAGATCGTCGCCGGCGCCGCAGCTGCCGCCACGAGCGTTGCGCTTGCCTCCAAGATCGGTATCGCCGGATCGGTGATCGGCGCCGCCGTGAGCTCGGTCATCACCGTTGTCTCCTCGCAGATCTACCGCCACTTTATCTCTGCCAGCGCCGAAGCCCTCAAAGGTACGCACGCCGCCGTCGACTACCCCGCCGGCGCCTATGAGCCCGTTGAGTTTGATGCCGAGGAGCACCTGGGCGGCGCCGCGACTACGCAGGAGATGCGCCAGATTGCGGGGCGCGCGACCACGGCGCGCGTCGCCCCCAACAGCCTGCGCGCCAAGGCGGCGGCAGAGCGCAGCCAGACGCAAAAGAAGGTCATTGTCTTCTCGATCGTCATCGCCATCGTCGCGGTCATCACCTGCACCGGTGCCATCCTTATCACCACCGCCGGTGAGGGTCTGGGCGAGCGTCCCGAGCCAATCCTGTCGTCGCGCACGACCGAGAGCGATGCAAATGGCAACACCCAGTCGCAGGATCAGCAGGCACAGACGGACGATACGCAAGACAGTTCTACCTCTGCCAATTCGTCCTCGAACACCCAAAACCAATCGCAGGGCGTCGATTCCTCTGCGAACAACAGCGGCACGCAATCCGGCACGACTGACTCAAGCCAAACGACTGACGGCTCTCAACCGAGCACGGGCGACCAGGCGAATGGCAATACACCGAGTACGGGATCTACCGACAACAGCAACACCAACAGCTCGAGCGGAACCGCGTCCGGCACGGCATCTGACAGCTCGAGCCAAGGCACGACATCGGGCAACTAAGCACGTTTGCCTCTCATAGATAACCGACCTGCATAACGGGCGCGAACCGGCAACGGTCGCGCCCGTTTGCTTTGGGCGCCGAGGTGGCAAGCCCCATGCGATGGTAAGATGCTTTGGTGTGTAAAGAGGAGATTTGCCATGAGCAAGACAATAGTTAGGCCCACACTATCGCTGGGCAACCACATCTATCTGTATCGCCTGCTGCGCGATGCGATTGGGTGTGGCAAGCAAACGTTTATGACACAGGTCGAGGAGGCGCTCACCGCTGGCGACATGACCGCTTATGACCTGGGCTTCGAATCCACGCGCGAGCTGCTCGAAGAGCTTGACGACTGCATTAAGCTGACCGTCTTTAAGGGCGGTCGCCTGTATGCCACCGTCATCGCCAACGAGGCCTGGGATACCGCCCTTGCCAAAGGCGAGGACAAGCCCAGGGCTGCCAAGGGTGCCAAGCAGTCCTACAAAAAGAAAAAGCGCGGCGAGAAAGACCTCAAGGCTGTACGCCCCAAGCACGTTAAGCGTCCCGAGCCCGAGCCCGTGGTTGAAGCTGTGCCGAAGCCCGGGCCCGAGGCAGAGATCGAAGTCGCTATTGAGGTAGCAGTAGAAACCGAAACCGAAATCGCCGCCATGACCGATCCCGAAGTCATGTCAGAACAGGAAGCCGCTGCGGAGCTCAACGAGGCTCCCAAGTCGACAACCGAAGAAGCCGCTGACCAATCCGAGACGCCTGCGTTCCAAAACAGCGATGTCTTTGGCGACGAGGCCGAGGACGATCAGTCCGACGAACCCGCCGATCAAGACGCTACCGAGTCGGCGCCGGAGCCCGAGACACCGCAGCCCGCCATCTCGCTTACGGTCGTCTATGACCCCGAGAACGCAAACGCCGGCATCACCACCATGGCATCCACGCCGGTCGAAGCAAAGCTGCCTGTCGAGGCAGAGGACGCCCCGCAAGCCGATGCCAAAACCGAGACTGAAGACACATCCGTCTCCGTGGAACCGACAGATTCCGCAGTTAAGCCGGAACCGGTGCCTGAGTCTGCACCCGTCATCGAGTCCGCATCCGAACCTGTCTATGACCAGATTCCCGCACCGGCTCCGGTCCCCGCTGCAGCACCGGCCCCCGCACCCGCAGCGCCCGCCATCCCCGAGGACTTCCCCGTCGATTTCACAACCGAGGTCTTCTGCCCCGGCCCGCTTTTGCACCAGCTGTCGACCTATCTCCCCTACGGCGCCGACACGCTCGGCATCGTCGGCGAGTACTACTGGATCGCCCGCGAGCGCGGTACCATCGAGGCCGCGCGAA